>CAJQPE010000067.1 GCA_905480125.1 uncultured Flavobacteriales bacterium | reverse complement strand
CTCTTCCGATCTGGAGCAGTCGGACCCACTGGACCTGCCGGAGCTGCTGGAACTACTGGAGCAGTCGGACCCACTGGACCTTCCGGAGCAGATGGAACTACTGGAGCAGTCGGACCCACCGGACCACCTGGGATAGATGGCCAAGGGGGGGTTACAATTGCTGGAACGAATGTTGCAATTACAGGTACAGGAACTACAAGTGATCCGTACATTGTAAATTCAAGCTATACGGAGCCAATCTATACAATAGGCTTTTGGCCAGAATTGGGCGGTTATGTTTTTAGAATATCATCTGATGGGAAACATGGGCTAGTAGCCGAGATATTTGATCAAGGATCCACCGATCTTTATGAAGCACAAAATATGATTAGCAATCCATCAAACCATAGTACAGATGGGCAAATATTTATGGATTGGCGAATGCCCACAAAATACGAATTAAATGAAATGTACCTCCAAAAAGCATCAATTGGTTTTTTTGCTGCGGACGAATATTGGAGTTCTACGGAGGAGAATAGCCAAACTGCGTGGCATCAAAATTTCGATACTGGTAGCGTGGCTGACGACCCTATGTCTTACACCGGCCACATTCGTTCGGTCAGAGAGTTTTAACTATTTATCAATTAATCCAGTTAACTGTTTTTTTAAGTTTTGGGTGTTTCATCTCTATTCTGCTGAGCTTGTAACAGTAAGCGGTCAATTTTTAAAATGAAGGATCTTGCCTTCCATTTTTCAATTAAATTACATTCTATGGTACTTTCTTCTGATTTACCCGTTTTTAAGCGTGGTTACAAACTCACTTTATAAATTTACAGCCCAACTAAGGTATTTTCTAAAGAAAGAGAAGCTTAGCTTCGCTAGAAAGCTAGGAAGCAGCTTACTTTTTATCTACATCCAAAACGAAACCCGCCAAACACAGCTGGCAATTTTTGGGAGTAATTGGTTAAGACGTCTTGCTATGAAATCTTGTTTTATAGCTATTGTAAGCGGAGTTAGCGATTTTTTATAAAAGTCAAGTTGTTGGGTTATCGCTCCGCATCACGAGAGAAACACCGCTTATAATTATAGTAAACAACCCTAATTGTATCCATGTAATCACCTCCCCATCTAGAAACCCCCAAAAAACGGCCACAATTGGAATTAAATAAGTAACCGATGATGCAAAAACTGACGAGGTGTGTTTTATGAGCTTGTTAAACAATACAACAGCTAGAGCGGTTCCAAAAACCGCAAGCAAAATTATATAGCACAAACTGTTAAGCCCTGCCGGTGTTTGGATGGTTTCTATTGTGCGAGTTGCTACTAATAAATAGATAAGGCAAGGTGGCGCGATAGTTAAAAAGGACAAAGAAGTGATTGTTACAGCATTTAATTCGGCTAATTTTTCTTTTAAAACGTTAACGCTTAAACCATAACACCCGGTTGCCCCTAAAACCAATAAGCTATACCAATAATTAGAATCTCCAGCTCCAGAATTAGAAGTATAAACGAGTGCAATGGTTCCCGCTAGGCCAATAAGCACTCCTATAATTTTTATAGGCTTAACGGGAACATTAAAAAATAGTACAGCAATTAGCAAGGCAAACAAAGGCGTGAGGGAGTTAAGCATGCCCGAGAGACTGCTACTAATAACGGTTTGAGCATAAGCGAATAGAAAAGCAGGGACTCCATTTCCTGCTAAAGCAGCTACTAGTATCCATTTGCCATGTTTAGAGTAAAGTGTTTTGATGCTTTTGATCGCAAAAGGCAAAAGAGAAAGACATGCAATCACAATTCTTAGTGCAGCCATTTCATCAGCTGAATAAGCAATAAGACCTCTTTTCATCATTAAAAAAGAACTTCCACATATAAAGGCTAAAAAAATTATTAAAAAGACTTGGGGAACTTTATTTTGTAGTGAAATGTTCATTTACTTTGAAAGCTGTAAAAGTAAGTCAATCACTATGAAAGTTTATACAAAAACAGGAGATGCTGGTAAAACTTCTTTAATAGGGGGAACACGGGTGTTTAAGAATCATATTAGAATAGAGGCATATGGAACCGTAGACGAACTTAATTCCTATATAGGATTAATTAGAGATCAGCAAGTTGATAATCGAATGAAAGCAACGCTGCTAGAAATACAAGATAGATTATTTACAATCGGGTCATCGTTAGCATCAGATCCAGAAAAGTCAAAAATGAAAATTCCCGATTTGCTAGAAACTGATGTTGAGTTTTTAGAAAAAGAAATAGACTTCATGAATGATTTGTTGCCTGAAATGAAATCATTTGTGCTGCCAGGAGGTCATCAGGCGGTGTCTTTTTGTCACATTGCACGATGCGTTTGCCGAAGAGCAGAAAGAATTTCGATAGAGCTTAATCAAAACGAATTTGTTGCTAAATTGGTGATCAAATATTTAAATCGTCTTTCCGACTATCTTTTCGTTGCGGCAAGGCTCTTGACAGAGCAGCTAAAGGTGGAAGAAACACCTTGGAAGCCTAGATTTTAATAGGGTTTTATGAAAAGTGAAAATTTTCTTGTGTAAGAAAACAAAAAATTTACTTTTGCGTTCAGATTAAAGGATTTAACCTTACAAAGTATGTATTGGACATTAGAATTAGCTTCCTACATGGAAGATGCGCCTTGGCCGGCAGATAAGGATGAACTTATCGATTTTGCAATTAGAACGGGAGCTCCTTTAGAGGTAGTCGAAAATTTGCAAGAAATTGAAGATGAGGGAGAACAGTATGATAATATTGAAGAGATTTGGCCAGATTATCCTACAAAAGAAGATTTTTTCTTCAATGAGGACGAATATTAGAAAGAAACAATTTATACAGAAAGCCGCTCCGATAAGAGCGGCTTTTTTTTTGCCGTAATTTGAGTAAATTTGCTCGCCTCCGAGAGGAGAAAAAGAAAGAGATAATATGTTAGATACAATTACAGGGTTCCTGAAAAAATTTGTTGGTAGTAAGTACGATAAAGATATAAAAGAAACAGAACCAATTGTTGAGCAAATTCATGCTGCTTACTCTGGCTTGCAGAGTTTATCGAATGATCAATTGCGGGAGAGAACTAATGATTTAAAAGCCAAAATTCAAGAGCACTTAAAGTTAGAGCAAGAAAAAATAGACGCTCTTCGAGCTAAAATTGAAGAAAATCCTTCATTAGATATTGCTCAAAAAGAAGATATCTATAACGAAATAGATACCATTGATGAAACAATTGACGGAAAAGTAGTTGAGATTTTAGATCAAATTCTGCCAGAAGCTTTTGCTGTAGTAAAAGAAACAGCTAAGCGTTTTCATGAAAACGACTACATTGAAGTTACTGCCACCGAGATGGATAAAGATATTGCGGCAAGAAGAGATAGCGTTGTAGTTGATGGAGACAAGGTAAGGTGGATGAGCAAATGGCTTGCTGCCGGTGTCGAAATAAGCTGGGACATGGTTCATTATGATGTTCAGCTAATTGGGGGGATTATTTTACACCAAGGTAAAATAGCAGAAATGCAAACAGGAGAAGGGAAAACTTTAGTTTCTACATTGCCAGTTTATCTAAATGCATTAAGCGGAAGGGGAGTGCACCTGGTTACCGTAAATGATTACCTAGCAAAAAGAGATTCGGAATGGATGGGCAGCATATTCGAATTTCATGGATTGAAGGTAGATTGTATTGATCGGCATCAACCAAATTCTCCTCAAAGAAGGCAGGCTTATTTAGCAGATGTTACGTATGGAACAAATAATGAATTTGGGTTCGATTATTTGAGAGATAATATGGCTAACCGACCAGAAGATTTAGTGCAACGAAAGCATAATTACGCAATAGTAGATGAGGTAGATTCTGTACTGATTGATGACGCAAGAACGCCACTTATTATTTCAGGCCCAACACCTCAAGGAGATAAACACGAGTTTAATCAACTTAAACCTAAAATTGAAAAACTTGTTAAAGCACAGAGGGACTTTGTGAACACCGTTCTAGTTGATGCGAAACGTAAATTGGCTGCTGATTCATCTACGGTTTCAGAAAAGAAGGAATTGTCTAAGATGCACGAAGAAGGAGGCTTGGCATTGTTAAGAGCTTTCCGTGGGTTACCAAGAAATAAGGCACTTATTAAGTACCTCAGTGAACCTGGCATAAAAGCAACGCTCCAAAAAACGGAGAACTATTATATGCAAGACAACTCAAAAGAGATGCCTAAGGTTGACGAAGAGTTGTTTTTCACGATTGATGAAAAAACAAATGGATTTGAACTCCAAGATAAAGGTGTTGAATTGATTACCGATTCAAGTGAAGATGATAATTTCTTTATAATGCCTGATATAGGAGCCGAAATTGCTGTACTCGAGAAATCTGATATGCAGAAGCAAGCAATGCTGGAAAAGAAAGATGAGTTGCTTCAAGATTATTCTATTAAATCTGAGAGAATTCATACAGTTAATCAATTACTTAAAGCATACACTCTTTTCGAGAAAGATACGGAGTATGTGTTGATGGACAATAAAGTAAAAATTGTTGATGAACAGACAGGTCGTATTATGGACGGTAGACGCTACTCTGACGGATTACACCAAGCCATTGAAGCGAAAGAAAATGTAAAAATTGAGGCCGCAACGCAAACTTACGCCACTGTTACATTACAGAACTACTTCCGAATGTTCAATAAGCTGGCCGGGATGACTGGTACGGCCGAAACTGAAGCAGGTGAACTTTGGGAAATTTACGAATTAGATGTAACAGTAATACCAACAAACCGGCCTATTCAAAGAGATGATCGCGATGATATGGTTTACAAAACTACGCGTGAAAAATATAATGCGGTAATAGATGAAGTAGTCGATCTTACGAAAAAGGGTAGACCAGTTTTGGTTGGTACAACTTCCGTAGAAATTTCCGAATTGCTCGGAAGAATGCTTAAAATGAGAGGTATAAAGCATCAAATTTTAAATGCAAAAGTTCACCAACGTGAGGCAGAGGTGGTTGCTTCTGCTGGTGTTGCTGGAGCGGTAACTATTGCCACTAATATGGCTGGTCGTGGTACGGATATTAAATTACAAGAAGGTGTTAAAGAAGCGGGAGGTCTTGCTATTGTGGGCACAGAAAGACATGAGTCTAGGCGGGTTGATAGACAGCTAAGGGGCCGTGCTGGTCGTCAAGGAGATCCAGGATCATCCCAATTCTTCGTTTCTCTTGAAGACAATTTAATGCGTTTATTTGGTTCAGATAGAATTGCCAAATTGATGGATAGAATGGGCTTAGAAGAGGGTGAGGTAATTCAGCACTCTATGATTTCGAAATCAATTGAACGTGCGCAAAAAAAGGTAGAAGAGAACAACTTCGGACAGCGTAAACGATTACTAGAGTACGATGATGTAATGAATTCGCAGAGGGAAGTTGTTTATGATAAAAGGCGTCACGCTCTTCACGGTAGTCGATTATCACTAGATATTTCTAACTCAATGTACGATGTAGGAGAATCGGTTGTTGTTGAGAATCATGGAGCAAGAGATTATACCGCTTTCGAGCTCGATCTATTGAAATATTTATCGATACAATCTCCGGTAACTGAGTCTGAATTCATGAAAGTATCAGAGGGCGAACTAACTGAAAAAGTTTATGACAAGGCCTATTCAAATTATTTGAACAAAGCGAGGCAAATCGCTGCTTCTGGCTATCCAGTGGTAAAAGATGTTTATGAAGATGAAAGTAATACATTCGAGAATATTGTAGTCCCTTTTGTTGATGGTCGTAATGCAATTCAGGTAACGGCAAATCTAGAAAAAGCATATAAATCAGAAGGTGCTGAGCTATCGGTTGCACTTGAGAAGTCAACTACTCTAGGAAAGATTGATGATGCCTGGAAAGAGCACTTGAGAGAAATGGATGATTTACGGCAATCTGTGCAAAGTGCTGTTTACGAGCAAAAAGATCCACTTTTAATCTACAAATTTGAATCGTTTGAGTTATTTAAGAAAATGCTGGGGGAAGTGAATCGTGAGATTACATCTTTCTTAGTAAAAGCTAATTTGCCAGCAAGGAATCCTAATTTAGTCAAGGAAGCCCCAAAGCAGCAGCGAAATAACTTAGACAATATCCAAACAAGTAAAACAGAAGTTCCACAATATTCTGGAGGAAGTTCTGCACAAGTAGGCGCACAGGCGAAACCAAAGCAGGATGCACCAAAAGCCCAACCCGTGAGAGTAGATAAAAAAGTGGGAAGAAACGAACCTTGTCCTTGTGGCAGTGGTAAGAAATTTAAACATTGTCACGGATAGAAGGTCCTTATGGCTAGAAAGAAATCACAAAAGATTGAGACTGTTTCATCTTCGCACATAGAAAAGACGAAAGAAAAAGAGTTTATTCTCAACAAACTAGACTTTGCTTGGGTTGGTTTAGCTGTGGTTATGTTAATTACTTTAATTATCCGATGGAAATTCATCAACGTTCCTTTCGAGCGTGATGAGGGAACATATGCTTATTTTGGACAATTGGTCCTAGATGGAAAAATTCCGTATGTTGACTTTTATGAAATGAAACTCCCCGGAATATACTATTGCTACGCTTTGCTTGTAGCAATATTTGGCGCTACGCTAAAAGGAATGCATATAGGGATGCTGGTGGTAAATTTGGCGACTATATATTTTATGTTTAAAGTGGCTTGGTTATGGTTCAATAGGACCACGGCTGCCGTCGTTGCTTTAGCATTTTCATTTCTTTCCTTGAATCCATTTGCATCTGGATTTACGACACAATCAGAACATTTAGTAGCGTTCTTTGTTAGCGCTGGACTGTTGGTTCTGCTTCAGGGGCTAGAAAAAGAGAGTATGAAGCACTATTTTTTTAGCGGAATACTCTTAAGTTGTTCTCTATTGGTGAAGCAGAATGGCGCATTTTTTATGCTATTTGGAGGATTAGCAGTAACAGGGCATTATATGTTAAACAAATCATTAGATTGGAAAAGTGCTTTTGTTTCGGGGTCAATATTTACTATTGGCTCTATACTTCCTATAGCAATCGTCTCAGGAATAATAGCTAGCCAAGGAGCATGGGATGAGTTTATTTATTGGGTGTATACTTACCCCCAATCCTATGTTGGCGGTATCGATTGGGAGCCCCAGGGCAAAAGTCTATTTAACCATGCGTATACCAACATTTCTGGCAACATAATGTGGTTGATATATTTAGCTTTTGGAGGTTTGGCGCTTACTATGTTTACAAAACAGTCTTGGCATAAAAAGCTAATGCTATTATTGTTTTTCGCACTGTCTTTTTTGTCAATTACTCCCGGACTAAGGTTTTATGGTCATTACTGGTTGTATTTAATGCCCGCAGTTGCCGTTGCGATTGGATCCTGTGTATATGCAGTAAATGAATTAGCTCAAAAGTACAGTAGGTCCCAATATTTAAAACATATCGGCTTTGCGATATTTGCAGTTACCTTTGTTCATCATTGGATGCAGCAAAGTGATGATGCTAGAATAATTAATTACTACACAAGCCCCGATGAGACAAATATTTTGAGGACAGTTTACGGTCAAAATCCTTTTCCTGAAGCTAAAATTATTGGAGATTTAATTAAGGAGCATTCAGCACCGGAAGATAAAATTGCTGTTTTTGGATCTGAGCCTCAAATCTTTTTCTATTCAGATAGAAGAGGCGTATCAAAGCACAATTACGTTGCTTACATAGTTGATAAGACTCCTGAAGCAATTGAATTTCAAAGGGAGTTTATTGCAGATGTTGAAGATGCAATGCCTAAATTCCTCGTATATTTTAGACATCCAGTTTCTTGGTTAACGCAAGCCGAGGCGGATAAAACAATTTTTGGTTGGTTCGATAATTTTGCCAATAAAAACTATGATTTGGTTGGTATAACTCAAGTATTGGGCCCTAATCAATTATTTCATAAATGGGGGAAACAAGAGGCTGTAGTTGCCCTCCAAGATTTCAGAAAACAAGAACAGAATATGAGAAAACAGCTTACAGAATTATCTAAAGATTCTCAGAAAAATAAACAAGCGATTGCAAGCATTCAAAGTCAGTTGCAAATCTTTAACTTTGAAATTATCGTTTTTGAAAGAAAGGAATCATGAAGAACGAACTTTCAATTATTGAATTTCCATCCATCGGTGAACCTGAACTGGGTTACATAAGTGTCGCTGATGTTGAAAAAAATATTCCTTTCGAAATAAAACGTGCATTTTGGAGCTACTATACTCCGCATCATGTTATTCGAGGAAAGCACGCGCATCGAGATTTAATACAAGTCTTAGTAGCCGTTGCTGGAATTATTTCGGTTAGAACTGAAGATAGAAATGGAAATAAAAGCGAATTTCAATTAGACTCCCCTCGCAAAGGACTCTATATTCCTGCAAGATTTTGGCATACTATGGAATTCTCTCATAATGCCGTTTTACTTAGCTTAGCTTCCCAAAGTTATTCAGAACAAGATTACATAAGAAATTACGAGGATTTTAAAGCGGGAAATGATTAAGGTTATCCGATATGATTCATCCAATAAAGTTATTTGGAACGAATTTGTGAAAAATGCTAAGAATGGAATGTTTCTGTTCAATAGGGGTTTTATGGATTATCATTCCGATAGATTTGATGACCATTCTTTGATGGTGTATCGTGATGATAAGCTATTAGCTATTCTCCCTGCAAACGAAAAAGAAAATTCGCTTTATTCCCATCAGGGCTTGACATATGGAGGTCTTATACTATGCAGAGATTCTAGGGCAATAAATACAGTTGAAGTTTTAAAGGCCATTATTGAATATTGCACTCAGATTGGATTTTCGAAGCTTGTTTATAAAGCAGTGCCACATATTTTTCATCAATTTCCAAGTGAAGAAGACTTATATGCAATCTATGTTTTAGGCGGAAACCTAATTTCTAGAGCATGCTCGGTGGTTCTATTACCAAAAGATAAATTAAAGACTTCTAAGGGCCGAAAAGCAATGATATCTAGGGCTAAAAAAGAAGGAGTAACGGTAAAAAAATCTGACGAGTTAAGTGCATTTTATGAGATGATGGTTTCGTTATTAGATGAAAAATATGATTCTAAACCCACACACTCTCTAGCTGAATTAAAGTCATTAAAAAAAGACTTTCCAAATTCCATCAAGCTTTTCACGTCTCATTTAAATGATGAATTATTGGCTGGAATTGTGATATTTGAGACTGAAAAAGTTGCGCATTTCCAATACATTTCAACTACTCCCTTTGGAAGAGATTTTGGCGGTTTAGATATCATTGTTGACGAACTCATAAGCACTGTTTACAAAGACAAAGATTATATAGATTTTGGCACATCAATCGATGAAGGGAAATTCCATATTAACGAGAACCTTATTAAAAACAAAGAAAGTTTCGGTGCTCGAAGTGTTATACAAGACGTTTATGAAATAAGCATATAGCTATGAGAAACATTGACGATTATCAAAAACAATATGCGGAAAATTATCCGTACGAACCTAATCAGGTGCGGTATAGAAGAGAGTCAATTCTTAGGATAATTGAAGAGTTAAACCCGCCTAGAATTTTGGAAATTGGCTGCGGATACGACCCGTTGTTTCGCTATCTAGATACTTTTGAAAAATACGTTGTTGTTGATCCTGGAAAAAACTTCATAGATGCTGCTAATCAGTTTGCTAAAGAGCATCAGAATGGAGATAAAATAACGGTTGTAAACGAATACTTCAAAGGTAAAACGGATACAATTAGTGATTTTGATTTTGTTGTTTGTGCAGGATTGTTGCATGAATTGAGCCATCAACAAGAGTTTATGCAGCAATTATATGAGGTTGCGGATGAAAACACCATAGTGCATGTAAATGTTCCAAATGCTAATTCATTTCACAGATTAGTAGCTGTAAAGGCAGGCATTATTGAATCTGTTCATGAAAAATCTGAATTTCAGAAAAGGTTTCAACAACATAATATTTTTACATTGGATCAATTGAATGAATTGGCTGCCTCTGTTGGATTTAATACTGAAAGTGATGGAACAATATCCTTTAAGCCATTTACGCACAATCAAATGCAAGCTATTATTGATCAAAAAATACTAGACGAGAAATCAATTGATGCTCTTGCAGGAATGGTGGAGTATTGTCCGAGTTTGGGTTCTGAAATGTTTGTGAATTTAAAAAAGTAGATGGACATTCGAGGTAAATTCATTATTGATTCCGAACAAATTTATAGGCCGAAGTACAATATTGGTCCCTTCTCAATTTTTGATAAGTATACTGACCATTCGAAAGGAAATTTTGAGTCATTTTTTAGCTCATTATTTCCCGACAAAAAGATTTGTTTAACTCGTTCGGGAAAAGAAGCCATCGGTTTAGCTCTAGAGCAATTAAACCTCAGAAAAGAAGATTGTGTGACGATTTTTACTACATCAGGAAATCGATACATCAGCGGTTGTGTTACAGGTGAAATAGAGAAGTTTTGCAGCTGGTCGATGAAAATTGAGGAAAATACACAAGTTCTTTTTGTAAATCATGAGTTTGGTTTTCCTTTTGAAGAGTTGGAATCGCTAAAAACACAATTTGATTTCCCAATAATTGAAGATGTAGCTCATGGATTGTTCTCTCAAAACACCGAAAAGTCCGTTGGAACTATTGGAGATTTTGTTATTTGCAGTTTCCCTAAAGTTTTTTCATTACAAATTGGAGGGGCATTGTTACATAGTGATAAATATAATATTCAAGAGGATCTGACCCTGTCAGAAATACAATATTTAAAAGATTCACTATTAGGGCCTTGTTTTTCAAAAGAGGAGTTAATCAAAAAACGACACAGTAATTATAAATATTTAGAAAAGGAACTCGGATTGCTCGGTGCGAAATCATTTTTCAACTTAACTGAATTTATTAATCCTGGAGTTTATGTTTTTACTTTTGACGAGTTTAAACAATGGGACGAACTAAAAGTATTTATGCAATCTAACGGAGTTGAATCTAGTGTTTTCTATGGGGAGGAAGCATTTTTTATTCCTGTCCATCAGAATTTAAAAAAGGTGGATTTGGACTATTTCGTTACTCTCATTGAATACTTCGTTAAAGAAAGGTAGAATGGCAAGATTCGAAGTCGTAGGTAATAATATAGGGGCAATGATTTGCGCATTGGAATTGGCAAACAAGGGAAATCAAGTACGATTAATTAATCCGCTGCCTTTTTGGGGTTCGCATTTAGTAGGAAATAAAGTTGATGGCCAAAAGTTCGATTTTGGGCGCATTATGTATGATTTTTTCTCTTACAATAATGATAATACAAGCGACATCAAAACATATGATGCTCATGTAAGAAATGACGTTGGAAGATTTTATTCTCATATTCGTAAATATATAGAATCACATATTGAGGTAAATGAAATGAGCACGCCCCAGATGTACTTCAATGGTGAGATGGTAGATGATTTTTTATTTGCAGATTCGTTAGCAGTTTTATCGGAATTTGATGAGGTCACCAAAACAAAAATCAAAGCGGAGCTAGAAATAATTGTCAATGGAGATAGGTCGCTACACGCATCCAATAAGAGAAATCCATCGCAAGAGTTCATGAATACAGATTTTGCAATTGTTTCGGAAGCCAATCACGGGAAGACATTACACCAAATGCTAATTGCTCCGTATTTAGATAAAATACTAGAATCAAAGAACCCAGAACTCTGTGCGCAATACCATAGAATACCTTGGGTCCCTCTATACTATCCAGAAACATTATTATCTAATTTTACAGAGAGTCCACAAGAGCTTCCTAAACCAAAATTCCATTATCCAACGGCGGGATATTTTGCAATTATTATTGAAGAATTGGAGAGATTAATTAAAGAGCATAAAAACATCGAAATTATCAATGATAAAGTGGTTGCAGTTAAAATTGGCGAGAGTTTTACGGTGCAATTAAAATGTCAAGAATTAAATGCGACCAATCTTATTTGGGGCGGAGATCAAGAGCAACTAGCGCTTGCATTAGGCACTGAAATGGCGCCTATTGAAACGCGGAAATTACCAATTACTTTTACTTTTATTAGGCTTAGATCAGAGGCAGTGAAGAGGCAATTTAGTGTGCTTGTCGTTGTCGATGAAGATGAGATTCCTTTTAGAATAACAAACCAAACTAATTGCTCAGGAAGGAATGATGAGTTCACTAAATTAGTGATAGAATGTAACCCAACACAATTGGCAAAAGGAGCAAAAGAAAACGGTTGTTACGAAAAGGATTTAGTAACACAATCGCTTATATCCATGGGAATAATCGAAACACCTGACGTAATAGAAACGTTGGCTATAAAAAGAGTAGACAAAACGATTAGAATACCAAATCGCAAAAATGAAGAAATTTTCAATCACTACTACAAAAGTTTAACTTCGCACAAAGGAAATATTATTCAATTGGGTTCGTCTACCGATTTTGTAGCTATTTCCATTAATGATCAAATATTACAAGGGTTGCGCATCGCAGAGAAGTATGGCTAAAATATCTGTAATTATACCATGTTTTTACAATGAAGGAAATATTCCTGTTACATCGAAAGTACTTATTGAAAATGAAAGTAAGTTTCCTAAAGATGTAACGTTCGAGTACGTTATGGTTGATGATGGCTCAAAAGATAATACTTGGGCTGAAATTTTAAAATTTCAGGAGCAATATCCGTCAAAAGTCAAGGCCATAAAACTTACTAGAAATTTTGGTGCTATCAACGCGGATTTAGCTGGTTTTGATTACGCCACAGGCGACTGTAATGTTATTCTTTCTTGTGATTTACAGGATCCACCGGAGCTAATTCTTGAGATGTATGATTATTGGTGTAAAGGATTAAAACTAGTCGTTGCTCATAGAACAAATAGAGAAGAGTCTTTTATTCAAAAACTAATTTCAAACACAACGCATAAGTTATTCAAAAAGTTGGCCCTACCCGAAGCTCCCGAAAAAGGATTTGATATGGTTTTGTTTGATGCCGAGCTAAGGGAGAAAACAAAGCAGGCAAATGTCAGAAACACATATTTGCAGCACTATTTTATTTTTCTAGGTTATCCCTATGCGAGTATTCCTTATGTTAGACGAAAACGGGAAATAGGTTCATCTAAATGGACAATGGCTAAAAAAATGAAGGCATTTATTGACTCTTTTGTGTCATTTTCTTATTTTCCCATCAGAGTAATTTCAGTTGTTGGTCTAGTTCTTGGTGCCATAGCTTTTTTATACGCCATGCTCATTTTATACTGGAAAATATTTGGAGAAATAGAGGTTGAAGGTTGGGCGACACACATGTTAGTAATTTTATTTGTTGGCTCATTCCAGATGATTGCATTAGGTATTATTGGTGAATATGTTTGGAGAACTTTAGACGAAACCAGAAATAGACCTACATATATTGTTGAGCAAACAAAAATTCAAGAAGAAAATTAACTATTTTATGTGTTATGTATTAAATATGGTCAAGACTTTTTTAGTCTTGGTTGGGTTAATCTTGACTAGCTCTTGCTCAGAAAATAATTGGGGAGAGGGCGAAGATAGTGTTAGTAAGAATGTTCGATTTAGTGAAGTAATGAGTAACAATTTGAATTACTCTACCGATGATATATTTTTTGAATACGCTGATTGGATAGAACTATCTAACACTAGTGAAAAACAGTTAGATATATCTGGTTATACACTTTCTGACAAACGAGATCATATAGGTTGGAAAATTCCTGTAGGAACAATTATTAGTAAGAATGGATATCAAATATTTTGGGCAGATGGAAAAAATAATAGAAACCACACTGATTTTAGAATAAAGAACAAAGGAGAAACTTTGTTTCTTTTTGATCCTAATGGGGCAGTTGTGGATTCTATTCTTCTCAAGAATCAAATAGATAACGTTTCATACGGAATAGATAAAACAGGCGCGTTAGGTTACTTTCAGGTTCCAACACCGAATAGACCAAATAATAATTCGGTATCCGAAGTCAGCGTTAGTTTGCCAATATTTAAGGAAGGTCCACAGTTAGTTAAGTCAGGATACAAATTCTCTATGTTTCCTCCAAAAGCGGGTCTAATAATACGCTACACAGTTGACTGCTCTGAGCCGAGTTTGAATTCACCAATATATGAGGTACCGATACAAATATCGAAAACAACAATTGTTAGAGCGAAATGCTTTGATGTTAATGATTTCCCGAGCCCTACGGTTACTAAGAGCTTTATTGTGCAACGAAAAACGAGTTTACCAATAATGTCCTTGGTTACTGATCCAATAAATTTGTGGGATGATTACTTAGGGATTTATGTAGAAGGGAAAAATGGATTAGCAGGTCAAATAGGGCCTGTAGCTAATTGGAATAGAGATTGGGAACGTCCTGCCAATTTAGAGTTCTTTGATGGGCCAGATACAGCACAGATAAATATTGGCACAGGGATAAAAATACTTGGTCTATACATCAGTGCCTGGCCACAGAAACCATTTGGGATATATTTTAGAAAATCCTATGGAAAATCTGAAGCTAACTACCAATTCTTTGAAGATCGCCAATTCAATAAATATTCTCATTTAGTAATTAGGGTTGCAGATTGGAACGATACAGGAATCAGAGATGGAATGATGACCAGTCTTGTTTCAGGAACAATGGATATTGATTACCAAGCTTATCGGCCAGTTGCAACATATTTAAATGGAGAGTTTTGGGGAATATACAACCTTAGAGAAAAGCAGAATGAAAATTACTTAATGCAAAATCATGGCGTTGATCCAAAAAAGTTAGACTTGATTGAATATAAGATAGGTGAACTTAATGTAATTGAAGGTAGTGGAGATGATTACATTGCAATGTTAGAATTTTGTAGAAATAACTCTTTAGCCAATGTAAACAATTATAAAGTGGTTGCCGATCAAATTGATTTGGACAATTATCTAGATTACTATATCGCAGAATTATTTTTTGCTAATAGCGACTGGCCTGGAAATAACTTAAAATGTTGGAAAAGCCATGCAGAGGGAAGTAAATGGCGTTGGATGTTATATGATTTAGATAACGGCTTCGACTTTTATCATAGAGGATTTATTCAATTTAACTCCCTTAATCACGCACTAACGACAAGTGGTGACGTAACTCATAATCCTGCGCATTCAACATTATTATTTAGAAGTTTAATGGGTAACAGTGATTTTGCACAACAGTTTATCCAGCGTATGGCAGTCCATTTAAACACTTCGCTTGAAGCGAATAGGATTAGCAAAGTAGTGGATAGTATTGCGTCTAACGTACGACCGCTTATTTCTGAACATACGGATAGGTGGAAGGATTCGCCAGAGCTACCAGGAGGTTATATTAATTTTAAAACAGCGGCTCAATGGGAGTATAATGTTGGCTATCTTAAAAAATTCGCAAATGAAAGGCATCCATATATGTGGAAAATGGTAATGGGAACCTTTCAAATCAAGGAAACAGTTAATATTTCTCTGGGAAGAACTGTTGGAGGATTTTGTTCTCTTGCCGGAGTTGAGCTCAATAAAAAATATTCAGGTAAGCACTTTAAAAATGTTCCTGTTATAGTAAAAGCTATTACTAAAGATGGATACGAATTTGTTGGATGGAAAGGAGACACAAGAAAAGAGGCAAGTATTCAAATTGTACCTTCTCAAAATATTGCTTTAACCCCAATCTTTAGGAAGATCTCTTAGCACTCCGCATGTAGCCATGTATCGTGAGATTATATCTTTCTTTCTAAAAGCTCAAACTCTTAAGGGTATATAAAAAGTGGGAAGAAATGAACCTTCTTTCTATTTCATTTCAACGAGTCGAGGGTACGTATACATATTTTGGTCAATTAATTCTAGAAAGAAAAATACCTTAAGTCGATTTTTACGAGAAGAAATTTCCTGCTATATATTATTGTTATGCGTTAATAATTGAGCTATTTGGAGCTAAGTTAGAATCGGCCCATACTTAGTTTTGATTATCAATCTATTCACAATATATTTCATGTTTAGGTTTGGAACTTGATGGTTTTATAAAGGTAGAGGTCTATTGATAGTTATAGCATTTGCTGCGCTGTTAATGAATCTTTATGTTTCAGGGTTTGCCGCTCAATTTGAGCATCTTGATTCATTTTTATCCGGTGCTGGACTTTTAGTTCTTTTGAAGGGGATTATAAAGGAAGATTGGAAATATTATTTCTTTAGGGGCATCTTCTTTGTCTATCGTCATTATCTAATAAACAAGTCACTTCATTGGAAAACATTTTTACCTCAGGCTTAGTTTGTTTTAAAGGTGTCTTTATTCCGTTGCTAATCTTTATAGGTATTATCCTTTTGCTCTATTGCACCAGGACTATGATTTTATGGGCATTGTTGGATTTATTTTACATCAGGGCAGCATCACTTACAGGAGCAGCCATATATTTTACAGAAGAATTATTTCAAAAATTTGTGAATGGTAAACCGGCAAAATATCTTACTCTCTTGATTTTTGTAATTGCGCTTGGGCCGCATTTTTCAAAGATTCAGGGCGATGAGGTAATTGAAACTATTATACAAATCCAGATTCGATGAACGTGCTTCGAAAGGTACATGGTCAAAATCCTTTTCCTGAATCAAAAACACCTTCGATCATGCTGAATGGCAACATAAGTTTATTTCCGATTTTGAGGCAGCAATGCCAAAATTTCTAGTTCATTTCCGCCATCAGTCTCTTGGTTAACTAGGCCAATGTGGATATGTCTATTTTTAAGTGGTTTGATCCATTTGCAAATAAGAACTATGATTTAATGGGGATGACTCAAGTGCTAAGTGAAAATAAATTGGGTTATAAATGGGAAAAACAAGAGGCAAGTCAGATGCCAAGTATGAGAATTTAGGAGAACGCTTTAAGTGATAAGATGAGTGAAGATTTGCAAGCAGGTATTCTAGAAGAGGTAAACAATATCAGAAACCAGATGCAGGTATGTAGCTTTGAAATAATCGTTTTTCAACGAAAAGAAGAGGTTAAATCTTCTCAGCTACAATAATTCTTGAAGGATATGCGAAAATTGGAAAATTGATAGTATCAATTTTTAACGCTCGGATTATTGGCAAAGCCCAATTCCAACTTAATAAAGTTAGGATTTTTTCCAAGTGCATATAACGCACATCACGAAAGTTAGAAACGATTTTAAACCCATACTTTTCCATTATCATTTCAACCACTTTATAAGTGTAGATATAACATATCGGAGGTCGGTACATAAAATATTTAGCTTTTTGTATGCGAGAAACCCAATTATTTGTCTCATCCACAAAATTGAAAATAAAGTGCCCACCTTTATTTAATCGGTTGTTCACCGATTTGAAAAATTCATCTTGATTTGGAATGTTTTCAATTACGTTGAACAACATCAGCACATCAAATTGACCATTTGTATACTCTATTTTTTCAAAACGCCCATGGTCAATTTGTACGTTGTATTTTTCTTTAGCCCAATTTACAAATTCACAGGAAACATCACACCCAAGAGCATTATGTCCTTTTTCCTTCGCAACATGAAGAAATGTTCCCGTGGATGGACCGACTTTCATGATATTGAGTGGTTTCTTTTTTTCAAAAACATGGCTTAACTTCTTGTAACGTCTTTTGGATGTTGCAAGTCGAGAAGGCTCATCCTTGAAGTAGTCATAAAACCCCCAAATATGTTTTTTTTTGGTGTCTTTGGCACTATAGAAAATGTCTGAATTAAAAAACCATTCAAAAAACTTCTCATTTGGCATCGGAGTTTGTTTTTCGATTCCACACTGACATTTTTTAAAATTAAAAGGAAAATCAAAATGGGTTACATTATACTTTAACGTGTATTTGGGTTCATCGCATAGGAAGCAAACATTGTCTCTATCTTCGTGGTCGTAATATTCTATTGGTATGGTAGTTTTATGCATATTATTTATTTCGCCTCCCACATATATCCATGCAGAGGTAAACTAAAAATGGTTTGCGCAATGCTATCTGCAATAGGATAAGAATGGCCAGTATACATTTTTTTATAAGCTTCCGATTTATATGGCGGAATAGGATAATGTATTAAACATTTTAAACCATTCTTTTCTAGGCGATCCAATGTCTTATCCCTTTCCTTGCAGCATGCAATTAATTGATGGTAAATATGCTGGCAATTACTAGGTGTGGTTTGCCATGTCCATTTTTCATTTGAAAACTGGTTTTTCAATTCTTGGGCAGAATTAATTCTCAATTGATTCCATGAATCGAGATAGGTCAATTTCACTCGCAAGAAAGCCGCTTGCATCTCATCTAGTCGTGAATTATATCCTATAATATCGTTGTAATACTTCTTTGAAGATCCATAATTTCGGAGAAGTTTAATCTCTTTTGCCAACTCGCTATCGTTGGTCGTTATAGCTCCTCCGTCGCCATATGCCCCTAAATTTTTGGTAGGATAAAAACTAAATGCACCAGTATTTCCAAAGGAACCAGCTTTTTGGTTATCGATTTTTGCCCCATGGGCTTGAGCAACATCTTCGACAATATAAAGCTTATGTTTCTCCGCAACTTTTTTTATAGCAGGCATGTTAGCACACAAACCATACAAATGAACAGGAAGTATTGCTTTTGTTTGTGAAGTAATTTTAGCTTCAATAAGTTTGGGATTGAGATTATGCGAGCCAACCTCTGGTTCAACAAATATAGGTTTAGCACCAACTTGAGAAACGACCAAAACCGTTGCTATATATGTATTGGAAGGAACAATTACTTCATCCCCCGTTGTAATACCTAATGCTTTCAAGCTAAGAAATAATGCATCTAATCCATTGCCAACTCCGATGCAATATTTAACTCCAATATAATCAGCAAATTCTTCTTCAAAAGACTCGAGTTCATTTCCTAAGATATACCAACCACTTTCAAGGACTTCAATTGCTTTTGCTTTTATTTCCTCTTGAATACTATTGTATTCGGCTTTGAAATTATTCGGGAGAATCATTGCTAATAATTTTTTTTTTGTCTTCAAAGTATTCAATTGTTTTTTCTATTTCTTCTTCGAGCCCATTGGAGG
This sequence comes from uncultured Flavobacteriales bacterium, assembly GCA_905480125.1. Classification (GTDB taxonomy): domain Bacteria; phylum Bacteroidota; class Bacteroidia; order Flavobacteriales_G; family NORP312; genus NORP312. The sequence continues at coordinate 25,253 of CAJQPE010000067.1, read as the reverse complement.
ACTCCGATACTGTTTCGCTTTTAAATAGATCATAACTACTATAGAAGACACTGATATCTATTTTTTTGCGTTCTTCAGTAAATGGTATTATTTCAAACTCAAATGAGGCACCCTGCTTCATATATTTGATAAATTGTAAAAGCGAATAATGCTTATTGGATTCTCGAACATCCAAATACTTAATTTTCACCTCATCTCTAACAACTTCTGGATTCTTTAAATTACCTCCATATTCGGATAATATTGAATCTCCTGCGGCAACTTTAGTTCCTTCATTAACCAAGCGAATAGCTAAATCGATGCTTTTAAATCCCCCCCTATAAGGGGTTTGTAGCTTTCTGTTTTTAAAATTAACATTCATATATTTCTTTTTTGGTGTATGCTTTTCGCACCACAAATTGGGGAGATTGATTGGCTGTCAAAAATAACCTACCAATATACTCTCCAATTATTCCAAGAACAAGTAATTGTAATCCTCCAAAAAAGTTAACCAAAATAATTATAGAAGCCCAACCGGGAGGAATAACTTGTTTTACAAATACGCCACCAATTTGATGGGATAACGCATAGAACAATATTAAAAAAGGTGTAATAACGAACATTATAATACCTATAAAAGAAGCAACTCGCAGTGGAACAATTGAGAAACCAGTAAACATATTTAACCAGAGACGAATTAATCTAGTAAACGTATAATTAGATTGACCATCTTCCCTGTATTCATGAGTTACTAGCTGAGTTCCGATTCTATTTGTAGAGCGCAAAAGTATGCCATCGATATAAGGAAATGGGCCGTTATATTTAATCACGTTATTTACCAAGGTTTTGTGCATTACTTTAAAACTTGATAAATACAATCCAATAGGCTTTTTTAATAATTTTGTAGCTATCCAATCGTTAAATGTACTTCCTAAGTTTCTAAACCAGTGGTGCTTCTTTTTGGCATAATAACTATAAACAACATCATAACCCTCCTTTAACTTTTCAACTAGCTTTATTACCTCTGAAGGAGGATTTTGAAAATCATCATCAATTATACAAACACAATCACTACTAACATAATTTAACCCCGCCATCACAGCATTATGTTCGCTAAAGTTCTTGGCAAGCTGAATGTATTTTAAGTTGTCTGGATATTTTTTAAAAGCGCGTAAAGCACATGCATGACTATCATCACTACTGCCATCGTTAACTAAAATAATTTCTACATGATTATACTTAGGTTCAAGTGTTTTGATGACAACTTCTACTAGTTTTTCAATTGTTGATTCGCCATTGAAAATGGGAATAACAACGCTAACAGTATTTATTTCGATAGGGTTCAATTTTGCAATTGTTTAGCATGTTTTTCTTGGAGTGTTCTCCAAAGTTCTGCAATTTTTTTCGGATAAGAACAATTGATATTGGAATTATGGTTCATTTTTGTTTTGATGCATTGCTCTTTAAGTTCTGTAATTCTTTCATCCGAAAGATGTAAATCTAAAAATGATAAAGCCGATCTTAACTCACCAAATGAAGTTTTTTCGTCAAGTAAGTCATTGTAGGAAACAATCCAAGTTGGTATGTCTCCAATAGTTTCTATAATTCTTTTATTGTGAATATACCAGAGTTCAAGACCATGCCTTAGGATTGTTTTATTTCTCTTTTTTATTGAATTGGCAACCTCAGATGGATTTCGCAGACAAATCAAAACTTTTTCAACTTCAGCTCCGTGTTTTATCCAAGCAGGCAGAGTAAGAGTGAATCTCGTTTCTTTGATTATTTTACCTTGATACTTCTTTCCATATTTTTGGATAAGTGGCGCTAATTTTTCAGAACGAGCTAAAATTGTCTCGGTTGAAGGTAGTTTGAAGTAACTAAGCTTCCCCCATACACCATTGACTAAAGGTATATTTATTTTATGAATATCCAGTTGCTCAAAATATCCATCAGGATTCCATTGGTCACCTGGATAGAAGGTCGCTGGATTACCCAAATCTCCTTCTGCCTCAAAAGCTAATCGGGCTATTAAGGAGGTTCCAGACCTGTGCATGCCAGAAATTAGTTTCATATCATAGAGATGGAATCAAAACTCAAAAGGTTATTTTTTAGGTTTTTCATAAATCTTAAATTTACCTAATCCCATTCGTTGCAAAAAATGCTTTAATGAAGTGGCTAGTACTCCTAATCCATAGGTTGAACTTCTAGAAAAATTTATTGAAGAAGCCTCTTCAAAATATTTAGTCGGGCAAGTAATTTCTCCAATTTCAAAACCAGCGTAAAAAATCTGAGAAAGCATTTGATTATCAAACACAAAATCATCTGAGTTGGCCATGTAATCAATCGATTCTAAAACTTCTTTCGAAAAGGCCCTATACCCAGTATGGTATTCGGATAACTTTTGGCCAATAAGGATGTTTTGAGTTAAGGTTAAAAATCGGTTTGCGATGTATTTATACATTGGCATACCACCTTTTAGTGCTCCTTTTCCGAGAATCCTAGAGCATAGCACAACAGGATATAAATCGTTTGCCATGATATGTGTAATAGAAGGAATCAGCAGCGGGGTGTATTGATAATCTGGATGAACCATGATAACAATGTCTGCACCAATTTCTAATGCTTTATTATAACAAGATTTTTGATTTCCACCATAACCTTTATTTCGATCGTGTTTAATAACATATTTAATTCCTAAATTTTTAGCTACTTCAACAGTGTTGTCTGGGCTGTTGTCATCAACCAGTACGACATCATCGACAATATCGAAATCAATTTCTTTATAGGTTTTTTCGAGTGTTAAAGCCGCATTATATGCGGGCATTACGACAACAACTTTCTTCCCTTTAATCATAATTAATTCTTTAACCCGCCCAACTTTCTCTATCCAAACTTCTGTATTGGATAGCTTCAGCTAAATGATTTGTTTCAATATTAGGATTATTATCTAAATCTGCAATGGTTCTTGAGACTTTTAAAATCCTGTCGTACGCTCTAGCGGATAATCCAAGCTTATCCATAGCGGTTTTTAATAGTGCGGTTCCTTCAGGACTTATGCTGCAAACCTGTCTTAATTGCTTCGATTCCATCTGAGCGTTGCAATGAACCTCCTTGTTTTCTTTATATCTTTTTTCTTGAACATCTCTTGCCTTAATTACCCTGTCACGAACGATTTCACTTTTTTCTTCTATAATTTTTGAGCTCAGCTCATCAAATTTAACTGGAGTAACTTCAATGTGAATGTCTATTCTATCTAACAATGGGCCTGAGATCTTGTTAAGGTAATTTTGAACAACACCTGGGGCGCAAACACAATCTTTTTCAGGATGATTGTAATAACCGCAAGGGCATGGATTCATTGAAGAAATTAGCATAAAGCTAGCTGGATAATCAACAGTAAATTTTGCTCTTGAAATTGTAACTCTTCTATCTTCAAGAGGTTGCCTCATCACCTCTAAAACTGTTCTTTTATACTCAGGCAATTCATCTAAGAATAATACTCCGTTATGTGCCAACGAAATTTCTCCAGGTTGAGGAAAACTTCCCCCGCCAACTAGAGCAATATCACTAATTGTATGATGTGGGCTGCGAAAAGGACGAAGATTAATTAATCCAGCTCCTTTCTCCATTTTACCAGCGACAGAATGAATCTTGGTTGTCTCCAATGCTTCGTGTAAGTTGAGAGGAGGTAAAATAGTGGGTAAACGCTTAGCAAGCATAGTTTTTCCAGCCCCAGGAGGGCCAACCATGATAGCGTTATGTCCACCAGCAGCAGCAATTTCAAGTGCGCGTTTAATGTTTTCTTGTCCTTTAACATCAGAAAAGTCGATCGCGCTTCCGTTCAATTTTTCATAAAATTCTTTTCGTGTATCTACAATCGTTTTTTCTAATTCAATTTTTCCATCAAAGAAATCTATTACCTCTTTAATATTTTCTACCCCGTAAACATCTAGATTTCCAACTATCCCAGCCTCTTTAGCATTTGCTTTTGGAATTATAATTCCTTTAAAGCCTTCCTCCATTGCTTTTATAGCGATGGGTAAAATCCCTTTCATGGGCTGTAAGCCTCCATCCAGAGATAGCTCCCCCATAATAACGAAATCGCTTACTCTGTCAGATTTAATCTGTTCGGAGGCAGCTAAAATTCCGACAGCAATTGTTAAGTCGTAAGCAGAACCTTCCTTCCGAATGTCTGCTGGAGCCATATTAATGGTAATTCCCTTCCCTGGTATTTTATATCCGTTGTTCTTTAAAGCGGCATCTATTCGCTGTTGACTTTCTTTGACCGCATTATCAGGCAATCCAACTAAGAAAAACTTGATTCCTTTGCCTATATTAACTTCAACTGTAATAGTTGAAGCATTTACTCCGTAAACAGCGCTGCCGAATGTTTTAACAAGCATTAGAGATTAATTTCCACGAAGTCGATAAGAGAATGAATAACCTTTATATGAATCTCCTGAACCCTATCAGAATATTCACTGTAAGGAGCACGAATTTCTACATCGCAATGTTTTGCTAGTTCACCTCCGTCTTTTCCTGTTAAAGCGATAACAATCATGCCTTTTTTCTTAGCCATTATTGCTGCGTTTACAATGTTTTTAGAATTCCCACTGGTACTGATAGCAAACAAAACATCACCTTTTCGACCGTGTCCTTTAATAAATCGCGAAAAAATTTTATTGTAGCCAAAATCGTTTGCAGTACATGTAATATAGGCAGGATCTGAAATGGCTATTGCAGGTAATGGGTCTCTGTTGTCACGAAAACGTCCCGTGAACTCCTCTGCAAAGTGCATAGAATCGCTCATTGAACCACCATTACCGCAAGAGATAATTTTATGATTATTAAGAAATGCGGCCAATATATAATTACCGGCCGTATAGATGTCTTTGAAGTTTTTCCCTTCGGAGATAAATTCTTCTAAAACTTTATTCGCCTCAGTAAAATTATGCCTAATGTTGTCGATACCCATTCAGCATCAAATATAGAAAATTAGCCTATTATTTTTTAAGCTTTATTTGGCTTTTTCGTAAAGAGATAAACCTTCTTGAAGCCAACCTCTGAAATCTTCTACATTACCATGATGCTCATAATCAGCAGAACCATTGGATAAGTCTTCGTTATTGGGACCAAGCATTATGTAATAAGGTTGGGTGTTAGTTTTATAACGAATAGTTTGGATGTAACTCCATTTATTTCCAATTGTTCTAAGTTTTTTTATTTTCCCATTTACTTTAACTTCTTTTTGTTCGGAGGTCGGTAAATCCCGTTTGTCGTCAACGTAAAGAGATATAACAACTACGTCTTCTTTAAGAATATTAATTACTCCTGGTTCACCCCAAACGTTTTCTTCCATTTTTCTACAATTGACACATGCGTGACCAGTAAAATCTAAAAAAGCAGGTTTGCCTATTTTTTTAGCGTATGCGATACCTTTGTCCATGTCATGAAATACTGGCAGTCCTTGAGGGCCAACATGAGTCCCTTCGGGGCCGTGTTCAGCAATATTGCCTCCAATTCCTCCAACTCCATTAGGAGATTCGCTGTAAGCCATTGGAGGGGGAAATCCGCTAATAAGTTTTAGAGGAGCGCCCCATAATCCAGGAATTAAATACATTACAAACACTAAAGTAAAGGTGGCGAGAATTGTTCTTCCTACAGAAAGACTTTCGAGAGGGCTGTCATGCGGTAATCGTATAAATCCAAATAAGTATAGTGCCAAAGCAAAGAAAACGCCTATCCAAATAGCCAAAAACACCTCTCTTTCAAGGTAGTGCGCTTGAACAACTAAATCAGCGTTGGATAAGAATTTGAACGCAAGTGCGATTTCTAAAAACCCTAGAAAAACTTTCACAGTATTTAACCACCCACCCGACTGAGGTAAGGAGTTTAACCACCCCGGAAACGCTGCAAATAATCCAAACGGAAGCGCTAATGCGAGGGAGAAACCTAACATGCCTATAATAGGCCCATATCCACCAATGCTTGCAGCCTCTACGAGTAATGTTCCAACAATTGGTCCAGTGCAAGAAAAAGAAACCAGAGCTAATGTAAAAGCCATAAAAAAGATTCCGATTAGCCCACCTTTATCAGATGCTTGGTCTGCTTTATTTACCCACGAACTAGGAAGCGTAATTTCGAATGCTCCTAGAAATGAAACTGCAAAGATGATCAATAGAACAAAGAAAAAGATATTAAAATATACATTAGTTGAAAGCGCATTCAAAGCGTCTGATCCAAAAAGAGCAGTTACTACTGTCCCTAAAACTACATAGATAATCACGATACAAACTCCATAAAAAAGCGCATTTCTAATGCCTGCGGACTTTGTCTTACTCTGTTTGGTAAAAAAACTTACTGTCATAGGGATCATTGGGAATACACATGGGGTAAGCAGTGCTGCAAAACCACTCAGAAAAGCCCAAAAGAAAATCATAATTAGCGAGCGCTCAGAACTATCATCCTCTGTAATATTTGCGACTGCCTCCTCAACACTTTGCTCAATGCTTTCTCCAAGGGAAAACTCAAAAGGAATGTATTCTGGCGGTAAGCATTTAGAATCATCGCAGGTCATGTAAACTAGTTCACCTTGTATTGACGCACCTACTGCTGTTAGTTTAATTTTTTGTTTAAATGTTGCTTCATTTTCGAAGTAAGACAACTCCATATCGAAGTTAGGGTCATAGCCAGTGTGTATATTATCGCTTTCAGAAACTTTACCAATTAATTCATATCCGGTAGCATCTTCTTCAAACAGAAATTCTGTTGGCAGGGGTCCGTCACCCTGTAAATGTTGAGAATATATGTGCCAATTTTCTTCAATTTTAACATTAAAAACAAGTTCATATTCATAGTTACCAAGATCATTGGTTTCGTAGGTCCAGCTCGCGGGATCGTATATTTGAGATTCGTTATCTGATGTTTGTATTGCTTGCGCTGAATCATTGTATTCTATTATTTCTTCCTTTTCTGTTTCTTTTGCAGAACCTTTAAGGTAAAATTCGAAGTCGATATCGGTAGGGGGTAAACACTTAGATGCATCACAAACCATAAAATTCAAATAACCTTTTATAGTTGCCGATTCATTTGTTAATGTTACTAATTGTTTGAAGGTTACTTCTTCTTCAAAGTAGTTTAGTTTCATTTCGAAATTTGGATCAAATTCTGAAATTGGAGAGGGCTCTGTTACGCCATCGTTTAATACATATCCTGCACCAGAATCGTAGTTAAATGTTGTTGCAATTGGGCCGTCATCACTTGGTAAAAACTGTGAATACATATGCCAACCTTCATCAATTGAAGCATGAAAAGAAATTTCAAATTTATCTCCACTTATTTTTTTCGAATCAAACGACCATTTTACAGGCTCATAAATTTGCGAGAGTGAAGCACTTGCACTAAAAATTAAGATTGCCGCAAGAATGAAAGAGTGAAGTTTATTTAGCATTGTTATTTGATTTTTTTTAGTTCTTACACTCCAAAAGTAGCTTTATATAAGTCAAAAAAAGCTGTTTTTGATTTTTAGATATTGGATTCCTATTCGCAATTAAATGAGTTTAATCAGGAATTTCTTCACCAAATTTTAAACCAAAGTGTTTACGAAGCCAATAAGTTGTAAGGTAGATTAACGGAGTATCTATAAATGCACACAAAGACTTAAATAACCAGCCATCAAGAATAAATCCTCCAATTGTTCCTAAAGGAAGAGAAGAATCTGTAATCTCTTGGCCGCATTCATCAATTACAACAACAGTATCAGGCTCCAATCCGAAGGTGTTTGCACCAACAAAAAGAACACCGACAACCAATGAGGTATCGATTAATTGGGAAAATATAGTTGAACCATTATTTCTTAACCAGAGATGCTTTCCTTTGGTTAGATCTTTCCAGAAATGGTAAACCTTTACGTCAACTAACTGGGCAGCTAAATAGGCAATCATAGATGCCATGACAACTCTCCAAGAATTCCCGAAAACTTTTGAGTATTCACATCCACTTACAGGTGAACCTTCTATTGAATCAAACTGCATTCCAAGCCATAGAACTCCAAGCACAAATGCGGAGGCTATAAATCCTGAAACAACAACTCGATTTGTTCGCTTTTTTCCGTATATCTCCGAAAGTAAATCAGTAATTAAAAAGGTTATAGGATAGGGTAAAACTCCAGCTGAAATAACAAACGTTCTAAATCCTAAATCTACTTCAATAAATTTATTTGCTATTAAATTACAAACAACTAAAGCAGCAATGAAAAGGCCTGAAAGTAGTATATAGAAACGTTCTGAGTCGTTACGTAATTTGGAATCCATTTATAGAAATTTGGACTAAGATATAATATTTGCCAAAATATTGAATTACAAAAGGTTAATAATTAATACGCGCTAACTTGATGTATTCTATTTATTGGAACTGCAACACCTCGCTTTAGAAGAATGTTTTTTTCGGTAACTGCCCAAATAGTAGTTTCTACCTTTTTTATTGCTTGGTCGTCCTCGAAAATAATTTTCACCTTTCTCTTTTGGTTATTACCAAGTCTTATGGCTCGTTGCATAGCCAAACTTCTCACTTTTATTTCGTCTACATTTAATAAAACTTCTTCTCTTGGAAAGTGAAATTCAGCTATTAATTCTTTTTCAACGATTATTGGTGACGCGATTCCTGGTTCCATGATCTGATAAGTTTAAAGGATTAATAAAAGTTTGCTCTATAAATTGATACGACGAGAGAAGATAAAAGTTCCAATTAGTCTAGAATAATTCTAAGGACCTTGCCTGTCGTAGGCTCAATCTTGAAACGATTATCAAGTCTGTGTCCAATAATCCAGACAATTTGCTCTTCTGATGTGAGCACAAAAATCTTAGCTTTTGCGAAGAGGGACAATTTGTTATCAATAAAAAAATCGCTCAATTTTTTCTTTTGTTTCATTCCTAATGGATAAAAGAAATCACCTAGGCGCCAGGGTCGAATTTCGAGTGGAAAAACGAGTTTTTCAATGTCTATGAGTGCAATATCAGTTGAAACTTCTAAATCGTTTGGGACAGTTATTGTATCAAAAGACAAAGGCAAAGGAATGTCTATTTGTCCAGAACTTTGGCTAATAAGACCAACGTTAACGGATTTTCTCTTTATTTTTTGCAGCATTAGTTGAGTCCTGTCAACAATTAGCTGATATTCTTTTGAAAAAAATTGCTTCCCCGCAGTCGAAGAGCTCACTATATCTTGACAAACTTGAAAAGAAAATCCATACGATTTTATCAATTCATATAAATAGTGCTCTGAGTGGTTTAGGTTTTTTAGTTGCTCGAAATCAATATTAGTCGAATCTTCAGTGCAGCTTATAAGCTCTTTTTTTAATGTTGCTATACGTTCCAAATACACACTTTCAACAAAGCTAAGATTCTCAAAATTCTGCTTAAATGTAGCTTCGAACGAAGGATTTATTTTTTCTAATACCGGAACTATTTGGTGGCGAATTTTGTTTCGTAAATATTTAAGAGAGTCATTGCTTTTATCTTTTCGAAATTTGATTTTCTTTTTTAAAGCGTACGTTTCAATTTCTCTTTTAGAAGCAAACAAAAGTGGGCGAATAACATTTCCATTTATAGACTTTATACCTTTTAACCCTGAAATTCCAGTTCCTTTTGCTGCGTTTAGTAAAAATGTTTCTATTGAATCGTTTAGATGCGTTCCTACTGCTACACAGCTATAATTTTGGTGGTCAATCAGTTGGGTAAACCAGGAATAACGCAGCTCTCGTGCCGCCATTTGTATCGAAACGCCATTTTTTTTGGCGTAAGAATCGGTTTGAAATAATTTAACATGGCAAGTAACATTAAACTCCTTTGCTTTGGCTTCAACAAACTCTTGGTCGTTTTTAGCATCATTTCCTCGTAAGCAGAAATTGCAATGTGCAATGTCAAAGTCAATGTTTGCCTGTCTGAAAAGATGAACCAACACAATAGAATCAACCCCTCCACTAACGGCTAAAAGTACTTTTCCTGTTTTCCGAATAAGGCCATGCTCTTCAAGATATTTTTTGAAAAGGTTAAGCATTTGTTCTATCTTTCGATTTACCTATTAATTCAAAAAAAGAGTTAGCTTTTAATAAGCACTCTTCGTATTCATTTTCTGGAATGGAGAGACTAGTAATTGCGCTACCCGCCATTAATGAAAGATAATTATTTGTTTCTGAATAGAGTAGTGTTCGTATAATTACATTAAAATCGAAATCCCCATTAGGGGAAAAATACCCAACAGCACCAGAGTAAATTCCACGTTTTGTATGCTCAAATTCTTCGATAAGCTGCATTGCCTTAACTTTAGGTGCCCCTGTCATTGAACCCATTGGAAAACATGATTTCACAGCATCAACAGGGTGACATTTATCATTTAATTGCGCACTTACCGAGGAAATCATTTGATGAACGGTTTGATAACTATAAATGCCACATAGTTCCTCAACTTTTACAGTGCCTTTTTTTGCAATTTTTGCCAAATCATTACGAACCAAATCGACAATCATAATGTTTTCGCTTCTTTCTTTATCGCTAGTAAGAAGCTCGTTTGCCAGCTGCATATCTTCCTTTTGGTTATCACTTCTGCGCATTGTTCCCTTTATTGGCTGTGAGATTAACTTATTTCCTCGTTTTTTTAAAAACCGCTCTGGACTTGCAGATAAGATATAGCGACTATTTTGTTTCACAAAGCATGAGAAAGGAGTTGGGAATTTTCTTAGTATATCCAAATAGGTCACCTGGGGGTCAAAATTATTTGGAGTGGAGTAAAACTCTTGACAATAATTTATTTCATAAATATTCCCATATTTAATATTTTTTAATAAATCAGTAATAGCATTAAGGTATTCGTTACGGGAAATTTTTGATTGAAACTTTACCTTTGATTGAGAATTGGGAATTTCAATTTTTTCAATTGCTTCAAGTTTTGATTGAATGTCAAACGATTCATAGTGGTGGCATTCGATAGCATTGTCTCTATTAATAAAAACGACTTCTGGTTGAACAAAATGAAGTTCTGGAAACATTAGATTATCATCGTTTTTTGAGTTTAGCGTTTCGATTTCATTTTTCAAGTCGTACGACAAGCATCCGAAAAGCCAATCATTATTCTTTTTGTAAAATTCTTTTAGGGTTTCAAAAAATTTGTCTGTGGGTGAAATTACAGCCAAGGCACCCATAGAAGCAATCCATTCATATCTATTACTAACAGTTCTGTTCGAGATGTTTCCACCAGAATAAAGTAAAGTAAAATGAATGTCTTGTTTGCTTGAAACTAGTAACTGTTCTAAAAAAACTTCAGAAGACTGCGGGTAGTATTTAAATAACTTTCTCAACTGTTCTCGGAAACACTATATTTGTTTTGCTCAAAAGTAACAAACACAATGTTTAACAAGAAGGCACCTAATTGGTTTTTATTTTTTACGCTCGTTATTGAAGGGGGGGCATTGATGGCGGTAGAGTTAATTGGCGCAAAAATGATAGCACCGTATTACGGAACCTCACTATACGTTTGGGCTTCTGTTTTAGCAATTACCTTAGGGGGACTGGCTATAGGCTACTATACTGGGGGGTTAATTTCTAAAAAACAGCCAAATCAAAAAACTCTTTATGTAATAGTGGCAATTTCTGCTATTTTGGTTCTTTTAATGCCCATTACATCTAAGCTAGTACTTGCCATTGATATGGGTTTAAGAACGGGTATCATTGTCTCATGTATCTTTTTTTTGATGCCCCAACTAATAGGGTTTGGTATGGTTAGTCCAATGGTAGTTAGGTTAATTTCCGAAAATGTTAAAAAAATTGGTAGTAATGCTGGTACTGTATATTTTACTTCTACTATAGGTGGGATTTTATCTACTTTTTTTTTCGGATTTTATTCAATTCCTTATCTCGGATTGATGATGAGTGCTCTTTTGGTTGGTAGTTTACTTCTTATTCCTGTTATTCTCTTTCCTATTCTTGGAAAAGGAAGTAATGTGTTATCTTAATTTTATTTCATCTATTGCAATGGGAGTGCCTTTCATGCAAGTCGTTTGAGCGGCCTTAGGGTAATGGTATTTAACCCAAACAGCGAGGTTATTTTTCTTAAATTCTTCAGCTAAATTGATAGGTAATAGTTGAGCATCGTTCATTACTATTAAAAATCCGCATCCATCTAGTAAAGAGAAATCTTGAATTGTCCCAGCAGTGTAACCATCGATTGCCCACTCTTCTTCAGTTTTCGAATCTGCCATGTTAGTTTTACTCGCGTCTTTTCCACCAGCGCAAGCAGAGAAGACAGCGATGAAAATTAATACGTATAATTTCATAATAACTCTTGTTGTAGAAATAATCATGCCTACTTATTTAAACATGGGTATACCTTGATTTATAAAGTTGTTCGTGTAGTATAAATTATAATGATCTCTCCAGTTTTTAGCAGCGTCAACATTTATAATATCTAGAATTGGTTTATTATCAGTTAATACTAGTGCATCTGCGGTATCTACGCTAGAAACAGGTATTTCATAATCTCTTAAGTCACTAATTAATTGACCAGAATATAATTCCGCATAAACTTTACTGTTTTGATATGGAGCATAATCTACTATATGTTTAGAAACAACCATTATCATGTTCCTTTCGTTCTCTTTTCCTTTGGAGGTAAATAATCGCAATTGGTAGTCGCTATTTAAAATTGTTTTGATTACCGATCGGCCACTTTTCCCAATTTTTCCATTAAGAAATCCGTTAAAGTTAACTGCGATAATGCCGTTTGGTTTAATAAGGGAATTGAGGTGTTCAAAGTTTTCTTTTGATAACAAATATGCTGGAGGGTTCTCTCCTTTAAATACGTCAAAAACGATTAGGTCGTATTTTTTTTTGTTGGTGCGGAGGTAATGCCTAGCATCATCAATTTGAAGATTGAAGTCATTTTTTACTCCAAAATATTCAAAAGCAACATCTGCGATTCTTTGATCGAGTTCACAGACGTCTATGTTGAAGTTCCTTTTTTGGAATTGCTTAATCAAGTTTCCCCCGCCTAGGCCAAGAAGCATCACATCCGAACCATCCGCAACGGGGTCTATTGCCTTCATCATTAAGTGGATGTATTCCCCAAAAATTATTTCATTAGTTTGTGGGTCGATCGTACTTTCGGCCATTCGATTGATCATTAACATTCGATTGTATTTAAATTCGCCATTTCTATCTTGATATGGATAATCTGCGACTAGTAGCTGACCTAAAAGCCCTTCGTTATAATGCTGAACACGAATACCAGCTGACTGTTTATATTTTTGCTTTAATTTATAATGCTTAACCATTAAGAGTGCGAGGGGAATGTAGATAAGGATGTACCATTTTTTCTGTTTAACCAACAAGAACCAGAATGGGCCAATTAAAAGGATTGCGCTGACAAAGACCAAAGGTAGAGTTATGCCAAACTTTGGAATAATGTAAAAACCAGTTAAAAAAGTTCCAAAAATTCCTCCTGCGGTCGATATTGCATAAGATAATCCAGCAATTTTTCCAGTGTCGTGAGATTCATTGGACCTCAGTTTTATTATTATTTGGGGGATGGTTCCGAACAATAATAAAGTCGGTGTGAGAATAATGAAAGCTAGACTAAGAACGTTAAGTTCCAATGGCCATTCGAGAAAAGAAAACATAAATTTATTCCCTGCATAAGGCATTAATAAAGTTGATAAAGCGGTACCAAAAAGAACATACAGTAAAAGTTTCGTTGGACTTTTATGCTTGTCGACTATTCGGCCTCCTAACAGATAACCAATAGCCAAACTAGACATTGTAACCCCAAGTACAGAAGCCCAAGTTGTGAGTGATGCCCCATAATATGGAGAAATTATTCTTGCCCCCGCAAGTTCTACTAACATAACAGCAGCGCCCTCTAGAAGTAAAAAAGCGACAAGTAACTTGTTGCTAAAAACAATCTCCTGCGACATACTATTTGAATGTTTTTTACTCACTTTTCAAATATAAACTTCTAATATGGAGAAATTCCGTTAGCAATAAAATTTTTGGTGTAGTAATCTGTTTGAGATTTTTTAAATGACTTAGCAGCAACTTCATATATAATAGGAAACACAGGGAAATTATCAGTAAGAATAATTGCGTCAGAAAAATCTACATCTGATACATCCATAATGTGAGGGCGGATAGAATTTAGTTTTGGCAAACCAGGCTCCTGATAGTCGATAGAAGAAAAATCTAGAGGCTTTTTAGAAGCGAGGTAAATTAGGTTGCGATTATCGGGTTGATTTGGGGTAATAAACATCGTTAGTTGATAGCCTGCCGCTTCAAGTGTTTTGTATATACATCTTGCAGATTTTCCATTGTTACCTTTTATTCTCCCGAAGAAATTAATAATAAGCAACCCGTCAGCATCTAGCAGCGTATAAACAGTCGAAAAAGCTTCTTTTGTTAGAAGATGATAAGGAGGCATTTCAGAATGATACATATCGTAACAAATCACCTTGTATTTATCGGATGAAGTTTCGCAGAAATGTCGTGCATCGTCAACAACAATATTCGTTTTCGGATTTACTTCGAAAAAATTTATTGCAGTTTCTTTTATTCTCTCGTCTAGTTCGCAAACGGTTAAATCGAAACCTAATCTGTTAAACTGTTTAACTATGGTGCCGCCGCCAAGGCCAAGGAGCAGTGCTTTGCTGCCAGGCGGGTAAATACTAGTTGCGGTTGGGAAGTAATACGCATAATCGTATGCGCTATATTGTGGTTGGTTAACTCGCATAGAGGTCTGCTCAATATTGTTAACAAACAAGGTTTGCGCCTCTTGTGGGCCTCTATAACGAGAGGGATATGGTTGAGTAACTACTTTAATATTTCCCATGATTCCTTCTGCTGAGTAGATTAACTGCATGGAATGTTCTGTAGGCGGAATGATCTTCGAGTACATCAAAAGCGCTATAATTAATGGCAAAGTAATTATTGGTAAAAACTGTCTGTTTGATAAATAGCCGATAATACCCAAACCAATAGGAAGTAATCCAAAAACAGTTAAACAAGTTGTTGTACCATATTTTGGAAGTAACCAAAATCCAGTAAGGATAGCAGAAGTTATCCCTCCAATACTAGATAACATGAACAGCATTCCGGTATCATTTCCGGTTTCCGAAATATTTTTAGAGAGCTGTTTAACAGTAATTGGAATGACGCATCCCAGCAGAGTTATTGGAATAAATAAAACAGTGGCGGTTAATAATAATGAGCCAGGCATTGTTTCAATACCAATCCAAAATAGATGGGACTTAGTCATTAGTGTCGGCAATATTAGCAACAGAACACCTGTCGCTATCCAAATTGGATTTAAAATGTTGAGGGTTTTCTTTTTTGATATTTGTCCACCAATAAAATAACCGAGCGCAAGTCCAATTAACGTTACAGCCAATACATTGGTCCAAACGGTTAGCGATGCTCCATAAATTGGCTTGATATAAGAAGCAGCAAGAATTTCTACCGCCATTACTAGCAGTCCTTCAAAAAAGGCTAGGCAGTAAAACAGCCATTTTTTCATTGGCAAAGCGGTAATAGCCATTCAGCATTTCCATTTAAACTTTCCACTAATTGGATTTTTTCGCCACCGTATTCTTCAAATAACTCTTGATATTCTACTCCAATTTCTATTGTTGTTTCCAAACAATCAGTAACAAAGGCAGGGCTAAACACTAATACTCTTTTTGCTCTATTTTTCGCTAAATCAGTAATTACAATATCTGAATATGGTTTTATCCACGGATCTTTTGCCCTAGTTTCTAGTCTCGACTGAAAGGCGATAGTATATTGATCTTCGGCAAGATTAAGAGCTTTTACAATTTGTTTTGTTGTTTCAAAACATTGGGCCCTATAGCATAGCTGATTTTTTTCTGTTAGCTGATCGCAACAACTTGATGACCCAAAACAGTGGTTGTTACTATCACCTTTTTTTAGGTGTCGTTCCGGCAAACCGTGATAACTAAAAACGATGTGATCATATTTTTCTTCGCTAAGGTATTTCTCGGCATTTTCCGCAAAACCGTTTATTAGAGTTGGTAAATTGCAGAAGCTCGAAACAAAAGACATAGGAGGAATAGTAAGATCTCCTTTAACTAACTCCATTACGTTTTCAGTAGTTGAACCAGTGGAAGAAGAAGCATATTGCGGATACAACGGTATAACTTTAATTTCAGATACATTTTCTGATTTCAACTCGTCTAATGCTAATCGAACAGATGGTTTTTGGTACCGCATTCCAAAGGCGACATGATAATCTGTCCCTAATAAAGTTTGTAAATTATCTTTTAACTCAATACCATGATATAGTAACGGGGAGCCTTTTGCTGTCCATAGTTCTTTGTAAATTTTCGCTGACTTTGGCCCTCTAAAAGGCACAATAATTAGATTGATGAGGAGCCACCGGCCGATAAAGGGGAGGTCGATAACCCTTTCGTCCATTAAAAACTCGCGCAAGTATTTTCTTACATCTTTTACAGATGGACTATCTGGAGTACCCAAATTGACAAGTAAAATTCCTTTTTTCATCAGTTTATCTTTTCTGTCGAAAATCGTTTAACAAAAGTCCATATTAGTAAAAGGATTGAAAATGCAGCAGCTACTCTACCGATATAATCGCCATTATTAGCATAGAAAGTAATTGTATCATTAGCATTGAGCGTGCCGTTAATTGAACCAGAAACCCACCATTCTGTTGACTCCAAAACATCACCGCGTTGATTGATGAAACATGAAACTCCTGTATTTGCAGATCTGGCAACACTTCTTCTTGTCTCAACGGCTCTTAATCGGGAATAATGAAAGTGTTGAATGTAACCAGGTGTTTCGCTCCACCATCCATCGTTTGTTAATACGAAAATAAGGTTTGCGCCTTTTTTCATGTATTCACCAACATGCTCACCGTAAACCGATTCCCAGCAAATAACAGGTGCAATTGTTACATCAGAAGATGACGATTGAAAAACATTTCTTTCTTTTTGGATGCCTAGACTTCCAGTGGTCCCTCCTAAGTCAAAAATCAGATCTTGGAAAGGTTTAAAAAACTGCGGGAATGGCATTGTTTCGACACCAAGAACGAGTTTCGACTTATGATAAATTTGAATACTATCTGATTGGTCAATTTGTATGGCAGAATTGTAGTGGTCGTACCATTTTTCAATTTTCCTGAATTTACGCGCTGTTGGACTAATTTGGCTTTCGTCGTTGTAAATTTCCCCCATTGAAGCCCCTAGGACTATATCAGTATTTGGATATTTGGAATTAAAATCCTTCAGCATTTTATACATAGGGTTTTCTTTAATTTTTCGAATCCAAATTGAATAAGGGAGCGCTGTTTCTGGGCCAACTATATAATTCGTTTGTTCGTTACTCTTTGCTTCAGCAAGAGATAAAAAAAGTTCAATTTGCTCGCCTGCATCTCCAGTAAATTTAACGTTATAAGGGTCAATATTAGGTTGAACTATTGTAATGTTGATAGGGTCTAATTTTTCTGAATAGTTGATATAAGTAATAACTGAAAAAGCTATTGGTACTAAGAAAAGTAGAGCAAGCCATAAAAGATGTTTAGCAATGCTTTTTTTGCCAGCCCTAATAACGATGGCATTTATTAAAAAGAATAGAAAAAGGTTAATAATAAGTACCCACAGACTTCCACCTAAAGTTCCTGTGACTTCGAACCATTGAACCCAAGAGGGGCGGGTTGCAAATACATTACCTAATGTTAACCAGGGATCGGATATACTCCAGTTTAGGTGCAAGTATTCAAAAGCTAACCAAAACAAGACAAAGCTCCAGTAGCCCCGTTTGTCTCCCAATCGTTTTTTCACGTTGCTAAAACACTTAAAAGTAATTGCCATGAAAAGAGGGTTAAGCAAAACGGGTGTTCCGATGGAAATAAGTTTGGTAATCAGATCTTCATCTACACAAAATATCCACCAAGTTGAAATTAGATTAAATAGAAAAAAAGCAAGGAAACTTAACCAAAATATTGAGCCTTTTTGTTTCCCAGAGCTAATTTGCTGATCAACAAATAAGAGCGGCACAAATCCAATAAAAATAAAAGGAGTGACACTACCTGAGGCAGGCCAGGCGACACCGAATAGGATTCCAGATAGTAAAGCTAATAATATGGTGTGCAACTTGCTCAATTTAATTTGCTGAGCTCAAAGATAGGGCAATGATTATCTCATCAAATACATTTTCCCAAAACCTTTATGGAAAAAGTTATCTGCTTCGGTAGATCGATGTTCAATATCCTCACCTTCTATTTTAGTAATTACTCGGTAGAGATATACTCCATTAGCTAGGGGGTCACCAAACTCATCAGTACCATTCCAAGCATACTCGGTAACGTTTCTACCAATATTAATTGGGCCAATTTCATCTTCAGTAATTTCTCTAACAACTCTTCCAGAAACAGTAAGAACTTGTATTTTAAATTGGTCTGGAATTTTTGAGCCAGTTAAAACAAAAACAAAGCGAGTAGAAGTAGAAAACGGGTTCGGATAATTCATTATTTCCGTAATTGTTGATTTGTTGATGACTTCGAACGAGATACTGTAGCTAAAATCACCGGCATTATTACCAGAGCCATCTTTACCTTGCACTGCGAATACATAGACTCCGTCTGTTTTAAAAGTTGGGGTATATTCAACTTGTGCTCTATTATCAGGAAGAGTTGCTTCTGTAAAAATAATTGGATCAGCTCCAGTGAAGTTTAAAAGTGTTTGAACCCCTTCAGGGTCCGTAATATATAAATCGAAACTAGATGTATCATTAATTGCTATGTATTCGTTTTCATCTTTTAATTCGATAACAATATTAGGTTCAGGAGAAACCACATCGCCATCTAAAATACGAATACCGTCGAAGGTAACATCTAGCAGAGGATTAGTAATATCTCGTTCAACGTAGAACGTCTTACGAGCTATGTTATTAAAATGGTACTGCTCAAGCTGCCAGCGCTCATCTTCTGGATTAACTTCAATCCACAAAGTGTTAATTCCTTCTTTCACGCCCAGTGTTTTATAAGATATTTTGTCGGTTATAAATTCTAATGCACCTAACGAATCTTCGAGTGGATAATTTATTGGAATAGTTGCCCCATCTTTATCAATCCAATAGGAAACGCGAAGGGTATCCATACAATATTGGCTTACATTTTCTATGGCGATTGATATTTCTAGATCTTGACCTTCTTTAAGTGTGTCATCTACAAATGAGAAAAAAGTATGCGGGTCGAGTGCAGCTTCTGGGATTCCATTGTACAAAACATGCCAACGTTCTAGTTGACCTGAAGAGTTGAAATTGTCATCATATATATGGGCTCTCAATTTAAGGAACGGATATTCCTGAGCACTAACAACCGCATCAAAATTCAAAATACTATCGAACGACTTATTACTAAACAAAAAAGTATCAATTAGTGTTTTGTTTAGATCGTAGGTGTAGATACTCAGATCTACAGTGTCCAATCCGTTTGGCTCGTCATCTGAGTGCTTCCAAGAAATAGGACCCCATTCTGTCGCAGGGCCAATAAAAGAAGACTCTATATAGCCTTGCGCAAGCAAGCTTTGCATCTTTAATCCGTTAAGAGAAAGAATTGAATTAGGCAACCCAACGGTATCAGTAGTAAAATTATTATCTCCTTTTTTTGCGAAGAAGATAAAAGGTGTATCGCCCGTGATTCCAGGATTAAGAACACCACCTGAGCTTAATTGGTCGCATCCATAAGATTCAATAGCATTAAAAGCCGCTTGAGTCCAAACGGAGGTATCGGCAAAGTTGCCACTTCGAGCGGTATAAACTAGAACATAGTTTCCATCAGGAATACCTGTTGTCAGCATATCGACAAAGTTTTGAATCCAAGATTGACTGGAGCTAGGAAAAACAAAACACCGCATTGGACTGCTTTGCCCATTCCAACATCCAAAATTTGTCTTGGATCCAAAATTATGATTCAAATTTTGTTGCACCCCTTGTGCATCGATATAATATTCTTCCCAAGGCTTGAGAGTTAAAGAATCAAACACTGCAACATAAAGTGCTGAAGTGGCGCCACAAATCCCATCTTTTATTTTTTCACCGTTTACTCTAAAATAAGTGTTATTATATTCAGGAATATTATTGGCATTACTAACCGTTTGACAACTTACAATATCAGTAAGGGTGTCGAACTCGAATTGAACATCAGGGCGATTGTGATTAATTACCCAAAACTCATCGTTTTTGAACTGAAAGAAATCGTCTTGGCCCCATCCTGTTTTGCCAGAAATATATTGAAAGCTATGCTCTCTCCATTTAGAAGTATCAGCAGAAGGGGCGCATCGCCAATAATAAACGGCACTATCAACTAAAGTAGTTCCAAAATTTGGTTTCCAAGAGACAACGCCACCACTCTGATTAATTATTGTTTGGTCTAATGGTGCTCCGTTATTTGAGTTATATTTATCATTCAAATCTATTTGAATTGTATACGCTCTTGATGCAGCAAATAACTCAGCAGTAGAAGCTTTTAGCGTGATATCTGGGTTGCCTATTACAGCATAATTGTAAGGAAATATGGGGATTAAATTATCTGAAGAAATATATAATTCTGGTCGATTACCAGAGCTGGTAAGATTGTTGTTGTATATATTATTATTTATTTCTGCTATCGTATTATATCTATCAATTCTTATATCGAAAGCATTTAGTCCTCCTGTTCCCGTTTGCAAGTCAACTTGATAAGTGTAGCTATAATTAATGGGAGGCATTACATCCAAAATTGTATCTAAACTTACTCCATCAACATATCTTATTATTTCAATCGGCACTTCTTTATTTATTCCTCGCCCTAGATTAATTACTTCAATATTCATTGTAAATGTGGTTGATGCCGTTGATACTTCTTCGGGAGAGAACGTTACGTTATTTAATTCTACCGCATAATCAGGTTTGCTGTGTGGGTTAATTTTTATGCTTGGGTCACCATGAAGTGACATTTCGTAACAGGTTGATTTGTTATTGTTAAATGAGAACGCAGTTGTTGGGTTCTGGTAGTCAACTACGGTTGCTTTAATTATTTCTCCAATAGATTGGCCATAATTATCATAAGCGATGTTCTCATAGTATTCAGAGGCGTAATCGTTCATGTTCGATTGCAATCCAGCGTCTGTAGAAGCTAAAAAGCCTATAGCTCCTCTGTTCGCTGTTAGGATAAAATCTTCACTTGTCGTTCTCGCTTGAGTCGCATTTTCTATATAATTATGTATGTTTCCAGTTTGGCAACCAAAAGCATTGAAAATGGGGTACCTACCTTCATTATTATAGTAGTTAACATTATCGAGGTTTAAATCAAAACCTTGAGCAGACGAGTGACCAAAAAAGGTAATAATAGAAGCGCCACCTTCAATCCACGTTTTTATGTCATTAAATTCAGCATCTTGAATGACACTTGATGAGTTTTTATAAAAACTATCAATATAGGCACCAAATAGCGAATCTCTGGCAGTTTCTGCATAACTTTCCAGATATCCGGCTAATTGTCCTTGCTCTATAACGCCGTTACCACCCCCAAAATGTATTATATGTTTCATCCATGCTTTGTCTGCAATAGAATAGTATGTTGTATCGAGTTGGTTCGCTTCAAGAGCTATAACCTTGTCTAGATAAAGCAAAACATCACTACCATTTAATGCGCTCAATCTGCCAGTTGGTATGGCACATTCGAAGGAAGTTCCATTTAATCGTGAAGTAAATAAATTATCAGTGGGAGGGTTGCCCATAGTGGGCACAATGTTTTGAGAATAATATGAGGGAATATTTCGAGAATTTGTATAAACAATAGATTTGCCAATTAAAAATAAATTGGACGGAGCAGTAGGTAAATTATCTAATAAATAATCTGAAAAATATCTTATCGAAATAGGATGCTTATGCACTCCATAGGCAAATTGATCATATAGTTCATCAATAATAGCAACAATAGTATCGCTATTGCCTCCATTTGCGGAGGCTCTATATTCAGCATATTCTATGGCCTCATTTTTTAATGATTTTCCTGTTACTATAAGAAAAGCTTCCTCCGAGCTATTAGCTAAATAATCTCTAAAAGACCCATCACCGGAAGCTAAAGAGAGGTTGACAGGAGAACTAAAAACCGAGGCTAAATTCGAAAAAACTAGTATGTCTTTTTCTGGACCAGAAGGCATTGTAAACTCAACGCTAGAACCAGAAATGGTTGTTCGCGTATTGTTTTCAAAATCATAAACGAAAGTTTTATTGAAAGGGCTATAAAAAGCAGGTAAGTTAATTTGATGTGCTGCAGAATTAGCGGGAAGTCTTAATATTCTGATTGAATCTAGAACACTAGCATAGGTTCTCGGGTAAGTTATTTTTACATAAGCCACTGCAGATTTGGCACTTGAGTTTACTGATGGACCATTCGCGAATCTAATGTCTGTATTAGCTGAAATTTGTGAAAGTGGAATGCTAAATGTATCATTAAACATATTAAAAGAGGCGAATGGATTACTAATTACAGGGGTAGTTTGGTTGTTGTAAAAAACCTCAACATGATGACTAATAGACCCTCCAGGATTATTTACACCGGCATATTGTGTTTCGACAATTGCATCTGGGGCAGAGACATTATTAGATGCGTTTGGTGTATTGATAGAAATAGTTTCATGACTGGTTGCACCGTAGGCAGAATAAAACCAACCTTCACCTGCGGTATATTCAACATCGTGTTTGCCAGTTCCACTTGAGTATACCCCTCTCCAATATTGTTGTGAGCTATATTTAACAACCTCCTCTAAAAAGTAGTCGTCGGGAGTTGCAATTGATGCCGCAGCAATATCAGTGTATCTTAAGCTTGGGCTATTACTAAAAGTTATATAATATGTAGCGGTGTCATTATATAGGCTGAAATAAGGATTAACCTGACTTCCTGGTTCATCGTAAAGCAAAGAGTCGAGCCAACCATCATTCGATTTTGCATAAAACTCTATTGATTCATTTGGTTCGAAGACATTATCTCCATCATCGCTATCAATATGAATATATTGTTGTTTACCTCTTCCCCAAACTTGAATTTTAGCAGGGTCAATCGTATCCATGCCAATAGAATTAGTAAGACTGTATAAGTCGTTATAGGTGACTTTATAAACACCATCTTCAATGACTTGAAATTTCAGATATTTTTGAGAGTAATCAATCCATTCATTACCGTACGGCTGGGCTATTGCCAAAGTAGTAGCAAGTATAGATGACAATATGCAGAGACTGCACTTCAATTAATGGGCTTTTTGTAGAAATTGAATTTCAATGAAAAGACATGGGAATAAAGAGCAACTGATTGATCTCCAATATCGGTAAACGCATAGTCTATTTCCAAATTCAGTGGTTTAATATTTAAGCCAATCCCAAAATTTGGCTGGAATGTAGTTACTTGCCTACTTCCGATTTCCGATTTTACTTTCTGGATATTACCCACACCTCCTCTTAGGAATACAATTTTATCGTAAGATATTTCGACCCCCATATGAGGGTCAATACTTATCGGATTTCCAGAAACTACAACGTTTCTTTTACCATCAAATGTAAAGTCTGCATTTACTTCTGCAAGGATGTAAATTTTTTCTTTGATGACTTCTTCTCTGGCAACTCCAATAATTAGTCGAGGTAGTGTAATTTCTACGGCGTTTTCTGGTATTTCGTTATCGGTTTGAACAAAAGTTTCTTTCATTTGGTCGGATAAATCGAAACTCCAAGCATTGTAAGTTGAAGTAACATCGCGAGCCATTGCTGCAAATTTCCACTTATTATAATCATATTTGGCCGCCGCATCTAATCCGAATCCCCATGATTTTGCAAAGTCACCAGCTCTTCTATGAATTACTTTAATGTTAGCTCCAATTCTCAATCCAGGAATGCCTAATTTTCGTGCATACGAGAATAGGAATGCATAATCGGCCGCAGAAAATGATGATATTCGACTATAATCTACATTTCCTTCTGAGTCGATCAATTCTGTAGTGTTGGGTATATTATCCACTCCAAATCGAATAAAGCTAAATCCAAGAGCACTGTTAGTGTCAATTGGCGTAGCGATAGCACCGTAGTCGTATTTGGCAATTCCAGCAAAGTATTCAGAATGCATTAGGCCAACGGCTAAATTACTTTTTATCTCGAGTAATCCTGCGGGATTCCAATAGCCAGAAGTTACATCGTTGACAGAAGTAATAGTAGCATTTGACATGCCCAAAGCCCTAGCGCCAATACCAATAGCTAGAAACTCATTGCTGTATTTCCTTGCTTTGGTGTCAGATAAGCTTTGTCCAACTGCTTGATTAACAGATAAAACGCTAATTAATATAAAAAAACAAAGTTTTTGAAAAATCATACAGCATAAAATTACACATTCATTCAAGAAGACAAAACATAACTATTGAATAAATATTGCTTAAAACATCCCAAATTATACGGTATCAAGGGTATATTTGTTCGCGTGATTAAAGCTATTCCAAATACTTTAACATTATGTAACCTAATTTGCGGGTGCTTGGGAATTGTATTTGCTTTTAATCAAAAGCTCGAATGGGCGGGATATTTAATTGGAATTGCAGCTATTTTTGATTTTCTAGATGGGTTTTCAGCGAGACTGCTAAACGCGAAATCACCTATTGGGAAACAATTAGACTCTTTGGCTGATATGGTTACGTTTGGTGTTTTGCCAGGGGTTATTGTTTTTCAATTCTTGAGCATTAGTTTTGGGGAATATTTTGTTGAATTTTCTCAGCGACCAATAGCTCATATTGCTATTCAGTGTACAGGCTTCTTAATTGTTGCTTTTTCGGCCTTGCGTTTAGCTAAATTTAACATTGATGAAGCGCAGTCTGATTCTTTTATTGGAATGCCAACGCCGGCAATTGCCATTTTTATTGGTTCTTTGCCTATTGTTTTGTTTAGCATGGGATTTAATTTTTATAATCCTTTAAGTGCAGAGGTGCTAGATACTGTTGGTAAAATGAAATATTGGAGCGATTTAGATTTTGCCGTAGTATCTGCATTGCAATCTACTTTGTTTTTGTTTGGAATGACCATTTTTTGTTCAGCAATGCTGGTTGTTCCAATAAGAATGTTGGCGCTTAAATTTAGTGGTTTCGGATGGGGCGAGAACAAAAATATTTTTGTGTTTTTGATATTAGTTATGATAATTGCAGTTTATACGTCTGTTCCGTACATGTTTTATTTTAAGGA
>CAJQPE010000066.1 GCA_905480125.1 uncultured Flavobacteriales bacterium | reverse complement strand
ACGGTTCCTAAAAATCCAATCATAGGAGCTGCTCCAGATATTGTAGCGAGTGAGGCCAGATTCTTTTCTAACTGGTACACTTCTAATCGACCATCATTTTCAATTGCCGCACTAATATCTGCTAGTGGCTTGCCAATTCGTTTTATCCCCTTGTTAATCATCCGTGCAAAGGGCCCTTCAGTGCTCACACACAGATTCTGAGCTGCATCTATTTTCCCATCGTGAATATTATCGCGAATTTGATTCATGAAATTCGGGTCTTCTTTAGATGCTTTCTGAATGGCTAAAAATCTTTCTATAAATATGTATATCGCTAAAATTGATAAAAATCCAAGTGGAACCATAATGAATGCTCCACCATTTGCAATAAGTTCTAAAACCGATATAGTTTCTTCGTAAGTTGTTTCTGAAGCGCCACCAGTAAGTGCGGAATTTAAAGTGTCGCTTGCAACGTTAATATCTAGTAACATACAATTAAGGTTAATTTCAAGTTTTGGCTAAGCTACTATCAATCTTAGCTTAAAGACAAAACGGTGTACTCTAATTGTAAACAGAAGAATGTTAGTTTTATTGTAATGACTTACAGCGCAAACATTAAATAATAGGTTGCTGCACCAGCTATATATCCAGCAAAAGCTAGTCCTGAAATCTTTTTCAAGTACCAGATAAAGTCAATCTTTAATATGCCCATTATTGCAACACCTGCGGCAGAGCCAATAATAAGGCAGCTGCCTCCAGTACCGGCACAGTAGGCTAAAAATTTCCAGAAAGCACCATCGACCATAAAGAAAGCAGCTTCACCTGTTGAACCCGCAGGTGCAATTTCGTACATTCCAATAGCGCCTGCAACAAGAGGTACATTGTCAACAATTGAAGACAAAAGACCAATAGCTAAATTAATAATGTAAATATCTCCAATACTTTTTTGGAGGAAAGCTGCCATTTCAACCAAGTGTCCAGCAGTTTGAAGTGCAGCCACAGCAGCTAAAATTCCCATAAAAAAGAACACGCTTGCAGTATCAACTTTTTTCAAAGCTCCGAGCACAGATTTTTCAGATTTTTCTTCATGATTCTTAGATCGATGCATTATTTCTGTAAGAGTCCAAAGCACGCCAAGTCCAAATAGTATACCCATAAATGGTTCTAAGTGTGTTATAGTTTTGAAGACAGGGACAAAAAGAAGACAGGCAAGCCCAGTAAAGAAAACGATATTTCGCTCAGCTGGGGTAGTAGGGTTTGTTAGATGCTCAGATTCAACCATCCCTAATTTACTTTTTACATTACCTTCAAGAGTAAAAGAAAGATAAGTTAATGGAACTAATGCACAAACTATACTTGGAATAATTAATGTGCCGATAACTACTGGAGCGGTTATTTGACCTTTAATCCACAACATTATTGTAGTTACATCGCCAATTGGGGACCAGGCTCCCCCTGCGTTGGCAGCAATAACAACCATTCCACCAAACAGCATTATGTCTTCTCTTCCTTTTAGTAATTTTTTTAGTAATGCAGCCATAACAATTGCAGTAGTTAAGTTGTCTAAAGCAGCAGAGAAGAAGAACGTTATAAGGCATATAATCCACAATAATTTTACCCTGCTTGTTGTCGTTATTTTATCTGTAACAACTGCAAATCCTTCATGCGCATCAATAAGTTCCACAATAGTCATAGCACCTAAAAGGAAAAAAAGAATACTTGCGATTTCACTTAAGTGATGCAATAGCTCGTGGTTAATGAAATGTCCGATAACGTATGGCGTTGTTTCATCACCTCGATATTCATATACACCACCACTAATATAATGCCCTAATTCATGCCAATGTTTGTCTGTACTTTTTAACAATAATTTGCCTTTCTCTATAAGCTCAGGAATCGAACATTCCATGTCAATATTAAGAATGTCCCCAGCACCAAAAACCAGAACTGCCCAGCATAGAACACCTGTCAATAAAGCAGATGCAGCTTTGTCAATTTTTATGGGATGTTCTAGGGCTATGGCCAAATAGCCTGCTACAAATACAATTACCATTAAAATATACATAGTGCTAAGAATTTTGATTTTCTAAAAGAATTGTTTGAGTGGGAAAGGCAAAATCACTTCCGTATTTCTCAACAATCTCCATTATTTTATAGTTAATTTCTTGTTTTATATCGAGGTAGGTACTCCAATCCATCGTATCCACATAGTAGTTCACCATAATATCTAAAGAGCTAGCACCAAAATCAGTGAATCTTGCTTTTCCATCTTGGTTTGTATTAGAATGCTCATCAAGTAATTTTTGTATTTCGTTTACTATTAATTGCATGGAATTGATAGGAGTACCATAAACTAAACCAATTGTTTGATTCACTCTTCTAAAAGTTCTTAGTGATAGGTTATCAAGTTCAGCATCAATCATTTTTTTGTTTGGAACAGTAACATAACTTTTTTCTGGTGTTCGAAGCCGAGTGCTCCTGAAGCCAACTTTTTCAATTGTTCCCACCACACTGCCAACTTTAACAGTGTCGCCTAATACAAAAGGTTTGTCAAAGAAGATTGTAAATGAACTTAATAAATTTTCTAGACTTTCTTTCGCGGCAAGAGCTAGTGCTAGTCCTCCGACACCAAGACCAGCAAGAAGTGGTCCCATTTCAATCCCGAAAACGTTACCTAAGACAATGAAAATTGCAAAAATAATTATGATTATTTTGATGATTTCCTTTGCAAATCCGATAATTTGGTCATCCTGTTTGCCATCCGTTTTTTCGGCTTTTCTTAAGAGGATTAACATTAAAAATTCTAGGGTGCGCAAACCAATCCAGGTAATTGTGCAAATCAAAAATAGTTGGTAAGATTTGGATAACAGCATTCGCAGGCCAAATTCATTTTTATCTACTAAATGCCACGAATCTGGAAAATGAATATGGGAAGATGCTACATAAATAATAATAAGCATAATAAACCAAGAGAGCGGTTTATGAAGTAGAGTGTATAATTCTTCTTTTGAAATGCTGGTCGTTTGCTTGCTGATTATTTTAAAGATAATGTTGCTAATCAGCTTAGAAGCAAATTTTTGGAAAATTAGACCGATTAGAATCGCGCTAATGAGCCAACAATAGTCTAATCCAGAGTTCCCAAAATATATTTGATTAAAAAAGTCTGTCATTTTAAATCAATTGATTTAATGCGATTTCAAATGCGGTTTTGGCAATTTGAGTTTTAGATGAATTTTTTGAATGAGCTATAATTAAAGAATCCTTTATGACGCGAGAAGTATCTTCAAATATTGATTGATCATCAAGATTATCTAAGTCGTTGCTCATAAGGTAGGCAAAAACTCTAGCCATACCACAATTAGAAATAAAGTCTGGAATGATACTGATGGCATTATCTGCATATTCACTTATAGGCCCAAAGAAAATTTCTGGGTCAGCAAAAGGGACATTTGCGCCTGCAGCAATTACCTCAATTCCGCTGCGAATCATTCTATCTATTTGGTCTTTTGTAATCAGTCTAGATGCCGCACATGGAATAAATACTTCAGCGTTTAGGTCCCAAATCTGATCATTTACATCTTTAAATGACAGCATATTATCAGACGAGAGAGCATTGCCGTTTTTATCTATGAATAACTGTTTTATTTCTTCTAATGAAAAACCGTCTTTATTTATTAAACCTCCAACACGGTCAATAATCCCAACAATTTTAGCTCCCGATTGTGCCAGATAGTATGCACCAGCAGAACCAACATTGCCCCAACCCTGAACAATTACTCGCTTGCCAATTACATCTCCACCGTAAACATCATAAAAGTGCTTTACAGATTCAGCAACTCCAAATCCAGTGATCATATCAGCGACCACATACTTTCGACTAATTTCTGGAGAGTACTTTTCGTTTTCAATAGCTTTTAATACTCCCTGTCTTAATTGACCAATTCGATTTATTTTTTGCGATTCTCGGGGTTGAAAATGACCATTAAACACTCCTTCTTGCGGGTGCCAAACACCGCAATTTTCTGTCATTGGAATTACTTCATGAATTTCGTCTACGTTCAAGTCTCCGCCCGTTCCATAATAATGTTTCAACAATGGAGTAACTGCGGCATACCATCTCCTGAGCACACTCTTTTTTCTAGGATCTTGTGGGTCAAAATTAATTCCTGATTTTGCACCGCCAATCGGCGGGCCTGCAACAGTAAATTTGACTTCCATGGTTTTTGCCAAAGATTCAACTTCCCTCTTGTCAAGACCTTTTCGCATACGTGTGCCACCACCTGCAGCACCACCTCTTAAGGAGTTTATTACAACCCATCCTTCTGCTTCTGTTTCCGCATCTTTCCATTCGAAAACTATCTCTGGACGTTTATTTTCAAATTTTTCTAATAGGTCTCTCATCTTCATTTTTTTGCAAGAGTACAAATATAAAAAACTAGGTAAACGGGCAATGTAAATTTAGCTTAGGGTCATATTATGGCAGATAAACGGCTCCTCCGATATTATCTCTTCTTGCTCCTGTGACTGAGCGCAAACAATTGATTTTACCCTCCCATCTGAGTAAGCCTAAAAACCCAAAAATGATGGCTTCTTTGTAGTTAATAATATCCGGTTTTGGTATAACGATTTTGCAATGAGTATGGTCAGCTATTCTTCTCATGAGGAACTTATTGAAAGTTCCACCACCGGTTAATAATACAGATTTTATTCTATTGTTGTTTATCACATTAGTAATTTGTATTGAACAATGCTCTGTATAAGTTCTCAATATATCGGGAGCAGCCAAATCAGCGGAGTTAAGCAGAGGCCGAATTATTTCGTCTGACCATTCTTTACCTAAAGATTTTGGTGGATTACTAGAATAATAATCCAATGCATTAAGTTTTTCTAAGAGTGGGAAATTAATGTTTCCGGTTTCTGCGATAAGTCCATCTTTATCAAAAATTATGTCTATCTTCTGAGTTAACCAGTTTAGAATTATATTGACGGGACAGATATCAAAAGCAATTGATTTTTGATTTTGAAGATAAGAAATATTGGCGAACCCACCTATGTTAATGCAGCTATCATATTCAGAAAAAAGTAACGCATCGCCAATTGGCACCAATGGAGCGCCTTGACCACCGTTTGCTATGTCGTTAGATCTAAAGTCACAAATGACAGGAGTTTTGGTTAATGCAGCGATATCAGGTCCATTACCTATTTGAAGTGTTAAGCCGTTTTCAGGTTGATGAAAAACGGTATGGCCATGCGAAGAAATAAAATCAACAGTAAGTTTGTTCTTAACAATAAAATCAAGACAACTAAGTCCTATAAATTGGCCTAAATTTATATTCAGGTTTGATAGCTCTAACCCAGACAAAGATATGGCTTTTTTTAGTTTTTCGAGAAGATTAGCTGGGTACTCTAAAGTATCGTTTTTGAGTAATTCGAAACCCCAACGATAGTTTTTTTGATAAAAACTACAATAAGCGATATCTAGACCGTCTAATGAGGTGCCAGACATAAGCCCCAGTACTTTGTATCCTTTCTTGATTAATGTCACCATACAAGAATAGTAATTTATTGAGTTAAAACATTAATTTTGCTAGTCTTACAAAAGAAAATATTTGACTATGAATTTTGAGTTAACCGAAGAGCAAATTGCAGTTAGAGAAGCAGCTAGAGATTTTGCACAAAACGTTTTAAAGCCTGGTGTTATTGAAAGAGACGAAAATCAAACATTTCCTAAAGATGAAATTAAACAGCTTGGAGAGCTTGGCTTTTTAGGGATGATGGTTAGTCCAAAGTATAATGGAGGGGGAATGGATGCGATTTCTTATGTGTTAGCAATGGAGGAAATTTCTAAGGTAGATGCTTCTACTTCTGTTATAATGTCTGTTAATAATTCTTTGGTTTGCTGGGGGATAGAGAAATTCGGAAATGAAGAGCAAAAGCAAAAATATTTAACAAGATTAGCCACTGGAGAGATTATTGGAGCATTTTGTTTATCTGAGCCAGAAGCTGGATCAGACGCAACCTCGCAAAGAACAACAGCAGAAGATAAAGGCGACCATTACTTACTAAACGGAACAAAAAACTGGATTACAAATGGTAGTTCTGCTTCCATATATCTAGTAATAGCTCAGACAGATAGGGAAAAAGGGCATAGGGGTATAAATTGTGTTATTGTTGAAAAGGGAATGGATGGATTTGTCGTCGGTGCTAAAGAAAACAAACTTGGAATCAGGGGATCGGACACACATACTTTACTTTTTAATGACGTTAAAGTTCCGAAAGAGAATAGAATAGGCGAAGAGGGGTTTGGATTTAAGTTCGCTATGAAAACTTTAACCGGAGGAAGAATCGGTATAGCCTCTCAGGCGCTTGGGATAGCTTCCGGCTCTTTGGAGCTAGCAACTGCTTACGCTAAAGAAAGAAAAACTTTTGGAAAACCTATTGTAGAACATCAGGCAATCGGTTTCAAATTAGCTGATATAGCAACAGAGATAGAGTGTGCTAGAAACTTGTGCTTCAAGGCTGCTTGGTTAAAAGATAAGGGTGAGCCCTTTGATAAAGAAGGGGCAATGGCAAAGTTATACGCCTCTAAAGTTGCAATGGAAGCCTCTGTTGAAGCGGTGCAGATTCATGGTGGTTATGGATTCGTAAAAGAATATCATGTTGAACGATTAATGCGTGATGCAAAAATTACTCAGATTTATGAGGGAACCTCCGAAATTCAAAAAATTATAATTTCTAGAGCTATTTTAAAAGATTAAAGAAATTCAACGACTTTCTCTAAACCAATACTTCTAGATCCTTTAATAAGTATAACAGCGTTCTTTACGGGATGATTCTTAAGGTGTATTGAAAGTTCTTTTGCATAATCGAAAGTTTTCAGATTTCCATGGTCAGTTTTGCTGAAATTCTCTCCAATAAGAATAGCATCCAACGATTTTTCTATAAGTAGATTAACTATAGCCTGATGTTCTTCCTTACTGTATATCCCCAATTCTTTCATGTCCCCAAGTATTGCCAATTTGTTTTTTTGTTCAGAATTTGCAAGATTTTCGATTGCCGCTTTCAAACTTACAGGGTTCGCATTGTATGCATCTAAGATTATCTTGTTGGAATTCTTATTAATTAATTGAGAACGATTATTGCTTGGAAGATACGATTCTATGCCAGTAGAAATTTGTTCAGGACTTAGGTCAAAGTAATTACCAATACAAATTGACGCTAGAACGTTTTCGAAATTGTAATCTCCTACTAGATTGGTTGATATCGGCAAGGTATATCCAAAATAGTTATGTTTTTTCCATGCTAAAGACAAGTGATCAAAACTTTCCTCTAATCTGCCAATAATTTGATTTACCTCGGATTTGCCGTATGTAAGATGGAATAATCCATCAGCAAGTTCAAGTAGTACATTGTTATCTCCGTTAATAAAGACTGGAGCGTCATGTTTTTGTAAATAATTATATAACTCAGATTTTGCTTTTTTAACCCCTTCAAATGAGCCGAACCCCTCAAGATGCGCTTTACCTATATTGGTAATTAATCCAATTGAAGGTTGTGAGATTTCGCATAGTTCGGCAATTTCACCAATATGGTTAGCTCCCATTTCAATAATTGCAAGCTCATGCCTTTCTGTTATTTCAAGAACAGATAAGGGCACACCAATATGATTGTTTAAGTTGCCTTTTGTTGCATAACAAAGATATTTTTGAGATAAGACAGCTTGAGTAATTTCCTTAGTAGTTGTTTTGCCATTAGTGCCGGTAATCCCAATAATTGGAACATTAAGTTGTTTACGATGGTGAGCTGCTAGTTTTTGTAAGCACGAAAGTACATTAGGCACTAATATATGTTTATTAGACAATTTAAGGCTAGGGTCGTCCACTATAGCATATTTAGCTCCCGATGAAATGGCCATTTTTGCGAATTTATTGCCATTAAAATTCGCGCCTTTTAGTGCAAAAAAAAGTGAGTTTGATTTAATATTCCGCGTATCAGTGCTCACGAAAGGGTGCTCTTTGAATAGCTTGTAAATGTTTTGTATCTTCATTATTTGAACAATAAAAAACCCCGAGATGGTTTCTCAGGGTTTAAATATAGATTTAATTTCGATTTACTGACTTCCAAATCCCATGGGACTGCCGACTCTGTCCATAGCACATCGGAAACCAATATAATCGGTTCTTTGTTTTTCGTCTAAGAACCTTCTTGTTCCTGGATTCATGTAGTAAGCTCTATCTTTCCATGAAGCCCCTTTGTATACGCGGGCTTTGTCGTTTATCATTGAGTATATGCTATAATCATAAACATACTGACTTTCAAGTTTTTCATCATCTTCTGGTTCTTCTGACCAAAAGGCTGAATTTGTAGAAGATTCATAGTCACCATCTAAGAAATTAATATTATCAGATGATCTATAGTTTCTTCTATCAATATTATCGGCTTCTGTCACATCTCGATAGACTAAATGACCTAAGCTATCTTTCTCGGCAACATATCCTTCATCATCAGTTTCTAATGTTTTGTAAACATTACCTCTAAATGCTCTAAAATCATCACGGTCATCATTAGATAAAGGCCTGTATACATCCATTACCCATTCAGAGACATTTCCTGCCATATTATATAATCCAAAATCATTTGGCCAATATGAGTAAACTGGTGCAGTAACGTCAGCGTTATCATTTAATCTGCCTGCAATTCCCATGTTGTCTCCTCGACCTCTTTTATAATTTGCCATCATCATACCTATGTAGCGTTCTTCAGGGTTACGAACAGCGTGCCCACTCCAAGGCCACATTTTTTCTTCTCTTATTCGCTCTCCAATTG
The DNA here is from genome assembly GCA_905480125.1 of uncultured Flavobacteriales bacterium. GTDB lineage: Bacteria > Bacteroidota > Bacteroidia > Flavobacteriales_G > NORP312 > NORP312. Next base: position 5,168 of record CAJQPE010000066.1, on the reverse strand, counting down.
TGTTACCAATAAGCGCGTAAGCAGCATATTCCCATTCTGCTTCAGTAGGAAGTCTATACTTGGGTAATAATATGCCATCTTCCATTTTTACATTTCTAAATTCTCTATTCGGATTTAAATCAGGCAAACCATCAATAGCTTTTCCACTTTCATACTGACCTTTAAAATAAGCTTCTGTATTAAAATTATCTTCATTAATTTGATTTACATAGTGTTCTAATACTCCTTCACGTATTAAGATATATTCGTTTACTCGATCTGTTCTCCAATTACAAAAATCTCTACACTGTAACCAGTTAACTCCAACTACAGGATAATCTCTGTACGCAGGATGTCTTAGGTAGTAATCAACGTATGGCTCATTGTATCCCAATTTGGATCTCCATACCAACGTGTCGGGAAGAGCAGTTTTGTATACTTCAGGATAATCTGCTGAATAAACCCGTGAAGTCCAATACAAATATTCCAACCAATTAAAGTTGGAAATTTCTGTTTCATCCATATAAAATGAAGACACTGTAACTCTTCTTGGAATAGTATTCCAGTCGTACATTACATCATCAAGAACTCGCCCCATAGTGAAAGTTCCGCCCTCAATTAAAACCAAATTAGGACCTGTCTCTTGTTCTTCGAATGGCATTTTTTGGAAGCCACCATTAACCTCGGTGTTATAATCCCAGCCGGTTATCCCAGATTTTTCAAATCCGCAGGATGATGCAAATGCAATTAAGGATGCGAGCGTAAGTAATTTAAAAACGTTACTTCTCATGACTTTTTTGTTTAATTGAGTTCCCTTAATACGGGGATAATTTTAAAAGGTTATTTAATAACTAAAAAGATGGACAACTTATTGTTCTAAATTTTCTTCTTTTTGGTCGACAGTCGAACTGAATAGCGAAAGAAACTTCGTGCGAACCTGCCGTTCCCGTTTTGAAACTATTAGTTAATCTATTAGATGTTATATCGTAGCTATATCCTATTTTTACCATTCCACTGTGGATGCCTAATAAAATAATAAATGAATCACTGTTTCTGTACCATAAACCTCCAACAAAAGGCCCTTTAGTTACATAAAGTCCTAGATTTAATTGAACAAAACTCTGTTGATATTGGAAGATAATATTAGGTGAAATCATTCCTTCTTCCGGCTTTCTTGGCTTAAATGGTATTACAGCTCCGGCATGTCCTGTATATTTTCTTGGAAGTTTACTTACACCATCTGCAACGCTTTCATTAGGTTGAGTTAAGTGATGAACTGCCGCACCGAAATAGTACTTTTTGCTGTATCCAATCAATCCAGCAGAGAAGTCCATGCCATAAGTAGTGGTTTTATCTGGCTCAATTTCCTCTGTTTCGTATATAAACCCATAACGTTCGTCAATCATATCACCAAAAGTTAATTTTTGCCAATCTAAAGATTTTTGAAAAAAAGTGCCCTGAAAACCAGCTTTCACAGAAAATGTACGCGTTACATTTAGCTGGTAGGAGTACATCAAACTAGCCGAAGTGGTGTTAATTGTTCCTTGACCTTGTCTATCATTCATAACTAAAATTCCAATTCCTCCTTGTATAGCATCAACGTGTTGATCGTAGCCAGCGCTATATGTAACGAATGTGCCCGCAATTCCTGGCCATTGGTCTCGAAAATTCATAGTAAGTCTAGGACATCTAGCCGTTCCTGCAAAAGCAGGGTTCAAATAAAGGGGATTTGCGTAAAACTGCGTGAATTCAGGATCTTGAGCTTGTGCGTTATTCGCACAAAAAATCAAGAAAGAAACAGCAGCTATTAGGACTAAAATCGCTTTTCTAAACATTTAATTAAAATTTGAAAAAGGCTTGTACGCACTTTTTTTTATTCAGTTTCAAAATTTTTTGCAGCACAATAATAAATAAATAGATCCGTTAAATTGTTTTTTTAAGAAACGATTTACCTACAAAATTAGTAATTTTATATTAAACATCATTTACTTCGCATTTTGCTAATGGTAGCTATGAAAATTAAATTGAATATCTTCTTTATCCTAATTGTTGCACTAACGCAAGGTCAGCAGACGAATCTACTTATGAATCCCTTAATAGATAAAACTCCTGAAAAACAATTAGATGGGCGAAAACTTGTTGAAAATAGTTACGAGTATCGAATAGAATGGTTGGGCGTTAGTAGCGCTAGTATTAGCGGAGAAAGTAAGGTAGTTTTTTTGACTTTTGAAAATGCAATACATGACTTTTCGATTAGCAAGCTGCCGCGTTTCGAAGTAAAAATAGAAGTAAATGGTAATCCTAACGATATAGAGGCTAGGTTAGTTAGTGGAAAATATCAACAATTAACGCCAGAAGAACTTCACGTCTTGAAAGACGCAGAGTTACTCGACGATATTGAACCTCTTGTCTCTCTGGTTTATCAAAAAAAGAAGACATTCGCTATCTGTTCATTTACACCATTAAAACGAAATCCTTTTACAGGTGAAATTGAAAAGCTTATTGCGTTTGATTTGGATTGGATAATTCCAGAGCAAAAAGGTAATTCCTCAGATCCTTCTATAATGACCTATGCTGATAATTCAGTTTTAAGTAGTGGAGATTGGTATAAATTAGCAGTTGTAGAAGACGGAATCTATAAGTTGTCGTTTTCTAAGCTCCAAACTATGGGTATCAATCCTAATAATATTGACCCGAGGAATATTCGAATATATGGTAACGGGGGGGGGATGTTGCCTGTGGAAAATTCAGTAGCAAGATACGATGACCTGCAAGAGAATAGTATTCTAGTTGAGGGCGAGAGTGATGGTATATTTGACAACTCAGATTATATCTTGTTTTATGGCAAGTCTCAAGAATTATGGACTAATAATGGTGTAAAGTTTATCCACGAGAAAAATTTGTATTGTGATACAACATTTTACTACTTAACTGCTGACTTAGGATTGGGTAAGCGTATTTTGTCTAATCCTTCACTCGGTTCTTACACGGAAACGGTAACCTCTTTTAATGAAAGAATTATTCATGAAAAAGATCGGGCTAACCTCATAAAATCAGGGCAGGATTGGTTTGGAGAGCAGTTTGGCATTATTAACACACACGATTTTTCATTTCAGATTCCTGATATTGATCAAAGTAGTAATGCAGATATACAAATAGACTTTGCTTCACACTCGCCATATAGTGCGAGTGAGTTTGTAATCAATGCAAACAATGTTAGTTTTTCACAGTTTGATGAAGCAGTAACTCCCGGTTATACTAACTTATATGCAGAAAAAACGAAGTTTGATATAGATTTGCCCTCACCTAGCTCTTCTATTAACATTGAAATTAATTTTAATAAAGCAAATTCTTCAGCATTAGCATGGCTGAACTACATTGAAATAAATGCTAGACGTTTGTTGAAAACTAATGGAACACAAATGCACTTTAGGGATTTAGAAAGTATAGGCTCAGGAAATGTTTCAAGATATCAACTTAGTAGTTCGAATAGCAACCATAAAGTTTGGGATATTACAAATCCTATAAATCCTGTAAAGCAAGTAACAACTTTTTCAGGAAATACCTTGACTTTTAATGCTGAATCCGAGAATTTAAAAGAATATATTGTTTATGATGGAACGTATTTTCTCGATCCTATAAGTAAGGGAGAGGTGGCTTGGCAAGATCTTCACGCGATGAAAGATGAACATCCAGATTATATTATTGTTACTCACCCTAAATTTAGAGATCAAGCAGAGGAACTTGCTCAATTTCATAGAGATGAAGAAGGATTTAGTGCTGTGGTTGCAACCACAAACGAAATTTATAACGAATTTAGTTCCGGAGCTCAAGATGTTAATGCGATAAGGGGCTTTGTGAAAATGTTTTATGATGAAGCTAGCTCTATAGAAGAAATGCCTAGATATTTGCTGCTTTTTGGTGATGGTTCCTATGACTATAAGGATAGGGTTGCTGGTAATTCGAATTACGTTCCAGTATATCAATCACAGAGTTCGCTTGATCCTAAGACCTCATATTGTTCTGACGATTTTTATGGATTATTAGATGATGCAGAAGGCGACAGTGACAGTCAGTATATAGATATAGGTATCGGGAGATTAACTGTTCGAACGAAGCAAGAAGCCGAAGAACAAGTAGGCAAAATAAAAAGATATTATTCTGAAGAAACCCTTCGTCCATGGAGAAATTGGTTGCTTTTTATTGGTGATGATGAGGACTCTGATTCCCATATGATCCAAGCGGATAATGTTGCAAATAGGGCTGCAGAAGTAAATAAAAACATGAACATCGATAAGGTTTATCTAGATGCTTATCCTCAAGTTTCCGGTGCAGGTGGAGAAAGATATCCAGAAGCAAAAGAAGCATTTAACAAAAGAATAAATCAAGGTGCTTTAATTGTAAGTTATATGGGACATGGTGGCGAACTGGGTTGGGCACACGAAAGAGTTTTAGAAGTTCCTCAAATCAATGGTTGGTCTAATGAGTATGTAATGCCATTGTTCCTCACAGCTACATGCGAATTTAGCAGATATGATGACCCGCAGCGTACATCAGCAGGTGAGCTAGTATTGCTTAATCCACGAGGAGGATCAATAGCTTTGTTAACAACAACAAGGCTAGTATACTCTGGCGGAAACTACTCGCTAATGGATAATTTTTTTGAGTTTGGTTTTTCTCAACTTGATTCGGGTATAACAACTCTTGGAGATTTGGTAGAAGCAACAAAAGTTAATACAGCTTCGGATGCTAATAGTCGCAAATTTAATTTACTCGGAGATCCTGCCCTAACTTTGGCTATTCCGAAATATAATATAGTCACAACGGAGTTCCCTGACACGATGAAAGGGCTCAGTAAAGTTACTATTAGCGGTTTTGTAGCGGATAGAAATAATCAAAAAATGCAAGATTTTAATGGAATTATTTATCCATCCGTTTTCGATAAATCGCGAGAAATAAAAGGATTACACAATGATAATCCGACTGATACAAACTACTTTAAGTTTAATTTACAAACGTCGGTTGTTTTTAAAGGCCGTGCCAGTGTTGTTAATGGGGACTTTGAATTCACATTCGTGGTACCAAAAGATGTTTCTTTGGAGTATGGTAATGCTCGAATTAGTTATTATGCGGAGAATGATATATCGGACGCCAACGGAAATGAGACAAATTTTCTGATAGGTGGTTAT
>CAJQPE010000065.1 GCA_905480125.1 uncultured Flavobacteriales bacterium | reverse complement strand
TATTTGTCTCGCTCCGAACCCTGTTACATCCGCTACCAACGAATTTATCCCTTTAGCACCAATTGGAAATCTCTATTCTGTCGTCTTAGACAGTGCAAACTGGACCCAAGTTTGTGGTGAGTATATTGCAAACGGTGGTGAAGAATACTTGGTTATTGGAAATTTCTTTGACAATTCACAGACCAATATTATTCAAGTCCAACAGGGAACAAGTGAGACAATAGGTGCTTACTATTATATTGATGATGTTTACCTTTCAATAGACCCAATTGTTTGCAATGGAAATGTTGGAATAGAAGAGCCCTCAATGCCAATAAGACAATTAATAAAGGTTGTAGATATCTTAGGGAGGGAAACAGAAGACAAACCAAACAGTTTCTTAATCTATATCTATAGCGATGGTACGACTGAAAAAGTGTACAGATTTGATTGATAGCATTTTCAATAGAGTGGAGTTCGGCGACCACCATAAAAACGAGGCGTAACCGAAAAGCCAAATGAGTAGGGAAATCAAAATAAAATGCAATATCAGCAATAATAAATCAATCAATATCCCAGACATACGAACTCAATAGTGTAATTAAAGAGATAAAAGAATATGCCATTTATTAAACACTGAATGAAGATATACCGTAATTGATATATTTGTTGAAAATCAATTCTTATGACAGGAGTATATGTAATTATTGGGCTAGGTCTACTAGTCATAGTTTGGCTAGTTAGTTTATACAACAAGCTAGTTAAATTACGTAACAATCGTGAAAACGCATTTGCAGATATTGATGTGCAATTAAAACAACGACATGACCTCATTCCACAGCTGATAGAAACTGTAAAAGGATACATGAAACATGAAGATGGTGTTTTAATGAAAGTAACCGAAGCCAGAACGAGAGCCGTTAATGCAAGTGGCATTGATGATAAAATTGTGGCAGAGCAAGAATTGTCTTCTGCTATGAGTGGTTTTAACATTTCTGTTGAGGCATACCCAGATTTAAAAGCAAGCACCAACTTTTTGCAGTTACAAGAAGAAATGTCTGATATTGAAAACAAACTTGCTGCTGTAAGACGTTACTTTAATTCCGCTACTAAGGAATTGAATAACGCAGTAGAAATGTTTCCTTCTAATATTATAGCTGGAAGTTTTGGATTTGCTAAAGCAACCTTTTTCGATTTAGGAAAAGAGCAACGAGACAATATGGATACACCTCCAGAAGTTAAGTTTTGAAATATGTAGGATTACAAACTCAGATTTGGAGAAACAATTCTAGATCTGTTATACTTCTGCTATCCTTCCCCCTGCTCATTCTTGGACTTACTTATCTGTTTTTCAATTTAATCAATTATGGAAATGTATTACGCATTTCAGAAGCTCATACACAATTTATAGCAGCTAGCCCATTTGTACTTGGTGGAGTGGGTCTCTGGTTTATCATCGCTTGGTTTTCGCATAGCGCCATGATAAGAAAGGCTACTGGCTCTAAAACACTCAACCGCAAAGAAAACAAAAGGGTATATAACCTGTTTGAGAATCTTTGTATCTCTAAGGGCATGAAAATGCCAAAAATTAACATTATCGAAGACGATTCACTTAATGCATTTGCAAGTGGGCTAAGCGATAGCACTTTTACCGTTTCGTTATCTAGTGGTATCATCAATAAGTTAGATGATGAAGAATTGAAAGGTGTAATTGCCCATGAGTTAACGCACATTCTCAATCGCGATGTTCGTCTTTTAATTGTATCGATAATCTTTGTAGGGATTTTTGCCTTCTTATCGGAAATGGCTTTTCGAACCATACTGCGCAGCGGCAGATGGAGTCGAAGCAGCGGCAAGAACAAAGGAAGTATAATACCGCTGCTTCTTATTATATTAGGATTAGCATTGGTTGGGTACTTACTTTCTGTATTACTCAAGTTTGCGATATCTCGCAAGCGAGAATACATGGCCGATGCTGGAGCTGTTGAAATGACGAAGAATCCAGAAGCTCTCGCCTCTGCCTTACGTAAGGTTTCTAAAGATGCCCGAATAGAGGCTGTAGAACGAAAAGATGTTGCCCAGTTATTTATTGAGAACCCAGGAGAAAAAAATAAAAAAGGGTTTTTCTCTGTGTTTTCTGGCTTGTTTGCTTCCCATCCACCTATTGATGATAGAATTGAAGTTCTTGAACAATTTTAAAACTTAACTATGAAAAACCAACCTAAAGGAGAACTAGCTATAAAAGTAATGGCAATGCCAAAAGACACGAACCCAGCTGGTGACGTTTTTGGAGGATGGCTTTTATCTCAAATGGATTTAGCAGGTGGCGTCTTCTGTCGGAAAATTGCTAAAGGAAGAGTTGTTACGGTAACAATAGACTCAACAACATTTAATGAGCCTGTTTTTATTGGTGATACTTTATGTTGCTACGTTTCACTTGTAAAAATTGGTAAGACCTCAATAACTGTGCATATAGAGGCCTTTGTTAGCCGAGATTTTGAAAGCGAAAATGTGATAAAGGTGACTTCTGGAGATTTTAAGTATGTTAAATTGAATGGAAACAGAAAACCGACTCTTATTAACGAATAATAGCATTTATTGAGATACTTCCTGCATATCAGCTTCGATGGTGGTAATTACCATGGGTGGCAGTTTCAACCAAATGTGATTTCCGTTCAAGAAACGATTGAAAATGAGCTGACCCGCATATTTAAATATCCTATCACCTTGTATGGATGCGGACGAACTGATGCGGGGGTTCATGCTAGTCAATATATAGCTCACATAAACCTTAGAGAATCTCTAAATTTTGATCTAAAATTTAGATTAAACAAAAACTTACCTAGCGATATTTCAATTCATGATGTTATTGAAGTTGATGATAGTAAACATGCTAGATATGATGCTGTTTCTCGAAGGTACAATTACTTTATCCACTTAAATAAAGATCCGTTTTTAACCAAATACAGTTCGTTCTATGAACTCGATAGTTTGGATTATAAAGCAATGACAAGCGCAGTAGAGCTCTTACTCGACATTAAAGATTTTAAGGCATTATGCAGAAGACCACATATATACAAACATACATTGTGCAATGTTTCCTTTGCATTACTCACTATCAATGAACAAGAAAAAAGATTACAATTTACTATTCAAGCCAATCGTTTTCTACACGGTATGATTCGAATTATAGTTAACTATATACTTCAAATTGGGGTGGGTACACTTTCTTTAGAAGAATTTCAGCAGATTGTTAACGGCCAAAAACAAGAAACAGTTAAACGATTAGCTGTTCCAAATGGACTGTATTTATCAAAAGTTGAATATCCATATTTAAATATCAGTGCACAAAATTCGATTTGTAAATTATTGAAAAGTGGACTAGAGTCAGAATAAACAAATGCATTTATTCTTTTACCTTGTTTAGTATTACATTCGTTTCGAGTGACAAATATTCATCAAATATTATTGCAGTACTGGGGATTTAACAAATTTAGACCTAAGCAAGAGGATATTATTAATTCTGTTCTTGAGGGAAAAGACACACTTGCTCTTCTTCCAACAGGTGGTGGAAAATCTATTTGTTTTCAAGTTCCAGCTTTAAGTCTAGAAGGAATTTGTATTGTTATTTCTCCGTTAATTGCTTTGATGAAAGATCAAGTGCTAAATCTCAAAAAAAGAGGTGTTAACGCTGCTGCAATATATTCGGGTATGAGCAGAAGAGAAATGGATATTCTACTTGATAATTGCATTTATGGGGATATCAAATTTTTATACGTTTCTCCGGAACGGATAACTACTGAATTATTTATCGCTCGATTTCAAAAAATGAATGCAAATTTAATTGCCGTTGACGAATCGCATTGTGTTTCTCAATGGGGCTATGATTTTAGACCTTCTTATCTTCAAATTATAGAAATCAGACAATATTTTCCAGACATTCCGATTATTGCTTTAACTGCTACAGCTACCCCTGAAGTTGTTATAGATATTCAAGAAAAGTTAGCGTTTAAGGAAACTAATATTTTGCAAAAGAGTTTCGAGAGAAAAAATATCGCCTATATTGTTCAAAAGGAAGAGGACAAGCATGGCCGGTTGCTTAAAATAGTAAATAAAGTTGCAGGTACAGGTATAGTTTATGTTCGTAACAGAAAAAAAACAGAAGAAATCGCTGTGTTTTTACAAAAGAACGGAGTACACGCAGATTTTTACCACGCTGGGTTGGATTCTAGAATAAGAGATGAAAAGCAAGAAGCATGGATAAGTAACAAAATTCGAATTATTGTATCTACTAATGCCTTTGGAATGGGTATCGACAAAGCAGATGTTCGTTTTGTTGTTCATCTCGATTTACCCGATTCTTTAGAAGCATATTTTCAAGAAGCTGGTCGTGGAGGAAGAGATGAAAAAAAAGCCTATGCTGTGCAACTCTATGCCAAATCTGATATAATATCATTCAAAGAGCAAACTCAAAAATCTTATCCATCTATAGAAAAGATAAAAAAAGTATATCAAGCTCTAGGAAGTTACTTTCAATTAGCCGTTGGATCTGGAAAAGAAGAGCTCTTTACTTTTAATTTAGGTGAATTCTGCAATAGATTTAAATTCAATTCAATAGAAGTAAATAATTCTTTAAGATATATTGAAAAAGAAGGATATATTTCAGTTTCTGAATCTTTATTTGAGCCTAGTAAATTAAAGTTTATTATTGGTAAAGAAGATATTCAAAATTACCAAGAGCACAACTCCACACTTTCTAATTTTATTAAAGTGATTCTCCGTTCATACTCTGGAATATTTGAGAACTACAAAGTCATAAAAGAAGGCGAAATAGCATCACGTTGCGGAATTACTTTTGAGCAGGTTAAAAATCTTTTAACACTTCTACAAAAGCAAAAAGTAATAGATTATCTGCCGCAAACTAACGCCCCAAAAATCTATTACAACTCTGAGCGTTTAAGCAGCGACAACTTTATATTATCTAAAAAAACCTATGATGACCGAAAAGTAATAACTATTGCTCGAATGAATTCAGTAATTAAGTATGTTACAAACCCTACGCAATGTAGAAGCAGAATTCTTCTAACATATTTTGGTGAAAAAGAAACATCGAAATGTGGTCAATGTGATATTTGCTTAAAAGAAAAACGAGAAAATTTAGCTACCGATGAATTTAATCAATTGCAAAATGTAATTAAAAATGCATTAACTGATGCACTAACAATCAACCAGTTAATTGATGCACTTCCGTTGTTTCCTGAAAAAAAACTGATTAAAACCATACAGTGGTTAATGGATAATGATCGTATTGTTGAAGGTGGTGGTAAACTATATTGGAATGAGTAGTATCTTTGGCTTGTGAATAAGAAATGGATAAGTAGACTTAAAAAAATGGGAATTGCTGGATTCCTCTTTTTTCTAATTAAAGGGTTGGTCTGGATATTTCTTGGAAAGACTATACTTGAGTTTTTTGGTTGGTGAAAATTTTAATGCGCCTCCAAGTGACAATTTTCTTTATACAACTCAAACTCTAAAGTAGCGTGAGGTACCTTATGCTCTTTTAGTTTTGTATGAATTTCTTTCTTCAAATAAGCTAAATCTTGCATAGTCGTTTTTTCTGGCACAATGATATGAGCAGTAAGCACATTGTAATCTCCATCTAGACTCCATAAGTGTACATCGTGTACATCCAAAACATTTGCTTCTTGTTTAATCATTTTTGTTACCATCTCCATATTTACCCCTTTTGGCACACCCTGTAGGAATATACTAAGTGTTCTTTTTAAATTTTTAGACGCCCCATATAAAATATAACAAGCTATAGAAATTGACAAGATTGGATCGAGAATAGGTACATCAACAAAATACATAACTACAGCACCAATAAGTATTGCAACCCAACCTAAAACATCTTCTAACAGATGAAGCATTACAACTCGCTCGTTTTCTGAATGTCCTTTTTTTAATTTGAGAACTGCAACTCCGTTAAATAACACACCCAGCACTCCTAAAGCCATCATACCTTCTAAGTTACAAGGCTCAGGACTCATCAACCGCTCAATTGATTCTTTCAGCACAAAAACAGACCCTAGAGCGAGTACATTAATATTTATGATTGCCGCTAACAGAGAGAAACGCGTATAGCCGTAGGAGAAATCTTTGGTTCGCTTTTTCTTAGATATCTTTTCTAAATACCATGAAAATCCTATTGTCACCGTATCACCTAAATCATGCACCGCATCTGTAACGATAGCAACGCTATTAGTAAAAATTCCACCAAAAACTTCAATTATGGTAAAAACCAAATTGAGAAAGAAAGCCATTTTAATGTTCTCAGTGCCTTGATGATGGTGATGAATATGGTCGTGCATTATTTTACTATTGGGTGTTGCGAACTTTCTTTCATCTCAAAATTGAGCTGATTGCAAAAGGTTAACCAATCAAAATTTTGTGCAACATAAGAATGTCCAGCTTGAGCAATTTGATTGTTCAATTCCTTATCTTTTAATAAAAAGATTATTGCTGCAGCTAGTTCAGAGGAAGTATTCCCAATCAAAATGTTTGTTTTATCGGATGCACCTAAAGCATTATTTGCTAAAGATGTTGTAACACAGGGAATCTCCATGGCCATAGCTTCGAGTAATTTATTTTGTAAACCCGTACCTATTCTCATTGGTGCAATAAATACTTTCGAAGATGCATATGATTCTCTAATATCAGCAACCCAGCCCGTAACTTTAACATTATTCGATTTCAATTCTTTAACTTTCTTAGTCGGTGTGGCTCCAGCTATAATAATTTTCACATTAGGGATTTCTAGCTGAACTTTAGGAAGAATATCTTTAACCAAGAACTCTGCCCCGTCAACATTTGGTGGATAAGCCATGTTCCCAGTAAAAACTACATCGTATTCTTTTTCTTGGGTTGGATTCGGACGAAAAAAGTCCATATTAACCCCGTTCCGTATCACTTTAATCTGTTTTTTCTCAGGGTGATCTATTAGCTCTTTATCTTGCTCAGAAATTATTGTTTTCACATCAAACCAATCGAACAATCTCACCTCAAAGGATTTCAACCGAACAGCTTCCTTTTTCAATAGCGCTTTTAAGTAAAAAGGGGCCTTTTCTACCCTGCGCTCCACTCCTTTTGATAAAGCATCCATGTAGTCTAACGTCTTAGGGAAAACAGTGTACTTTTCTGTGTATTTTGCTATTCTGACCAATTGACAAAAAATATGTTTCGGCAGATGTTGAATTACGTAATCATCAAACTCGTATTGTGCTTTTTTTTGATAAAAATAGGCTACTTGAAACGGTATTTCTGATTTATATGCGAGTAAAAGATTAATAACAGTTCTGAACCAGCTCAACTTTATAATTTTGATATCTGCACAGTATGGGCGAAGTTCTTTGAGGTACTTCATATTTACCCAGCTATGAGTAAAGCAGCACAATGCTATTTCATTGGTTTTTGAGAGTTCTTTAATTTGATAAAAAGCACGAAGTTTATCCCCTTTTTCTAAAGGATAGGGAAACCTCGAAAGAACTATCATTAGCTTCATTCGATTAACAATTGATTATAAAAAGCAATGAGGTTTTTCGTTAGTCGATTGTTGTTGTAATTTTCTTGCACAAATTCGTAGGCATTTTGAACTAACTGCTCTGCTCTATTTTTGTCTTTTAGTAATTGATTAGCAAAGTTTGCAAATTGTGCAGGATCATCAGTAATAAGCATATGTCTGCCGCTTTCAACACCCAGACCTTCAACAGCTTTAGGCGTTGCAACGACAGGGATACCCCATGCCATAGCTTCCAATATTTTTATTCGGATACCACTCCCCGAAAATAGCGGAACAAGCATTATTCCATTTTCCTTCATGAATTGTTGGGCATCGTCAACCTCTCCTTTTAATATTAGATTATCTGACATCATAATTTCTTTCGAAGGATTTCTACCTACTATATTCACCTTGCTTTCTAAAGCAGAAGATACCATTTTTGATAACCAATTTACTCCCTCAATGTTTGGCTGCCAATCCAAAGAACCTAAAAAAAACAATCCTTTATTATTAACTTTTTGAAGCGGTTCAATAGAAATCCCAAAAGGAACGGTCTTAATTGAGTTATTGCAACCCATTGCAGTAAAAACATCGGTGTCATTATCAGAAATAGAGACTATTCCATCCACTTCACTTAATCGAACTGATTCATATTTTTTTAATTGTTGAGCCAATATTTTCAAATACTTTTTCTTGATTGGATTCCGCTCATTAATTGATAGATTTTTCCAAATATGATGTTCTACATTATGTGTTCTAAGGACAATTTTACCAGCAAAGCACTCACGAATAGAATCTAAATACGGCAAAACAAAAATACTTTCTAGGTGCACTATATCAAAATGTTCTTTTGCAATTGTAGAAGTTACTAAAGTTTCAAAATCCTTATCATAAAATCGACTAACGTTATAAGATTGTCCTTTTAATAAACTAATCAATGCATCTTTTGGATGTAAATCAGTATTTTTAAATACAGATTCTATTCGCGTATTTTTTATATACTGCTTATCTATTAATTCAATGTTAAAAGTGTGTTTAGGCGTTGAAATCGTTAGTACTTTAATAGAGACATTTTTGGATAATAAACCCTGAGTTATGGCATCCATTGCCAAACATCCACCATCTTTAGAGGGAACTGGTGGCTTATGACATATCTGGAGAACATTCATCAAACTGTTTTCTTAACCTTTGCTATGTTTGCTAAAAAATGACCAAATCTTCTTATTCCACTTATATAAGTACTGCCTTCAAAAAGAGCCGAGTCTGTTGTTGCTTTATAAGTTAATGCTATAGCTATTGGGAATAAAACAATACTAGAGAGCCACATACCATATAAGGGAGCAACCGTATCCTCTTTTACTAGCTTCTCGCCAACAATATTTAACATGTAATGGATTAGGAAACCAACAATTGCAATTACAACAGGCAGCCCCATGCCACCTTTTCTAATAATAGCTCCTAGCGGGGCCCCTATAAAAAATAGAACAATGCAAGAAAACGCAATGGTGAACTTCCTGTGCCACTCAGTACGATATTTATTAATATACTCTCTCCTATGTTCAAATTCCCTATCGAACTGTGCTAATTGAGTTTTTGTACTACGCGTTAAATTTGTAGCCATATCAACTATTCTAATAGCAGCCAATTCGTCAAGGTCAGTCAATATAGTATACGTTTTTGATGAATCGAATGCGGCAATACTAGAATCTGCAGTCACCGTATCTCGCCAAAGAGAAAATTTTTGATGCTGCATTTTTTTTATCTGAATCATTCTATCTGCATACTTTATTTTTAAAGTATCCATCTCTTTTTCAAGTTGAATTATGTTTAGCATTTGATAATTACTTGAAAAAGATTCTTCATCAGTCTTCTCGAGCTTAAACCCTGATAAATTAAATCGAATTATCTCCTCATCAAATTGAGTTCTAACCAAAGGTTTATGCGTACTTTCTTTCAGGTCTTTATCTTTTACTTCATCATAACTAAAACCGTTATATAAAACTAAATTCAAAAACATTTTGTCTTCAGACATAAACATTTTTCCGCTTTCGGCCCTTATAACTTTATTTGCACCGTGGCGTTTTGTATGATCATAAATAAGCATATCATGCATCATTTGACCATCATCATCTTTGCTTTCAATCTTAATAACATAACCATCTATTCCTTTATAAAAAACACCTGGTTTAATATCAATAGCTGGCTTAGTATGTTGAATATCGTAAAGTAATGTCTTGAACTTTAAATTAGCCACAGGCCATATATTATTAGCAAAATAAAATGCACTTGCAGCAGTAATAAATGTTACAACTATTAGAGGCTTCATTATTCTCATCAAAGACATACCAGAAGATTTAAGCGCCACTAATTCGTAATTCTCGCCCATATTACCAAATGCCATTATTGACGAAAGTAAAATTGCGACAGGCAAAGCCATCGGAACCAAATGTGCAGAAGCATAAAACAGAAGCTCTACGATTATGTACCACTCTATTCCCTTGCCAACTAACTCATCAATATACAACCATAAAAATTGCATAATAAGAATAAAGAGCACCGTGAAAAATGTGAGGATAAATGGACCAATATATGTGCCGATTATTAATAGGTGTAGCTTTTTCACAATTACTATATTTTCTAACGCAAATATAGCTAACGAAAAACTGACACTTCTATTTTATTAAATTATGCTCCTATGGACTGAAAGAGCTGATCAATCTGAGACTTCCATAATTCTTTAGATTCTTCCAGCTCCATCGGTTCACAAAAATCGGTAATTACCAAAGCTAAATCTTTTGTTAACGGATCAATAACAATACGCATTTCAACATAAGTACCTTCGCCTTCGAGCTCAAGCCATTCAAATTTTATGAATTGATCTTTTTTTCGGGCAATAAGTTTCGCTTCTTCATCTTCACCGTCCCATGTAAAAAGTAAAATATCTTCTTTTATATTAACATTATCAGCAAACCATTCTGACAAACCTGAAACTGTTGCTATCTGATTATATAAAATATTTGGCGATGACTTTGCCAAAAACTCAATTTGAAACTTTTCTTTACTCATTATAAATAATTACTTAATAATCAGGTGCAATATAGGTCTTTTTGTAATACTTAAAAAAATATTCTATCAATTGGTTTTTAAGTATGGCTAATTAGTTATTAAAACATATATATTTGCAGCCGTTTTGGCGTGGTAGCTCAGATGGTTAGAGCGCAGGATTCATAACCCTGAGGTCGGCAGTTCAATTCTGCCTCACGCTACAGTTTAAAAACCCTTCTTAAAGGGTTTTTCTTTTTATGTTATGTCGATTCAATTAGATTCAACAATATGTGCTTTAGCAACGCCCCCTGGTATTGGAGCTATTGGCGTAATTCGTTTATCTGGAGCAGACGCAATTACTATTTGTAACAAATTTTTCAATGGTAGTGACTTAGCTAAGGCTTCGGCCAACACAATTCATTTTGGATCTATTAGGGAGGGTGAGCGTATTCTTGATGAGGTACTTGTAAGTGTTTTTAAAACACCACACAGCTATACGGGAGAGAATTCTGTTGAAATCTCTACACATGGATCTCGCTATATTCAGCAGCAAATTATTCAATTACTTATTAGAGGAGGTGCTAAAGCTGCTGGTCCAGGAGAATACACACAACGAGCGTTTTTAAATGGGAAACTCGATTTGGCTGAAGCTGAAGCTGTTGCAGATATAATAGCATCTAACTCTGAAGCGGCGCATGGAATTGCTATGCAGCAATTGCGAGGAGGTTTTTCGGAAGACATTAAATTATTGAGACAAGAATTACTTGATTTTGCGTCCTTGATTGAATTAGAATTGGATTTTGGAGAGGAAGATGTTGAGTTTGCAGACCGGACCCAGTTAACCAATCTTGTGGACAAAGTTCTTTTTGCAACAAGTAACCTCATTATATCTTTTGATAAAGGTAACGTGCTTAAAAATGGCATTCCAGTTGTTATTGCTGGAGCGCCAAATACGGGTAAATCAACACTTTTAAATGCTTTACTAAATGAAGATCGGGCAATTGTATCAGAAATTGCAGGAACAACACGCGACACCATTGAAGAAGAACTTGTAATTGATGGGGTAGCATTTCGTTTTATTGACACTGCCGGGATTAGGAATACAGAAGACACTATAGAAGCTATTGGAGTAAAAAAGGCTTTAGAGAAGGTGAAAAGCTCTGCGGTGATATTGTATATGTTCGATGTCCACGAACACTCTGTGGGTGATCTAAAAAACATAATGGCTAGGCTCTTAGAAGAAGTTCAAGGCTCAAAGGCTAAGGTAATCTGGGTTGGTAATAAAATAGACCATGAAGACTTCAAAGCTATTGCGCATGAATTTGAACAATTTCACAATTTAGTTTTGATTTCTGCTCGAGAAAAACAGAATCTCGATACATTAATTGATAAGCTAGTGTCGGAGATTAATCTTGATATTACTAACCTAAACCAAACGATTGTTACCAATACAAGGCATTTTGATGCATTATCTGGAGCCAACACAGCATTGCAAAAAGTAAAAGAGGGGCTTGAATCTGGAGTTACTGGTGACTTACTAGCAATGGATATCCGACAAGCCCTTCATAGTCTCGGTAGTATTACTGGAGAGGTTGATGTAGAAGAACTACTGGGTAATATATTTGGTCGTTTCTGTATTGGTAAATAAAATCATGATTAGCAACATCTTTTATGTTGTTAACTTAAACCCATCTTGTTTTACTATTGTTCTCAGACTATAGAAAATTCAGTAACTCCCTACTCTAGTGTTGATCTAAAATCTTCCCTTTCGCCT
>CAJQPE010000064.1 GCA_905480125.1 uncultured Flavobacteriales bacterium | reverse complement strand
CGTCTCTGCCAAAAGGAGCTGAAGCTTTTGAAATAACCCAAGGGGCGCGAGTCATATTTTCTATACCTCCAGCGATGTACAAATGTCCATCACCGTTTTTAATCGCTCTCATAGAATTAACAGCTGCAGCCATACCAGAAGAACAAAGTCTATTTACTGTCTCACCTGGAACAGAGTGGGGTAATCCTGCCAAAAGTAAAGACATACGCGAAACATTTCTGTTATCTTCTCCAGCTTGATTTGCACAGCCCATAATAACATCCTCAATGTCCTCCGGATTAATATTTGCATTTCTGAACATAAGCTCTTTGATAACAATTGCGCCTAAATCATCAGCCCTAACCGGGGCCAATGAACCCCCAAAATTTCCAACTGCGGTTCTTATTCCGTCAATGATGTATGCTTCTTTACCCATGTTTCTTATATTTAGAAGCGAATGTAAGAAAATAATAACGTTAGATTTGTACTGTAAATTAGAACAATGGTAAACTATATAACAGATAGGATCTCCTACTCAGAAAACGAGGATATTTTAACAATTGTTATTTCCGGAAAAGTTGAGAAATGGCAGGAATCGCTACTTACTATTTGGATGGTTGCCTGGACATTTTGTGGTGTTTATGTTTTTACACAGCTAATTGAAGGAGACTACACAAGAGAAGATAAGCTGATAATGTTCATTTACGAGGTATTTTGGACCTATTTCGAATGGAAATTAGTTTACGCTTTTTTTTGGAGAAAATGGGGTAGTGAAATAATTAAGATATCCAGGGAAAGCATTAGAATAAAAAATAACATTAAGAACTACGGGAAAGTAAAAAACTACTTTGTAGAAAATATTGAAGAATTTCAATACATTAATTCACCAACTAAATCTTTTGTAAAAGTAATGGGAAACTCTTTTTGGAATACAACAGAAAAGACGATTAGCTTTTACTATTTTGGAAAACCAATTGTCTTTGGAATTCAGCTAAATAAGAATGAATCGAAACAGATTGTGAAGTTAATTACAGCACACCTTAGAAAGATGGCATAGACCTTCTTGTTTTTATTTTCCTTCCTCTTCCATATTTGTTTTTCTTAACTAATTTATAGTTAAGCTGAAGTTGAGCAAACATGTATCCATCTCTGTCACTAGGGTCACCACGCTGCGCTCCGGGGTATGAAAAAGTATCCGGATTTATCGATGGATTTGCTGCTTGAGCAGAAGCTTGTCCATAGGCCGAAATTAAGTCACTTTCATTATAGTAAGTTCCACTAACATCATCTAAATAATCAGTAGTAGTAAACCTATATCCTCCTTGAAGAGATAACCTCCATTTTGTATTAATAGAGTACCTAAAACCTAAACCCCCAGGGACCGCAAGATTTACAGATGAATAATTTTTTGGCCCGCCTGACAAACCCTGACCCTCAGTGTGCAATGGCTTTAGTCTTGTTCCACTCATAGTTCTTGGATCAAAATAAAACGCTCCAAGCCCAGCGAATAAATACATACTAACTGAAAAAGATTTTCTGCTTCTAGATCCTTTTATTTTATAGCGACTTCCTGAAACTTCGCGAATAAGATGGTACTCACCAACTAATGATAGTTCTACAATTGGTGATTTAAAATTTAAATTTCTATCTTTTCTGTATATGTCATTAGTTAATTTATCATCACCACTAACCTGAGCATAAAAGATACTTGTTCTAATAGCTATATTTTTCTTTACAAAATAACGATAAGCCAAACTAAATGAATGTTTAGTAAGTGTAGGCTCAAGATCATAAATAAAGTCAGATCCAGCGCGATCTCTGCCTCCAAGCTCCGTAAGGCTATTGCTGGCACCACCACCGAAACAAATCTCATGACGATATTGCCTCCAGTAATTAGACCCCCTAAAGAGCTGAGCATCAACAATGTATGGCATTGTAAACACCAATAATAATAATGATATTTTAAATTTTAAAAACTTCACTCATTAAAAATATACGTAACAAATATAATAAATGTTAACTTTCCTTTAAAAGACAATGTCCCTACTTGTTAAAAAAAAGATGTTTACAAACATTCATTTATTTCGAAAGCGACCGTTTTTACGCGTGCTGTTGGTTGGTTTTTAATGGTCTCGTTTAGAGTTATTTTTGCAGAATCAGAGGTTTCAAAAACCTGCTTTAAATTTTTAACAAAACCGCATGGTACATTATGTTTTATGCAATTTTCAATAAAATCTTGCGAATCAATTTTCTTTACTGAAATTATAATTTCTTGGAGTAATTTTTCACGATTAACAACTCTTTTTTCATTTGTTGAAAAGTCCTCTCTTTTAGATAAATCAATACGCCCAATTATTTTACATAGTTCGAAAAATTGTTTGTTAGTTCCAATCGCCAAGACTACTTTTTTATTGTCTTTTGTAGTTAATATTTCGCCGTATGGGGCGATATTTGGATGCGTTGATCCAAGCCTAGTTGGAATATGATTGGCCATTAACCAATTAGTTGCTTGATTAGCTAAAGACGCAATCGCTGAATTGTAAAGTGATGAACTAATGTAGCTTCCTCTTCCTGTTTTTGATCGATGTAGGAGACCGACAAGTATTCCTTCTTTTAGTTGATGAGCAGCAAGTACATCAATTAATGCTACTGGCATTTTTGTAGGGGGTCCATCTGGCTGTCCATTCATGGACATAAACCCAGTTTCCGCTTGCAATACAACATCAAATGCAGCTCTTGAAGATTCTTCTCCAAATCCGCTAATATGCGCGTAAATAATTTGGGGGTTAATAGTGCTTAAAGTTGAATAATCCATCCTTAAATCTTCTGCTTTTCCCGGTTTATAGTTACTAATTAAAATATCAGCTTTAGCGATTAAATCATGAACTATTTTTTGGTCATTTTTCTTTTTGAGGTTAAGAAATTGAACTTGTTTGTTCCAGTTTACACTGCAATAGTATGCTGATATATTCGTATTTTTATTTTCAGAGGGAAGTTTCCATTTTCGCGTCATATCACCATTAGTAGTGATATTTTCTATTTTTATAACGTCTGCACCAAGCTCTGCGAAGAACATTCCAACTGCAGGACCAGCTAGTACATTAGCTAGTTCAATGACTGTATAGCCCTCAAAACATTTTGATAAATTCATTAGCGAATGGTAAATATTTTAAGCTCTTGCAAAGTAGATTCAAAACTTGGACCAATCACTTCATCTTGCCATGGCCCAAAAACATTGAATGGAAATGCAATTTCAAATGTTCTTTTTAAGGTAATAATTGTTCCTTCTTGTGATTCTTCAAAAAACCATTTTTCTGTTGAGAAATGAGAATTACCACTATAAATTTCTGCTGTAATACTTTTATTTACTATTGATTCAAGAATTTTAACTTTTCCAGAAATATCGTTATTTTTCAACCATTTAAACTCAGCGTTTGGTCCCGAAGTAATAGTAGAATATTGGATATTGATATTTGTATCAGCTGATAGCGAGTGCATCCAGTGCTGCCAATTCTTCAAGTTGTTAACTTGTTCGAATAGTATTGATGAATTAGCGTCAATTAATAGAGATCGTTGAACTGTAATTTTGGTAGGCATTATTGCAGCAGAAATAAGAAATAGGGAACAAAATGAAATAAAGCCAATTCCAATTTTGTAAGCACTAAGCATTAGTTCCAAAAGGGGTGAAGCTCATCTTCTACAGTGTTGGTCAGCTGCCTTACTTCTTTAGAATCGATTATTAAAATATATAGCTCGTAGTTGCCTGATATGTTAGATGAATAAACTATTTGTGTGCCGTCTGAGGACGCAGAGAAGCCAGAAATTTCTTCCCCGTTTCCTTGATTTATCAGTTTAATATTGTTTTCGCCATTAACATCAATCATACTTACTGCGTTACCGAATTGATAAAGTAAGCTCTCTCCGTCTTTAAAAAATGAAAGTGTGGTAATCTCTACTTCAGAGGAAATAATAACATCTGATGAATCATTTTCACCTTTAAGGTTGGCAATTTCAAGTGAAGACCCATTAACATATAATCCCGTAAAAGGATTTGCGTAATGTCTATTTACAAAAATAACTTTGTCTTCAACTGGTGAGAAATTAATGAATGAACTCACGTAGCTTTGGTCGTTCTTAAATGATGAAAAAATACTTTTGTTTATCCTTGTATCATACTGGGAATCAACATAATGATTAGTGCTATCTTTTGTATTGTTAAAGGTAATGAAGTTGCTTTTATCACTCCAAGATAAAAAGGTAGGGGTAAATTCTCTAGTTGAAAAAATACTATTATTTGTTATTTCTACTTCATCACTTCCATCAATTGCGGATTGAAATAATCTGTCTCCACTCGTGTACGCAATTCTTTTTGCATCGTGAGAAACTGATGGATAGGCTTCATTTCTATACGGAGTATTCGTAATGTTTATCTTTTCGCTTCCATCAGGGTTTATTTCATAAACGTCTTTTTGGTTACTAGAGGATAAAGTATAGAATATTTTATTGAGTGAAATGTCAGGATCATAGGTTTCGGAATCATCTCCAATAGCTGTTAAATTTTTCTTAACACAAGCAGTTATCCCTAACGATATTGAGAAAATTAATATGCAAATGTGTTTAGCTTTCATCTGGTAGTTTGCTTGCAAAATTAAGCTTGGTTCCAAATTTATAGAGCAGTCTTACCTGCCCAAAAACAATGTTTCCAAAAACATTATCGCTGCTGGTGACGTTTTTTATCCCTGGTCTAATACCCGATTCTAGTTGAATAGCAAAAGAAGTATGCTTATTTAAGGGGATTGTACCTTCTGCACCAATTCGAAAACCCCAGGGCCTTTTAATTAGAGACGATTCTGTATTATAATTTGAGGTTTCTCCCGAATCAAAATTCCTAATGCTCATCTCTTCGATAGAAATAAAAGGAGCGTACATGAAATCGGCATAAAGATTATACATTCTTGATTTTTGAACAGTGGTGTCTATACTTTGAGCATAAACCAAGTGATAAATTTTCCTAAAGTCCAGCCCGAGATAGAATGAATGGCTTCTGAAATTGGTGTGGTAAACAGGTGAATTGTTACCGTCAAACAAAGTCCCGTTTTCATTCTGTTCAGGAAGTTCAAAAAATGATTCGTTATTTAAATCGTTGCTATACATGTTGTTAATTGCAGATTGATAAAGGAAATAGCCACCTCTAACTCCAAGCGATTGTCTAACGTTTCCTTTTATTTCTGCAGCCATTAATGTATCCTTCTTGTTTGCTAATTTAGCATTAAATTTAATTTTTACCGGACTAAGTTTGGTTGTGTCTAAAAAGAAATAGCCACCACCTATGTCAATTTGTGTATTAATATAAAATTTGTTGGTTGTCTGTAAGTTTTCGTTTTCAACAAGTTTATCATATTGAGAATCAAACCTTGCAATCAAGGGAAAATCAACTTTAACTTCAGCAAAAGCCTTATTTGTAAAGTAGATGCCTCCTTGCACTGGGACAAGAAAATCAAGGCTATTAAGTGGCCTTGTACCTAATTGTAAACCTGTTGAAAAAAACAGATTGGGTAAAACTGTGTGGTCATTCGTTTTTATTGTGATCGGGTAAATTGTTCCATCGTGCAAAGTAAAGGTATAGATAGAGTCGCTTTGAGACCAGATAAGACCGGAAACTCCCAATAAAACAAATAATAAGATAGCTTTACGCATTATATAATGTAAAAATAATGGAAAGATTAAGCGTAAGCAAATATATCCGCAGAATTTACGGAGAGCTTAATCAAATTAAACGGCATCGTAGTTCACAATCACTTCCTCCGAAGTTGGGTGCGATTGGCAAGTGAGGATAAAACCATCAGCTATTTCTTTTTCTGAAAGAGCAAAGTTACTATCCATACTAACAGTTCCAGAATCTAATTTTGCCATGCAGGTTGTACAGATGCCTCCCTGACAAGAGAACGGAACATCTAATCCTACAGTTAGTCCCGCTTCTAATATAACATCTCCATTTTGATCTAAATCGACCGTAGTTTCTGTTCCGTCTAACTTAATTGTAACTTTTGCCATCTTCTAATTTATTTATACTTCGTCAAAATCAATAACTAATTTTTTACTTTTCGGAATAGACTGACAAGTCAGAATAAACCCTTTTTCAACTTCGTGAGTTTCTAAAGAATAATTTAATTTCATTTCTACTTCACCCTCAAGAAGTTTTGCCCTGCAAGTGCAACAAACACCTCCTTTGCATGCGAAAGGTAGGTCTCCTCCTTTATCGTTTGCAACATCAAGTATTTTATTAGTTTCGTCTAAAGGCATCTCAAATTCTAATTCATCACCGTCAATGATAACGGTCACATTACTCGTGTTTAAATTAGGTTTAATATTTTTATCTATCTTTTCTTTAACATTTTTTACAGCATTTGGAGATGTGAAAAGCTCAAAGTGAATACTATCTTCTTTAATTCCATTCACTTTCAACCAGTCCGATACTGACGTAATCATTTCCGCTGGTCCACATAAGTATGTTTGGTTTAGTGATGAAATATCAATAACTGTTTTAGATAATAGTTCAAATTTAGCAACATCAATTCTTCCAGAATTTAACTCAGAACCTAAACTTTCTCTGCTAAGTATATGAATTACATTCATTCGAGCCATATAGTTGTTTTTTAAGCCTTCTATTTGCTCTTTAAATATAATGGAATCGAAAGTTTTATTGCCGTATAGTAATGTGATTGTGCTATCTGATTCACCCTCCAATACTGCTTTAGCAATAGATAAGATTGGTGTAATTCCACTTCCGGCGGCTACTAGCAAGTAGTTTGATTTGTTCTCAGCAGAAATATTAATAGTAAATCTACCATTTGGTTTCATAACAGTTAGGGTATCTCCAACTTCCAGAACATTGTTTGCGTAAGTCGAAAACAACCCATTTTCAACCATTTTTACTGCAACCCTTAAATCATTCTCAGAAGGACTTGTACAGATCGAATAAGATCTTCTAACGTCTTGACCATCAATTTCTGCACGTAAAGTTAGATATTGACCTGGTGTAAATTTGTAATCCTCTATCAAATCTTTAGGCACCGCAAATGAGATGGAAACGGTATCCTCAGTCTCTCTTGTAATCTCTTGAATCGCTAAATCATTCTGCCTTGCCATACATGTGTCAAATGAAAAACAAATTTAGTATAAAAATCATCCGATAAAAATGAGAAATATCAGCAAATAAAAAGCAACAATATGTTATATTTGTAAGAAGTCACAAAATTTAAATTATGACAAAAGCGGAAGAAGAGTTTCAGGCAAAAATTGACAGGGACATAAAAATTGAGCCTAAAGATTGGATGCCTGATGCCTACAGAAAAACATTAGTAAGACAAATTTCTCAACATGCACACTCAGAAATTGTAGGTATGCTGCCTGAAGGGAACTGGATTACTAGGGCACCATCTTTAAGAAGAAAAGTGGCTTTGTTGGCTAAAGTGCAAGATGAAGCAGGTCATGGCTTGTATTTATACAGTGCTGTGGAAACATTAGGAACTGATAGAGAGCAAACAATTGATGATATGCACTCAGGTAAGGCTAAATACTCTAGTATATTTAACTACCCGACTCTTTCATGGGCAGATATGGGGGCTGTAGGTTGGCTAGTAGATGGAGCAGCTATCGTGAACCAAGTAGCACTGCAAAGAACCTCTTATGGGCCTTATTCCCGAGCAATGGTGAAGATTTGTAAAGAAGAAAGTTTTCACCAACGGCAGGGGTATGAATTGTTGATTCACATGTGCAATGGCACAAAAGAGCAAAAAGAGATGGCCCAAGATGCGTTAAATAGATTTTGGTGGCCATCGTTAATGATGTTTGGGCCGAGTGATACTGACTCTCCTAATACTGCCCAATCCATGGCATGGAGAGTTAAGCGTTATACCAATGATGATTTGCGTCAGCAGTTTGTAGATATTACGGTTCCGCAAGCTGAGTTTTTAGGGCTTACCATTCCTGATCCCGATTTAAAAATGAACGAAGAAACTGGTCATTACGAATTTGGCGAAATAAATTGGGAAGAGTTTTTTAATGTGGTCAATGGAAATGGGCCTTGTAATAGAGAGAGAATAGCTGCCAGATCTAACGCCAAGAAAAACGGATCATGGGTAATAGATGCAGCAAATGCATATGCTGAAAAACAACGAATGAAAAAGAAAGTAGCATAATGGCTAATGAAAACTGGCCTCTTTGGGAGGTTTTTATAAGAAGTAGACAAGGTTTAAATCACAAACATGTAGGTAGTTTGCGAGCTGCGGACCAAGAAATGGCGATAGAAAACGCAAGAGATGTATACACAAGAAGAAGTGAAGGTGTTAGTATATGGGTAGTGCTTTCAGCAAACGTACATGCGTCCAATCCTTCAGATAAAGGACCAATGTTTGATCCTGCAGAAGACAAGGTTTACCGTCACCCAACATTTTATGATATTCCAGATGAAATTGGCCACATGTAATTTTAATTAGTATGACTGAGCAAGATGCTTTATTCGATTACTGCTTAAGAATAGGAGATTCTAGTCTTATTATTGGTCATAGACTGTCTGAATGGTGCGGTCATGGCCCTATTTTAGAAGAGGATATAGCAATAATAAATGTATCTTTAGATTTAGTTGGACAGGCTAGATCTGTCTTAGATTATGCAGGTAAAATTGAAGGAAAGGGTAGAAGTGAAGATGACTTAGCTTACTTACGTGATGTTGCTTTTTATAGGAATCACTTAATTTGCGAGCAACCTAACGGAGATTATGGAAGGACAATTGTTCGCCAATTTTTGTTCGATTCGTTTCACTATTTATTTTTGAATGAGCTGGTCAATTCAAAAGATGATTTTTTTTCAGGATATGCTGAAAAATCCTTGAAAGAAGTTATTTACCATATGCAGCACAGCACTAAGTGGATGCTGAGAATGGGCGACGGTACAGAGGAAAGTCATAGACGAGTTCAAGAACCTTTAAACGATTTATGGCGTTTTACAGGAGAGTTTTTCGCTGTCAATGAGGTGGATAAAATTCTAATTAGTAATGGTATTGCTGTTGATTTGAATAAAATAAAGCCTAAATGGAAACAATACGTTAGAGAAATTATTGAAGATGCAACGTTAACTCTACCAACTAATGATTGGGAACAACTTGGAGGTAAAGAAGGAAGACATACTGAGCATTTAGGATTTATACTTGCAGAAATGCAATTTCTTCCTAGAGCCTATCCAGATGCAACTTGGTAATTAATGAATGATTTTCAAATTAGAGAGTTATTAGAAGAAGTTAAAGATCCTGAAGTTCCTGTTCTTAGCATTTTAGATTTGGGAGTTGTTAGAAGTTTTTCAATTAAAGAAAACATTGTGGATATTGTTCTCACGCCAACCTATTCTGGTTGCCCCGCTATGCAAGTTATTGAAGATGATATTGTTTCAATTCTTAAAAATAATGGGGTAGAGAAAGTAAATATTGAAATGGTTTTGGCTCCCGCCTGGACTACAGACTGGATTACTGAAAAAGGAAAACAACAATTAATAGAATTTGGAATTGCCCCGCCAGAGAAATCATCAGTAGATAAGAGTTCAATAACTGGTGATGCTAGATTTATCGCTTGCCCGCGATGTAAATCAGAAAATACAGAAATGCTTAGTCAGTTCGGTTCAACGGCCTGTAAAGCCCTATATAGATGCAAAGACTGTCTAGAGCCATTCGACTACTTTAAGTGCTTATAAACAAAAAAGGCATCCTTTCAGAATACCTTTTTTAAAGATGAATGGTTTAAAAAGCTATAAAACGACTTCTTCAACATCTGCTGAAATTTTTAAAAGTGTTTGTGCAGGTGTTGTATTAGCATTTACTGTAACCGTTTTGGTTTGACTTCCTTTTTGCTTTCCAGGCTTGTATACTACCTTAATTTCGCTAGACTCACCCGGAGCTATTGGTTCTGTAGGATATTCCGGAACAGTGCATCCGCAAGAACCTTTGGCACTAGAAATTATTAATGGTTCAGTGCCTGTATTGGTAAATTTAAAAACATGCTCGTTTTCAGTATCTTGTTTTATATTTCCAAAATTATGAACTTCTTCAGAATAAGCTATTGTTGTGGTCGGTCCAGCAGGTACTTGAACAGGATTTGCAATTGGTGATGGTGTGGGCGCTATCTGTGGCGCTATTTTGTTTGACTGATCGACCGGCGCTGAAGCAGTTGGAGATTTGGTAACACTGACTCCATCGCCCATAAAAAAAGTATTAATAATTAAAGTTACTGCAATTATTCCCAGTAAACCAAGTTTTAAATTTTCTTTTGCTTCCATTTAATTTTTTTTTTAGAAGTTCAAATGTATAAAAAATCTCTATTTATATGTGAGTTTATATTTTTCAAAACTACCATCATTTATTACTTCAATTGCCTTCTTGAAGTCTGGATTTATTTGGTTATATATTTGAAAATAAGCACTTGTCCCCCAAATATTTCTTGCAAATTGTGATTTTATCAAGTTTAAGATAGGTTTTTTCGAGATTTTAAAATCATCAGCGTTGTATTCCACCTTCTTCTTTTCTCCATATGCAACAAAGTCTTCCAATAATTTTTCGTCAACTTCAAATCCTTTTTGAAATTCATCTACTGTTTTATATTTAGCTGTTAACTCATCTCGATGCGAGTCCATATAATCGAGGGTGAATTGATATAGCACTCCTTTGCGGAGAAGGTCAGTATAGTAGTCGGAAGTCATAGAAGTATCAATTGGTACAAATACATCTGGCATAATTCCACCGCCGCCATATACTGTTCTGCCATTAGTTGTATTGAACTTCAATGAATCAGGAAAATCAATGCTGTCTGCATGAAAAAACTCTCCACTTTCTAACCTCTTGGAATAATCATCTTTATAATCATCATAAGGCTTTTGAATACATCTCCCAGAAGGTGAGTAGTATCTTTGAATGGTAACTCTAACCTGTGCACCATCAGGTAAGTTATATGGTTTTTGAACTAACCCTTTGCCAAAAGATCTTCTACCTACAATTATACCTCGATCGTTGTCTTGCACGGCTCCAGATACAATTTCACTTGCAGAAGCAGAACCTCTATTAATTAATACAACCAGTTTCCCTTTTTCAACTCGACCAGTTGATGTTGCAAACTTTTCATCTTTAGGGAAATTACGACCTTCTGTGTATACAATTAACTTTTTCGATTCTAAAAATTCATCGGCTAATTTAATAGCTGTACTTAAGTAACCACCACCATTACCACGAAGATCTAGTATAAGATGTTGCATTCCTTGACCATAAAGGGTATCTAGACCTTGGTTAAACTCGTTCATTGTAGTTCTCCCAAATCTATTTATTTTGATATATCCGATGTCCTCAGATGCCATATAAGCTGCGTCTAAGCTGTAAATTGGAATTTTATCTCGAATTATTACATATTCGATTAACTTTTTTTCTCCTCTTCTTTTGATGCCAACTACAACTTCAGTTCCCTTTTTTCCTCTCAGTCTGTCTCCAACTCCTTTATTTTTAATACCAACACCAGCAACATTTTCACCGTCAACTGAGCAAATCCTATCTCCGGACATTATACCTAATTTTTCTGAAGGACCACCAGAAATTGGGGATACAACCATAATTGTATCCTTAAATATGTTGAACTGAATACCAATTCCTTCAAAATTACCAATCAACCCTTCGTTAGTTTTCTTTACATCTTCGGCAGCGATATAGGCACTATGAGGATCTAAATCTTTCAACATGCCAATTATTGCACTTTGCACTAAGTCGTCAACATCAACTGAATCAACATAAACTCTATCTATAACATTAAGAAGGTGTTCAAAATTCTTAACTGATTCGCTTATTTCTTGACTAAATACGGAAGTTGAAACAAGGGTAATTAATACAACTAGTGTTTTTCTCATTTTTAAATTAATTGAAGTGGCTAAAATAAGGTATTAATCAAATTCTTTGCCAACAAATGTATATTAGGAATTAAAATTAGATAAACAGCGATTGTAGCATGTTTATCGGAAGTATTTAACCACGGTAAATGCATGTTGCGATAATTTTAGTTGTTAAATCGAACGGCATAAGAATATAAAAAATGGTAGTAAAATCGAATTTGGAAGCAAAAAATAGAGAATAAAAAAGTAGTTTCTCGTGGGTTAATACTTATACATTAACTTTGTATTTAATGAAACAACCCCTAGCGATTGAAATATTAAAATCTGGTCAAAATGTATTTTTGACAGGCTCTGCAGGTACAGGTAAAACATATGTGCTTAACGAATATATAGCCTATTTAAAAGTACGAAAAGTACCTGTTGCCGTCACTGCATCTACAGGGATTGCTGCAACACACATGAACGGAATGACGATTCATTCTTGGAGCGGTATTGGAATTAAAAATGTAATTACGAGTTCCAATTTATCTTCGATGAAATCGAAGAAATACCTAAAACAACACCTCGAAAACGCCCAGGTTTTAATCATCGATGAAATTTCGATGTTGCATCTTGGGCAATTGAATTCTGTGAATACTGTTCTTAAATATTTTAAGAATAGCGAAAGAGCTTTTGGAGGAATCCAAGTAGTGTTTTCTGGTGATTTCTTTCAGTTGCCACCAATCGGCACTGAACCTATTAGCAAGCGGTTCGCTTTTATGTCGCCAAGTTGGGTTGAGGCGAATTTGGCAGTTTGTTATCTCACTGATCAATTTCGGCAAGATAATAATGAGCTGAACGAAATTCTCAATGAAATTAGATCTGCTTCGTTATCAAATAAATCTCGAAAACATTTACTATCTGCTCAGGACACAACACTTGGAACAAAATTTACTCCCACCAAACTTTACACTCATAATGTAGATGTCGATAGAATTAACTTAGAGCATTTAAATTCTTTAAAAGAAAAGTCAAAAAAATTTAAAGCATCAACAAAAGGAAATGCCAAGATTTTAGAAGTTTTTAAAAAATCAGTTCAGGCTGCAGAAGTTATTGAACTGAAGATTGGGGCCAAAGTAATGTTCGTGAAAAATAATCCTGAAGCTGGATACATTAATGGCTCTTTAGGAGAAGTAATTGATTATTCTGATGTCGGTTTTCCTCTAGTTAAATTGATAAATGGTAAAACTATTGTTGCCAACCAAGATACTTGGTCGGTTGAGGACGATGGAGGTAAAGCGTTGGCTACGTATAATCAAGTCCCATTGAGACTGGCTTGGGCAATTACAGTTCATAAAAGTCAAGGAATGACTTTAGATGCTGCAGAAATTGATTTGAGCAAAACCTTTGAACGAGGTCAAGGATACGTTGCTTTATCTAGACTAAAGAGCCTATCGAATCTTAAGCTCATAGGTTTTAATGATGTGGCTATTCAGGTTGATGCTCTTGCCCTAAAAGCAGATAAACGTTTTCAAGAGCTGTCTTGTGTTACTGAAAAAGCATACGTTGACACTAAAGAATTAGAAAAGCAAGCCAAGAGTTTTGTTGAATTCTGCGGAGGAATTACTGATCCGCATGAAATCGAAAAAAGAGGGAAGAAGCTTAAGCAGAAAAACTCTACAAAATCTACATATGATGTAACTAAAGAATATGTAGAAAAAGGATTTAGTATTTCTGAAATAGCTAGCGATAGAGGAATGGCGACTAGTTCAATTATTACTCACCTCATTAAATTACATGGTCAATATCCTAAACTAGATTTAAAAAAATACAAACCGAAAGCAGCTCAATTAAAGAAAATTAAACCAGTTTATGATAAGTTAATTAAAACTAAACCGAAAGGAGAGCCATTTCGCTTAACTCCATTATTTAAAGATCTAAAAGGCGAATATACTTTCGAAGAAATTAAATTATCGCTTTTGTTTTTGTAATGAATTTCCCTATTCAATATAACGAGCCTTTATTTCGTCCACC
The DNA here is from genome assembly GCA_905480125.1 of uncultured Flavobacteriales bacterium. Classification (GTDB taxonomy): domain Bacteria; phylum Bacteroidota; class Bacteroidia; order Flavobacteriales_G; family NORP312; genus NORP312. Next base: position 9,151 of record CAJQPE010000064.1, on the reverse strand, counting down.
TAGCGAGGCACGGTCGCTAATTATTCAAGTTACTTTAGGGTGCAGTTGGAATAAATGTTCCTTTTGTGAAATGTACACATCTAAGCATTTCACAGCTCGAAAAGAAGAAGATATATTTAAAGATATTGCAGCTTTTGCTCCTCACGCATCGCAAGTAAAGAGGGTGTTCTTGGCCGATGGAGATCCACTAGTCTTGTCAACAGATAGATTGCTTCGTATTTTAGACAAAATAAATTCTACTTTTCCTAACCTGAATAGAGTATCTACCTATGCTTCACCAAGCAATTTGAAACGGAAATCTGATGAGGAATTAGCTGCCTTAAAAAACTCAGGATTAACATTGCTTTATGTTGGTATTGAGTCTGGCGATAGCGAAGTGCTAGAATGTATAGAAAAAGGAGAAACATACGAAACAACCATTGAAGGATTAAATAAATCAAAGGCTGCAGGAATGAATAGTTCTGTTATGCTAATAAATGGCGTGGGGGGTAAGTCGCTGTCAAAACAACACGCTATTAACTCCGCAAAAGTATTAAACGCAACCCAGCCAAAGTATGCCTCAACTCTCGTCCTAACTGCTCACAAAGGAATGTCTCATTATAAAGAAAGATATAAAGGCGAATTTATAGAACTAGAGAAAAAGGAATTATTCGAAGAAATGAAACTATTTATGCAACACCTTAATCTAAATGAGACAATTTTTAGAAGTGATCACGCCTCGAATCATTTAATTCTTAAGGGTATTCTTGGTAAAGACAAACAAAAAATGCTTAACCAAATTGATGTTGCCATCAATTATTCAGAACAATTTTCAAACTTAGGAGGGGGTTATTAATATGGAACAACGTTTATACAAAATACTGGCAATCTTAAACAAGATTCTATTGCCAAGTTTCACAAAGCAAAGACGAGATTTAGCTAAAGTTTCAAAATTTCAGTTAGCTATTTTTGGATGGCGATTATTCGTTACCAAAAAATCGTTAGACTAATAAATTATTTAATAATAATACGTTGAACATCAGTAAATTTTCCATCATTTGCTTTGACGAAGTAAACACCATGCTTTAGTCCATTTAAATTAATAGTATTATGAATCTGTTTATGGTTTGGTATATTAAGTGTTTTAATTACTTGCCCTAAAGCAGAAACTATGGTTACTTCAATATCAAAAGAGTATCCTCTTAGTTCTAAGTTAAAATTTCCATCATTTGGATTAGGGTAAATAAACATACCTGTATTAGGTTTACTATTTTCTATAGAAGTTACTTCATCATAGTTTATTGTAAAGTACCAATTAATGTTATCTCCAAAGTCTGCATCAAAAACTTTTAGATATCCGAACGTATTAGCTTTGGCAATTCTGAGGTCCCCTGAACCATCATTATTTGCCCACCAACTTAACCCATCATCATCAGAGTCTGGAGAATATAATCTATAGCAACCAGGAGCCAGCGACAATGTATCGTAAGTATAGGAAGAAGTCCAGCTTGTATTAGAATGCATTAGATCGCCTTCTTCATTGTAAATGTAAAGAGCACTTTCTTCGGGAAAATTATTTCCCCGGTATTGAAGAACGAACGTGCTGGGAAGTGTATCTGGAACTACGAAAGTTGAACTCATTTTATCGTTAAGGTTATACTCATCTGCTAATCCATTGGGATTTTCCACCCAAACTTCAAACAAACCATCAGTTTCTGCTAAAACAGTTGTTTTCCAGAATGCATCTGGAGGAGTAATAATAACCGTTTCTTCTTCCATAAAATCTAATGAGCCTGTCCAATTATATGTTTCGATGTCTCCACCAGAAATTCTGTAAGAGATATTAGCTGATGTTAAAACATTTCCACCTGTATTTTTTATTACAACTTCTGGATTATGGCACATTGGATTTAGTCTGTCATATTCTATCTTTTTAGATGGTTTAATAATGTCAGAAATTGAAGCATCATTGTCAAAGTTTGCCGGCCCGTATGATATCATTTGGAAACTATTTCGATACGTAGAACTAGAGCTCGTAAACTGCTCGATGTCATAATCAAGATTTACGGAAGTCCCTGGTGTTACATATGCAGAGATGTCAGAACGTTCAATATCTGTTTCCATTCCAGGACACCAACCTGCTCTATCATATACCCAAGTTCCTCCTTGCGGATATACTGGGTTTTCAGCACATTCTTTCCAAACAGTCCAATTAAACTCTGCAGAACCACCATCAATATTTATCATATGGTTCCGAGGAATAAACTCTCCATCTTGACCATGGCCTGTAATTGCAGATTTAACAATGAAATGTTCCCCATTTGCAGGAGTAGGAACATCTCTGGGCTCAAAATATGCGTTATCATTAATTTGATTATGATTAGGTCCATTTGCCCACCATATTTGTCTAAAATCGAGAACATCAGCAGGAGGGGTTCCTACTATATAAAGAAATTCAATATCAAATTCTTCTTGATTTTGACCTCCATACTCCATGGATAGATACTTTTTTCCTTGCAACACATTAATGTATTCTGATACATCCATGGTAAATGTTTTCCCTTCTTGACCTAAATCTAATCCAATACCATAAGGTGTAACAAATGAAGTTAACTCAAATTTCATCGGACGGAAACTATAATAATTTAAAGACCCTATATTAATTGTACCATCAATGTTATTATAGGTTGAATCAATTGCAATTCCATTTGCGTCATAAGAATAAGAATAACCAGCTTCCCATGAAGAAGTAGTATTTAAAATAATTAATTCATTATTTAATACGTCATACTGTGTAATAGTATTAGGAAAGTTTTCAATAGTATCAGTAAAAGTCTCTATTAGAACTACCTCAGTATAATCACCTTGTACAATTTCAATATTTGGTCTTGTTTGCACTTTGTCGAAGTTTTTGATTTTTTCTACACCTGGAAATAAAGTCGTTCTTGCACCATTAGTGCGTATTGCATCATTTCCATTAGGGGACAAGTCAGTGGTATTTGAATTGCAATCATAGCTCAAAACTAAATTTGCAAATTGTGGATGAGTTGCATCCACTTTTTTAAACATCCAATCTTGAATATCAGCTTGACTTAGCTCTGCGCTCCATAACGAAAAATCATCAATTCCACCATGGAAATATGCATCATTCGACCAATTACTTTTTCCTATATAATTATTCGATCTAGCTAATGTTAGTGGAAGATGAACAGTGCCTGATTGAGCAAGTTGACCATTAATATATATTTTACCAACATAACCCGAGCTAATTGTTGCAGCTATGTGCATCCATTCGCCTGTTGCAATTACACCTGAAGCTGATATACTCATTGCGGACCCACCTTGTCTAACGTTTAATGTAATGTCGGTTGAAGTACCGGGGTGTGCAATAATTATATTGTCTGCGCCTGCTCCATTTCCAAAGTCCATTATTCTAGACCAGTTGCCTAAATCATCGAATTTAACCCAAGAAGAAAAGCTAAAGCCGTTACTGAAATCGTATGTTCCATCAGGTGCATCAAGATATTGACCAGTGCCACCTAGCTCAAGAAATTCGTCATAGTTGTTACTTACAATATTTGTATCTGAAGTCATTTCTCCTAAAACTTCAATATTTGATTGAGAAGAACTATTCGTAAAAGAAAATTCTACAACTATGTTTGATATACCATCCCAAATAAAAGGATTATAAAACTGAAAGTGATTATTACCTGTTACCTGCGGATCAAAATTTAGAAAATAAACTTCTTGCATTGATAAATTTAAAGGAGAACCTTCGAAAAGATTAGTATCTGCAGTTTCAGACATTTGAATTCTAAAGAACTCAGCAGTGCTTCCCGTATTTAGGATGTCTAAGTTTAACCCGGTAATATCTCCAGCAACAATACCACCAGCAAGTAATTCAGATGCTCTGTATATGTATTGTGATTTGCCACTTGTTAGGTTGATCTGCATTGCATCTGCAAGGGTAGTGCTACCATTTCCAATAGCAGCGGTAGTTTCAGAAAGTGTACTTGCAATGTTTACATTTTGTTGGGCATATTCTATATAAGTATATGTAGGGGACGAAGTATAATCAAAACTATTACCCGAAAAATTAGTAATAGTATAATCTGGAGAAACAGATTTAACAGAATCTTGATACATTGAGTCTGATACAAAAGTATTACAGCTGTAATCCCATTCTCCACATGCAATTCCATTACCTCCGGATTGATTTACCAATGCACCATGACAACGCATATTGTATTTCATGATTACTTTTTCGTAAGTTAGAGAGGTATCTATATCAAAATTGAATATTCCGTTTCTAGCCGCACTGTCATGCGTAAATGTTTGCACACGGATTGTATCTCCTGGGCTTTGCGCAATGGAGGTCACACTAATGAATAGACCAATAGCGAGAAGTATTATGTTTTTTTTCATTTTGCGGACTTTTAAATTTCTGAAGTATTTTGTTCCATACTCACAAAAATATAGTATTCATAATATAATGAAGAATTAATTACATAACCAAATCCCGCAAATAATGGAACCGAATTATTTATGAAGTTGGAAATGTTAAACTCAGAACGGTACTTTCCCAATTTCTATAAGTACAGTGATTAGAGAAAAATGAACTAACTATTCAACATCACAGGCATTACTAACATCAGTAAATCTTCGTCTTTGTTGTCTGATTCACCTGGCAACAAAATTCCGGCTCTATTTGGTGCAGACATTTCAAGAATAACATTGTCGGTATGAAGGTTGTTCAACATTTCAACTAAGAAACGAGAGTTGAAGCCAATCTCGATATCGTCACCAGAGTAACTGCAGGTTAAACGCTCTGTTGCTTCGTTAGCAAAATCTAAATCTTCAGCAGAAAGGTTAAGCTCACTACCGGCAATTTTTAAACGAACTTGATGCGTAGTTTTATTACTGAAAATCGAAATCCTTTTAATGGAGTTTAAAAATGAAACCCTATCAATTGAAAGTTGGTTAGGATTCTCCTTCGGAATAACCGCATCGTAGTTCGGGTATTTACCATCAATTAGCCTGCACACCAGCTCAATATTAGCAAACTGAAAGAATGCATTTGCGTCATTATATTCAAATTTTATTTTCTCATCAGAATTAGTTAAAAGACTCTTTAATAAATTTAAAGGCTTCTTCGGTAGAATTAAATCAGCGCTCTTTTTTGTCTTAGCATCCTTTCTTGTATAGCGAACTAGTTTATGAGCATCTGTTGCAACAAATGTTAATCCGCTTGACGTTAACTGAAATAAAACACCTGACATAACTGGCCTTAATTCGTCATTTCCTGCAGCAAATAAGGTCTTGTCGATTGCATTAAAAACAATTGAACTATTTATTTCCAAAGATGCTGCAGAATCTACAGTCGGGATTTTAGGAAACTCGTCTCCATTTTGTCCAGATAATTTGTACTTGCCATTATCAGAAGCTATTTCTATTCCAAAAGTTTTATCGTCAACTGTAAAATGAAGTGGTTGCTCTGCAAATGTTTTAAGCGTGTCTAAAAGTAATTTTGCAGGAATAGCAATTGTGCCGTCTTTGTCTGCTTTATCTAATTCAACCGAAGTGGTGATTGTTGTCTCCAAATCAGAAGCTGAAATATTCAAATTTTTCTTCTTTATTGCAAACAAGAAGTTGTCTAAAATAGGCAGTGTGTTGCTACTGTTTAGCACTCCTGCAATGGATTGAAGATGTTTTAATAAGGCCGAACTGGATACGATAAATTTCATAGAAGATATTTTTATAAGGATAGCAAATATAATTTTTTGATTAGAAGAAGTAACGAGAATAAGTTACTAGTTTTCAACAAGAAAAAGCCTACCTGAAATCAGTCAATTTCCGTTGAATATTGTCGAATAAAAAGTGCTGAATTACTACGAAATCTTTATCATCAATAGATGCGTAAAACCTATCTAAATCAAAATATATTTTATTTCCTTCTAGGTCTGTAGCATCTTCATTTGCAGGTTTTATATAAGTTGTACAAGTCTTGATATTTCCAAGTTTATCTGTTACAGTATATATCTGTTGGGGTGTGGTTTCTTTTATTCCTTGAATGTATTGTTCTGTTTTTGTTTCCTCAAAACCTTCATATGAAATGCTTTGAAAACGGGCAACGTAGTCTAATAATGCTAACGTGTCAAAATTCGGTAAATCGACATTTTGAGAAATATCCATCAATGAATATTGGTTATTACCTAAATCTGTTATTTCGAACGATTCGGATGGGTCTTGAGGGTATTCGACTCTAATTTTTGCAATTTCCCCATATTCATATTTAAAAATCGATCTGTCTTTCCATTCATTAATGTTAACGAAGTAACGTGGGGTTAAAAATCCATAAATTCCCGGAATATATGTTAAGTGAGGGGTAGAAGAGCCTTCTAACAGCATTTCGGTGCCTGTGTGATCTTTACTTGGTCCGCCAACATAATATACTTTTGCTGGACTATCAGAATTGGTATAAATTTCTACTTTAATGCCAATGCTCGAAAGTCTTTTCAATATAGTTTCGTAAGCTGCTTTGTTAATTGGTGTTTTGATTTCAACTCTTGCAATTGCATCTAGTATGTTATTTATTCCATCTTGTCTCGCAATAAAATCTTTATTCACCATCCATTTTTTGGAGCTTTCTCGTTCTAGGAGAATTTTGTTTCCTTGTTTGTCTGCTAAAAATATTTTTGTGATAGATGCTGTGTCTTTAAGAGCGTAATTGGTTAGTTCTGGTTGAAGTGTTGAACCAGATTTAGTAAGATAAAAATATACTGCAGCCCCTCCTAAAACTAGCAATAATAAAATAGATAGTAAATTATTTTTCATGATAGAATATTATTTGGCATAATTCCTCCGCCTAATAAAAAACTGCATAAAACCACACAATGCAATTAGAAGAACCGGAATTACCGTATTGATTAATTGCCATTTTTTTCGCTCAGAATCAACCTTTTGCTTATTTAATAATCGGATTTTAAATTCTTTACTTCTTGCCTGAATCAAACCAGAATCGTCTAATAGGTAGTTTAACGAATTTAGAATAAAATCTTTATTTCCATATGTCCTTTGAGTGAACACATCGTAGCCTATTGGTTTAAATGACCTATTAGACTCATTAAATCTATTTTTTATAATGTCACCATCACCAACAACAATCATCTTGTTTTCTAAACTAGATTCTTTGAATTTTAACTTCCGGTTAGAGGTAAATTCTTTTGTTAGTCTGTTTTTATAGTTTGACTGAAACTCACCTTCAAGAAGAACAGCAATAGGAATTTTTTGCTTCACATATTGCCTTTCGTCTGGTGGATAACGAAGCATGTTCAAGCTAATTCTAGCAGGAGTTGCTGCTAATTTACTTCGCTCAGAAGAAGTAAGTAATACAGTCTTTTTAATCCCTTTGCCTCCCACAGTATCAACACTATTGACAAACTCAGTTTTTAGGGCATCTAAATTACTCACAATTGGGTGTTTTGGATGGTCCATAATCAAAGGATAATAATACCAAGCCATTAATTCTTGCTTTGGCTGGTTTCCTTCATATCCTGTAACGATCGGGATAGGTAAGGCCTGTAAATCCATTACTAAATTGGTATTAACCCTGCAACCATATCGAAACAACATATCTTCTTGGTTTAAGGACATCGGAATGCCAACAGAGGTTCCGGTTTTTTTCAAACTATCCATAGATGCAAAAACATGATCGATTAACCACATTGTTTTGCCGCCATTCATAACAAATTGATCTAAAATGTACTTATCTTTTTCGCTAAAAGCCGTATCAGGCTTAGCAATAATTACTGCATCATAATCTTCTAAGCTTGTCAATTGGCCTCCTAACATTGCCCGGTCTACTGTGTAGAATTCATCTAATGTTTTGGCAATATCTGCTAAGTGCATATCATCTATCTCACCATGCCCTTCAAGAAAAGCTATTTTTTGCCTCTTTGGACGAACTAGTTTTTTAATGGCGCTTGCAATCTCGTATTCTAATTGTTGGATGGAATTGTTTAGCATTACTTCAGGTGCTGTTCCTATTTGACTTTTTAAAATTTGCAATGGAACTTCTTTACCTTGGTAAGAAAAAATAGCACCAGGAAATATTATCTGCTCAGACTGGATATCTCCATCTGCAGAGCGGAGATTACTATATTGGATTCCCTTGTTCATTAACTCTTGATAAAGCGCATCTCTTACTTCTTGATCTGCACTCTCGCCAGGATTGATAAAAATATAATCTAATTTCCCATTGGAATATGCTCTAATTTCGTCAAGGGTTTCTTTAGTTGAATTTCTTAAACGCAAGAAATTCGCAGGTAAATCACCCTCTAAATAGATTTTGATATAAATGTTGTCATCTAATTCGCTAACGAGGTTTTTCGTTGCGTCAGATAGAGAATAGCGTTTCTCTGTTGTTAAGTCGAACCTACCAAACACAAATGACCCCAAGTAATTTAATAACATCAATATTATAATAGCTATAGCTAAACCAATAATGTCATTTTTCTTATTTCTAGCCTGATGACTTACCATTTTCTACTCTCCAAAACGGTTTTGGTGAACAGTAAGAATAAAGCAACAAGACTGATAAAATATACCGTATCTCGAGTATCGATTACTCCCCGGCTCATCGAAATATAATGTTCGTTAATTCCTAAACTAAGAATTAGGCTATCTACGTTTCCGAGGATGCCTAAAGAGCTAATCGACTCAAATCCTATATAGCAAAAGAATGAAAGAAATACCGCAAGAATAAATGACACAATTTGACTTTCCGTAACTGCAGAGGCGAATAAACCAATAGCAACGAACCCTGCAGATAAGAAAACCAATCCGATGTAAGACCCCCACATGCCTCCCGTATCCATATTATTTAAAGGACTGCCTAACTGGCTTACAGAATAAAAGTATATTAAAGAGGGTAAGAGTGAGAGCAAAACTAAAAGAAAACCTGCGAAATATTTAGCTAGAATGATTCCCCAGTCACTAATCGGTTTTGTGAGAATTAGCTCAATTGTACCGGTCCTTTTTTCTTCCGAAAACATTCGCATCGTTATCGCGGGTGCTAAAAACATGAATACCCAAGGTGCAATCACAAATAAAGTATCGATATTAGCATAGCCTGAATCGAGTACGTTAAATTCCCCTGGGAATACCCACATAA
>CAJQPE010000063.1 GCA_905480125.1 uncultured Flavobacteriales bacterium | reverse complement strand
AGACGTCCCCAGAGCCGCTAACCTTAACATTTACCTCCTCGGTAGCGTTTATGTGTATATCACCAATTCCCGAAACCCTAGCATTGGTAACTTGCGTTACTAAATCGAAGGCCATCAGGTCTCCAGCTCCTATTACCTCAATTTTATGGACAATTGCGACCCCTGAAAGTTCGACATTTCCCGCTCCCATAATCTTAGTTTCGAGGTTGTTGCATTTTATTGTTAAATCAATACCTCCTGCACCTGCTACGTTCAGTTTAAGGTTGTCGCTGACTAGCGTATCTTTTGACGAAACAGTTGCAACACCACTAAGTTTGATGCTCGAAATATCTGGCGCACTTACATAGAAGGTAACATCTTTAACATTTGCATTTTTAGATTGGGTAATCATTAGTTTATCTCCGTTAACTTCTGATTTGATTTTCTTTAAGTCTTTCTGGGCAGCTTCAACCACCACATTAAAATCCCCGGTAGACAAAATGATATCTCCTATACCTAATACTTCAATTTCAGTAAATTGACCAACAGGTCGTACCTCTTTTAATTGCCCGAATGAAGAACATGTTACAATCGTTAATAGTGTAGTTAGAAATGCGCTTGTAGTTTTCATAGTTTCTAGTTGTTTTATTTATGACGGAAAGCCTCCACAAAAAGTTACAGCGTAAAACTTCTTTTTTATAACTGCACTAGATATATCAAATCTAAAACTCATGCATTAAAAAAGGGGCTATGTTCCTTTTTTAATTAAGTTAAGAATATTGGATTACTGTTTTGTAGCTTTTATTGTTGAAGTAATCGCCCCCAAGGTGGCAGTAGTTGACATTGAACACCACTCTTCTTTTTTTAATTTACAGTTTTCGAAAGCCAAAGCATAATCTATACCTCCAGTCAATACATCAACAGAGACTCCACCACTTTCGAGAGTATATTCGGTTAAATTCCATGTTTCGTCCAATTTTTTTACAGCAGCCTGATCTTTGTTACATGAACTCAACGTTAATCCAGTAAATGCAATTGCTAAGAATAATAAATTTTTCCTAATTTCTTTTTTAGTTAAAATTTCTTTTGCACGAAACTATAATTTTTTTGTTCCCTGCAGAAAGTGTATCAGAAAAGCCATTTGCCTCACTTATTTTTAGTGTTTCGTTGAAGCTCGAAAGTGTTGGATTCTAAAGCATACGCAATCATATCGCCCTCATCGTTATAGGTAGGTTCAAGGTTTACACTTGTTCCAAAAACTTTATTGACCGATTGAATAAGGGTATGTGCAAGTTCTAGGTTTAGAATATGCGATTTGATAATGTCCACGTCTTTTTTTAGCAATCGTTTTTTCAAGAAGGCGGTCATGCCTTGTTTAATGGAAACATGGTCTCTATCTGCAACTCCTGTTTTGAAATGTTCTACAGTAATGCTAGAAACATCTGCCAATACTTCTTCTTCAAGAGTTGTAATTTCTTTAGGGGCTTCTATTTTATCATTGTCGTCAGATTTATTTGCTAATAAGGCCTCTATTTTTTCTTTTGGTGAATTTACAGCTTGAATGATTAGTTCAGAATCGTTTTCGGCAGCCAATAAATTTTCTATCGGTAGAGTCTTTTTTGGAGATGCAATATTATGAGCTGCAGCTATATTGGGTTTCTCAAATAAATCGTATTCGAGCTGAACCCCTTTAGCAGGGTCGCTAATGGTTTTAGCTTCAGCGGTTACTAGTCTCGGTGTATAGGAGATATTATCGGGGCTAAATATAACGACAGCAAAAAGAACGATTGCTGCTGCCGCTGCAATTTGACTGGTTCGTTTAATCCAAAGAGGGATAACAACCGATTTTTTAAGGGATCTTTTGTTGTTAAAAACAATAGAAGCCCCCGTTAATTTCGATTTTTTGAATAGATTTTGATCACTTTTGTAAATAGGATTTGCAGATAAAAAAGAGTTAAGTTCCTTTTGTTCATTAGATGATAAATCACCTTCAATATTAGCAATAAGGTATTGTTCTGCGTTGCTTTCGTTTATAGAAAGAGTAGGAACAACAATTTTTTTGAGGGCGTCTTTTTCTTTAAATTCAATATCATGCGCTATTGATTCAAGTTCAGAATAATCTTCGAACTCAGCTTTCAAATCTGCATGTTGTTCAAGAAACGCCATAAGCTCAGCTACCTGCTCGGTTGAGAGGCTCTCTTCGTGGTAGTCTACAAAGTATAGTTCGTAGTTGAGTTTATTGATGTCCATATTAGATTACAGCTTCAACGCTGCCTAAGTAGTTTTTTAGAAATTTTCGCGCTCGGTAGATGTATACTTTTACTTGGGCTTCTTTTAATCCAGTAATCTCTTCAATTTCTTTGTAGGAATACCCTTCGTAATCTCGAAGCATTGTTACTGCCTTTTGGTCGGCAGGAAGCTTATCTATTGCGTTATGAAGCACTTCGTTTAAATCGGAATATTGAGAGGAATGACTCAAGTCATTATAATTTGCTTCATCCATATTGCCTTGTTTCTTTTCTCGTCGAACTAAATCGATTAGCGTACGGTAAGCTGCGGTAAACATATATGACTTCGCTTTTTCGGCCTGTACAGATAATCGTTTTAGCCACATTTTTTCGTAAGTGTCTTGTACAATGTCTTTCGCTTTGTCAACATCCTTGATGTTTTTTAGCACAAAACGATACACATTGTCTGCGTATAAATCAACACATTGGTTGTACTCGGATACGGTCATTATTACTAGGACGGTTAACTATTACCTTAAGTTACAGCAAAAGTAAATTTAATTTTAGGGAGTTTTATTAGCTAACGTCTTGCTATGAAATCGTTTGCAATGTCAAATAGCTATTGTAAGCGAAGTTAGGTATTTTGGAGGAGAAATTCAAGTGACGTAAATGCAATGGAAAACGAATTATCTGCATCTTCTTCTTCACTTTTCTTCATCTGTTTCCTCTCTTGGTGTTAAATGTAGAAGTAGATGATTGCAAAACCAATTAAAAAAAGGGATGTGTTGTATGTTCATTTACTGAAGAACTTTTTGTCACGTAAATTGAGTATTGGCTTTTCGAAAAAGAAGTAAAGCAGGGTAGAGCTTGCTAAAACAATTATCCAATAACATGAATATTTTATGAGGCCATCGGCCGGGTTTAGTACTGGAAATTGTTTTGTAATTACACTGGCCACTAATCCCAAATTTACTAAATACATCGAATATGAAATTAAACTTATGTGGGTAATTATTTTGCCGAAATTCGAACTAAAGGACCTAATGGAATCTGCATAAGGGAGAAGTAGCATTGCGCCAATTGAAGTACAGTTAAAGAAAAAGGTTTTGGTAAAGAAATCGTTAGATTGATTAGGATAATAAGCGGTAGCAAGAATAATCGCAATTCCGAAAAAGAAGGAAGACACTGCAATTTTTTGAAAGAACTGTTTGTGATAAAATTTGATATACGCAGCAAGAACTCCATATATAATAGTATCTAACCGCATTAAGACAACTTTTCTGAAAGTTACGTCCCACCAAAAGGAGTTCATTTTTTGCGGAGCGTTTATAATGCGGTAGACCAGAGGAAAAATAATCATTAATGCCAATGTGAATAATATTCCTTTTTTTGAGGGAAACAACTTTAGCATTAATACAAACAAGACTGGAAGCAATACATAAAACCATTCTTCTATTGTAAGGCTCCAGGATTCCCAGAAAAAGCCATAAAATGGGTCGGAGAAATTCTGAATAAAAAGAAAGAATTTATAGCTAAACTGGTCTATTCTGCCTTTGATTATGCCTGTGCTAACGAATACTAAATTAATAATAAGGATGAGATAGTAGTTAGGCAAGGTCCGAAACCATCTTCGTTTCCAGAAGAGTAAGACTTGTTTCCAAGATAGCACAAAATTATTTTCTTGAATAATTTTTAACAATATGCCTCCAATTAGAAACCCACTTAAAACAAAGAACAAATCGACACCGTCTATAAGTCTAATCCACGGGAAGTTTTCTAATGGAGTATCTTTTAACATAAATGCACCGTGTCCATGCACAACAAGAATTATGGCAATGGCCCGAAAAATATCAAGCCCGTAAATTCGCTTACTATAATCAGGTAAAAAGTTCACGAATTGTTTCCCCGAATTTAGTTTTTAGAGTCGGGCGCTGTGTTATCTCACGATAGTAAATGGCATGTTTTCCGCAGTGATGAAACATCATGCTTTTTCGAGTGCTACTTTTATCGATTAAGGGCTCTGCGCCATGTAAAAGGTTAGCTTGCCAAATAAGTAAGTCGCCTTTTTTTGCCGTGAATGTTGCTTTTTTCAATCCCGATTCTGAATCTTCGACATATCTATTAATTGTTACTTTTTGTGCAAGAGAAACATTAACAATCAGAAGGAAAGTTCCAATAAATACATTCTTCATACTATCGCAAAAATAAAACAAACAACCAGGTTTAATAATACCGGTTGAGAAAGGGGGGAGAACCTGCCTAGAAATAAAATAAATGTTAATCTAGCTTTAAAACAGCCATAAATGCCGACTGAGGAACCTCAACGTTTCCAACTTGCCGCATTCGTTTCTTCCCCTTTTTCTGTTTTTCGAGTAGTTTTCGTTTTCTCGAAATATCACCACCATAACATTTGGCCGTAACATCTTTTCGCACGGCTTTTACAGTTTCTCGAGCGACAATTTTAGCCCCAATTGCTGCTTGAATAGCGATGTCAAATTGCTGACGAGGAATTAATTCTCGTAATTTTTCGCAAATCTTTTTACCAAAAGTGTGAGAATTGTCTTTATGAATTAAAGCAGACAGGGCATCTACGTTGTCACCGTTTAGCAAGATATCAAGCTTTACTAGGTTAGAAACGCGGTATTCCATTGGCTGATAATCAAATGACGCATAGCCTTTTGAAATTGACTTTAACTTGTCATAAAAGTCAAAAACAATTTCAGCTAATGGTATTTCAAATTGAAGTTCGACTCTATCTGAAGTTAGGTAAACTTGGTTTTTAAGCATCCCTCGCTTAGTAATACAAAGGTTCATGACAGCTCCAACGAAGTCTGCTTTTGTAATAATTTGCGCTGCAATAAAAGGTTCTTCAACAGTAGTTAATTTAGAAATTTCTGGTAAGTCAGACGGATTATTAACAATGATACCGCTTTCTTTTGCTGTATGGGCAATATACGAAACGTTAGGTACCGTTGTAATTACGGTCATATCGAATTCGCGTTCTAGACGCTCTTGAATGATTTCCATATGCAACATTCCTAAAAACCCACAGCGGAATCCGAATCCAAGTGCAGCAGAAGACTCTGGCTCAAAAGTTAAAGAGGCATCGTTTAATTGAAGTTTTCCCATAGCCTCTCTAAGCTCTTCGTAGTCTTCCGTGTCTACAGGATAGATTCCTGCAAACACCATGGGCTTTACCTCTTCAAACCCTTTTACAATATCTGTACATGGATTTGTTAACGTTGTAAGGGTATCTCCTACTTTTACCTCTTTCGCCTCTTTAATTCCAGAAATAATGTAGCCAACATCACCGGCCTTAATTTCATTTTTAGCCTCCATTTCAAGCCTTAGTATTCCAATTTCATCAGCGAAATATTCTTTACCAGTATTTATAAACTTTACTTTATCACCTTTTTTAAGAACCCCATTTAAAATTCTAAAATAAGCAATAATCCCCCTAAAAGAGTTAAATACCGAGTCAAAAATCATCGCCTGCAGCGGAGCTTCAATGTCTCCAATTGGAGCCGGAATACGACTAATAACTGCATTTAATATATCTTGAATTCCTAATCCTGTTTTTCCACTCGCAGGAATAATATCATTTTGATCACAACCAATTAAATCTATGATTTGATCTGAAACTTCACCAGGCATTGCACCCGGTAAATCCATTTTATTTAGAATCGGAATAATTTCTAAATCGTGTTCTAGGGCTAGATATAAATTAGAAATAGTTTGAGCTTCAATTCCTTGAGCCGCGTCAACAATTAAGAGAGCTCCTTCACACGCTGCTATTGAGCGGGAGACCTCATAAGAAAAATCTACATGTCCTGGTGTATCGATAAGATTAAGCGTATATTTTTCCCCTTCATGCTCATAATCCATCTGAATTGCGTGACTTTTTATGGTGATACCACGCTCACGCTCAATGTCCATGTCATCAAGTGTTTGTTCTTTAAGGTCTCTTTCTGAAATTGTATTTGTTTCTTGCAACAATCTATCGGCCAGGGTGCTTTTACCATGATCGATGTGAGCAATTATACAGAAGTTACGAATGTTTTTCATTGAATTAGCTTGAGCGCGAAAATACGACAATTACATTCGGTTCATAAATAATTAAGTAGCTTATATCCGGGGTGTTTCTATCTTTGCACAAATTTTTATTGATATGAAGGTAGTTGACCATTTATCACAAGCAAAAGCTACATTATTTTCGTTTGAAATTCTTCCTCCGTTAAAAGGAAAAAGTATTCAATCTATTTATGATGGGATCGACCCCTTAATGGAGTTCAAGCCAAAGTATGTAAACGTTACTTATCATAGAGAGGAATATGTTTATAAAGATAAAGGTAATGGATTGCTTGAAAAGGTTTCGATAAGAAAGCGCCCTGGCACAGTCGGAATTTGTGCCGCGATTATGAATAAATATCATATTGATGCTGTACCCCATTTAATTTGTGGAGGATTTACCAAAGAAGAAACAGAGAATGCATTAATCGATTTGCAATTTTTAGGGGTTGATAACGTATTAGCACTTCGAGGAGACCCGGTAAAAACTGAAGCATCGTTTACCCCCAAAGATGGAGGTAGCGCATATGCAGTTGATTTAGTTAAACAACTTATGGAGCTTAATAAAGGTCAATATATGATGGATGACGTTTCTCTTGAACCTACAGATTTTTGTATAGGAGTAGCCGGTTATCCTGAAAAACACTTCGAGTCAATGAATCTTGCAACTGACATGCAACATCTAAAAGAAAAGGTCGATGCTGGTGCAGAATACATCGTGACACAAATGTTTTTTGACAATGAGAAGTATTTTAATTTTGTGAATAAGTGTCGAGAAATAGGGATTAATTGCCCAATAATTCCTGGAATTAAGCCAATTACTACTTTGAAACACATTACATTTTTACCCAAGTTTTTTAATATTGATTTTCCGGAAGCGCTATCAAAAGAGTTACTCAAATGTAAAACCAACGCTGAGGTTAAACAAGTAGGAATTGAATGGGGGGTTGAACAATCTAAAGGGTTACGCGATAGCGGAACTCCATGTGTGCACTATTACACAATGGGAAAATCTGAAGTGGTAAAGAAAATAGCTAGCGAGGTTTTTTAAGGATTTGTCATTAGCTTAGCTACGTATTTCCCAATGATATCAAATTCTAAATTGACTTTAGAACCTACTTCAAAACTTTTGAAAGTAGTGTGCTCATAGGTATAGGGAATTATAAAAACGGAGAAGCTGTTTGGCAAAGAATCGACAACGGTAAGGCTTACTCCATTAATTGTTATCGATCCTTTTTCTACAGTGATATTGTTTGATGAGTAAGAGAATGTAAATTTCCAGCTACCATCTTGTTTCTCAATTTTATCACAAAAACCAGCAGTGTCAATGTGGCCTTGAACAATATGCCCATCTAGTCTGCCGTTAATTTGCATGCAGCGCTCCAAATTGATAACAGAACCTTTATCTAATAGTCCTAAATTTGTTTTTTTCAGTGTTTCATCTATTGCGGTAACAGTGTATTCCTTTCCATCAATGGCTATAACTGTTAGGCACACCCCATCATGTGCAATGCTTTGATCAATTTTAAGTTGGGTAGTAATATCGGAAGATATACTAATGTGAAGGTTACTACCTTCATTTTCTAATTTTTTGACCTCGCCAATTGCTTCAATAATTCCCGTAAACATAAGTGTGCTATTCTTCTCTAATCAGATGGATATAACCAGTTAATATATAGGATTCTATACCAGTTAATCGATACTCATTGACTTGGCATACGTAATAGTATACACCGCCACTACAAGTCTCGCCAGATTTTTTATTTGTTCCGTCCCAAAGAAGATCTGGATCTATCGTCTCAAAAACTTGTGTACCCCAGCGGTTAAATATTTGAATTTCTATACTTTCGATAAATTTATATGGGAATGGAATAAATAGGTCGTTGTAACCATCGCTACCAGGACTAAAAACCGCAGGAAGTTCATAAACTGGACAGTTATCTACACAAAGAATATCGCTATAAGGACTTTCGTTAAAGAAAGTGTCAATTGCTGTTATAGCATAACAACCTGCAACGGAACCTGTGCCCGTTAAACTTTGATCATATGATGTTATTCTAGCGTCTAAAATGGTATCAGCGATTTGCAATGTTTGGCCTAGTTGGGGGGCGTAATAGATATAATACCCAACAACATCATCTGCACAGACTAAGTTGGGGTTTGTCCAAGTGAGTCCGTTGTATAACTCTTCACAATCAGAACTAATGTTTGGAGAAACTGGCGAACACGGGGCAACATTATCAATTGGTGTCTCACAAATTGCTTGGGATCGATTATATATTGGATCAGGGAAACCACTTCCAGAATAAGCTCCTATGCTAGTAACATAATAGCAATATTCCTTTCCATTTTGGAGATTGCTATCAACATACATCTGAACAGATGTAGTATCTAAAGTGTCGAATAGTGTTGTAAAAGTATTGTATCTCAGTACAATATAGTTCATATTTACCCAAGGTACCGTTTCGGTCCAGCTAAGCTGAACAATGTTATCGGAAGGGGAAGATGATAAAAACACAGAAGAAGCATCTTGCGTTCCTCCAACAAGAGTTCCCCCATCATAATACAAATATACGCGATAGTTTTTTTGAACAGTCGTGTTCGCAGTATCTACATAGAATGTATCAACATTATAGATATTATTATCGGCAGTTGTTTGCCCGACTATGTTTCCGTTATTGTCAAAAACTTCATAAAAGTAAGGCCCTTTGAAGAGAGAAGTATCTAATTCTATTGGAAAAGACCAGATAATAGAGTCTCTTCCAGAACTTATATCGGTAGTATTTATGGTTACATGAGTAATTACAGGAACATCTTTTACTAATTCAGTACAGGCCTCACATGTTGCGTAGCTTTCCGCTCCATCGGCATAATATGCAACTACAATATAGCAATATTGATACCCATGTAAAAGGTTGTTTCCGTTATCATTGTCAGTGTAAGTGGTTGTTGTATCTCCTGAATAAATTAAGTTATATTCAGTATATTCAGGAACGCCTATTTCGCAAACTGAAGGGCACCATCCTAATGAGTCAAGTTTTCGATAAACCATATAGCCTTCAGGAATACATGCTGAGTGACTCCAATCAAGAATAACACTATTTGCTAAAGGAGTTGCATTTAGATTCTGGGGCGCTGGGGCAACAATCTCGATATTCATCGTTTCATACCTAACAATACTCGCCCCAGTGCCATTTCCATTGTCTTCAACTCTAAAAAATGCTTGATAAATACTATTACTAATATGCGAACAATTAGTTTGCCATGTAAAAAACTCAGAAATAGGACTTACACCTGCGGTTGTATCAAACTCTGCTGGGCTATTACTTAACAAGTAAGGACTTCCGGTTGAAGTAAGTTCTAAGAAATTATTGTTAGGATCTGTAGCGATTATTAGCGTATCAATTCTCTCGCCTGCTGAAACGCATATCGGAGTTGGGACATTTAGTTCAGGTGGTTCATTATTGCATTGGCCAATGGTAATCTGCATATCACGAACCATACTCCCCATAAAAACCCCATTACGAAATTCTCTAATTAATATGCAGAAGTTGTATTCACCTTGAATTTGAGGAGAATCCCATTCAACAAGACCACTGCTTCCATCTATTGTTAAGCTAGTGCCTAAATTACCCGGAACTTGATTAGGAAAAATATATCCATCTAATATTCCATCACCATTGGGCTCAGGCGCACTGCAATGAATTAAAGAAAATGCCAGACTATCGCCGTCAGGATCTATCGCTCCAGGTAAGTGTTGAAAAAGTTCAAATGTACACCCATTGTCAATAGGGTAATTTGTTAGTACGGGGGAGCAATTTGTTCCGAGCCAATTATTTATAACTAAGGTGTCTTTAATAAAAAAAGTTGTATTAACGGAATTGGGAATATTTAATATCCCATCATTTCGATTGGGGTCATCAACACTAATAACGAATGTCCCAGTTCCGCTATATACATGCGATCCAACATATTTGTTCATCCGTACAGTTGGGACAATCAACTCACCGCAATGAACGTTATTATCGCAACAACTGCCCGTTGGGCCATTAACTCTATAAATAGTGTCAATAGAACCGTCTCCATAGTTAATTGTGACATCGCATCGGTCAGCAGCAACCGATAAAGGATCAGTATAGGTAGTAACCGTAACAGAAAATCTTAGCGGATCATTTGGACTAGCACAATAGGTGATTTCTCCAGCCCGGTTATGAGTAGCGAAGCCGTTAATTCCTGAGATTAGAAGTGTTAATATGACTAGTAATTTACGCATGGATGCGAGTTCCTAACTCAAAAATACGTTATTTATTGTTCAATAATTAATAACTTGCTGTTCTAATTCTGGCAACTCACGGTATTCGTATTGTTGTGTTCTTAGTTGAGGATCAAATCCCGCTTCTCGTATTGACTCTTGAATTCCATCTGCAGTAAAACGATGAGGCGCACCAGCGGCAGACACAACGTTCTCTTCAATCATTATCGAGCCAAAATCATTTGCGCCAGCGTGGAGGCATACTTGTGCAACCTTACTCCCAACAGTTAACCAAGACGCTTGAATGTTAATTACATTTGGCAACATTATTCGGCTAATAGCAATTGTTCTAATATACTCGTCTGCAGAAACTTCATTTCTTATGCCACGAATTTTGTTCAATAATGTTCCTTCATCCATAAAAGGCCAAGGAATAAAAGCCAAGAACCCCTTTGCTTGCTTTGGTTTTTCAGCCTGAACTTCTCGCAGCCAAACTAGATGCTCAAATCGCTCTTCCAAAGTTTCTATATGGCCAAACATCATCGTTGCAGAAGTTGTTAAGTCAACCTGATGTGCCGCACGCATAACATTTAACCACTCCTTACCAGTGCATTTTCCTTTGGAGATAAGTCTCCGGACTCTATCGTTTAAAATTTCTGCACCTGCACCAGGCAAGGAGTCTAGCCCTGCATTTTTTAAAGCAATCAATACTTCAGTATGTGATTTACCTTCCATTTTGCAGATATGCGCAATTTCAGGCGGACCTAAAGCATGTAGTTTCAGGTTAGGATATAATGATTTTAATTCTGAAAACAGATTGACGTAAAAATCTAAACCGCACTCTGGATGGTGCCCTCCTTGAAGCAGTAACTGTTCTCCGCCGAGGCGAAAAGTTTCTTCGATCTTGGTTTTATATTCCTCAATAGATGTTATGTAAGCTTCTTTGTGTCCAGGGACTCTGAAAAAATTACAAAATTTGCAATTGGCGATACAGACATTTGTAGTATTTGCGTTTCGGTCAATTATCCAAGTAACTTTATTGTCGGGCTTTTGCTTTTTACGTAATTCGTTTGCCACATACATTAATTCTGTTGTTGCAGCATTCTCAAAAAGGTATTGCCCTTCTTCTGCGGACAGAGAGTCAAAGGCTAACCCTTTCGATAATAGGTCTTCAATATTCATTTTCAATGTGTTCCGTATGTTTACAAAAGCAGGAGGTAAATTCCTTACATTTGGTCTTTTCAAAATTACGATTTTTATGGCGATTACAACAATCAAGAAGTCAACAAAGGCAAAAGAATCTGCAGACATTATTTACTTGTGTGATGAAAAGCAGAGTGGCCTAGCAAATTTTTTATCGAAAGAAGAATTGCTTTATGTTTCCAAGAAGTTTAAAAGCGATAAAAAGCGATTTTTTAGCATCAATCAATTGAAAAGATATGTTTTTGTTCAGATTGTTAAAAGTGATGTAAAAGATTATCTAACAAAAGAAAATTATCGAAATGCAGGAAATAGTTTGGTAAAACGAATCAACGCAAATAAATCTAATTCGGTTCAAATTATTGACGGGATAGATAGCGGTGCTTATGTTATTGCTTGTGCAGAGGGTATGGCCTTAGGTAACTATCAGTTTTTAAAATATTTCACGAAACGAAAAGAGAAAAAAAACCCCCTTGAAATAATTGAAATAGTTTCTGAAAACATTAAAAAAGAACAAACACAGGAGTTAACATTAATGGTCGAAAGTGTTTGTATTGCGAGAGATTTAGTAAATGAACCCGTTTCTTATTTAAACGCTGTTCAATATTCGAAAGATATTCAAAAATTAGGTAAATATTGTGGGTTTAAAGTTGATGTTCTCAATAAGAAGAAGATTGAATCTTTAAAAATGGGCGGTCTTTTGGCGGTCAATTTAGGTAGTCCAACGCCACCTACATTTAACATAATGGAGTGGAAGCCTAAAGGAGCTAAAAATAAAAAACCAATCGTTATAGTAGGTAAAGGGATTGTTTATGATACAGG
>CAJQPE010000062.1 GCA_905480125.1 uncultured Flavobacteriales bacterium | reverse complement strand
GTTAGCATACCCTTAAGCCCAACTTTAAAAAAAGAGCAGGTAATTCACATTTGTAATGTAATTAATAGCTATGAATAAAGAAGGACCTCTTGTTTCGATTATTGCGCTTTGTTATAACCAAGCACAATTTTGTGAAGATACACTTGGCAGTATCTATAACCAATCCTATAAAAACATCGAGCTTATAATTATGGATGACTTTTCCTCTGATAACTCAGTAGAAAAAATCAATCGTTGGATAAATTCTCATCAAGATATTTCCATTCAGTTCATTCCTCACAATAAAAATGTTGGTATTTGCAAGACGTTGAATGAAGCTTTAAAAAACGCTAAAGGAAAGTATTTTGAACTTATTGCTTGTGACGATTTAATGCACCCTGAAAAGACAAGTCGGCAGGTTTCCTATTTAGAAGCTACAAATAACTCTGTAGCTATGGTTTACACTGATGCTTTGTTAATTAATGATGACGGCTCTGACAGGTACGGACTCTTTATTCAAAGGTCCAGAGATTTTGAACAATTACCATCGGGAAAAATTTATGACGTCTTACTTGAGGAAAATTTCATTCCAGCAATGAGCGTAATGATCAAAACTGCTATCATAAAATCATTAGGAGGGTTTGATGAAAAGTTAAGCTTTGAAGACCATGACATGTGGCTTCGGTTAGCTGAAAATCACGAAATACATTGTATGGCAGATTATACTTCTGTTAGCTACAGACTTCACGACAATAATCTTCACAAAAAAATAAAATATTGGGACTTGGATTTTTTACTGATTTACTCGAAGCATTTAGAACACCCGTTGGGTAAGAAAAAATATAATTCTGAACTTCTAAGTCTTGCTTTAAGAGATCGCTCACTTGCCAACAATATAATTAAAACACATCAGCTAATCGTTCACAATAAATCATTAATCCTTTATCTTAAATATGGGATTCCATTTAGATTATCTAAGTATTTCATTAAAGATTGATTTCGAATTAGATTAACAGAGTAAAATGTATAAAAACAATTTTGACTTATTAAGGTTGCTATTTACTCACTTATCCTGGCATTATATTGAAAAGAGAGCGTTGAGACTAAAAAAATAAAACGAACAAAATATAAACTGCAGTAAGACGCAGTTTAGGTCTTACATGATTGGCAATAATTAAAAAATAAAATTTATGAATAATTGGATAACAGAGGATACAAATTTACTTCCTGATTTTATCATTGGTGGAGCTATGAAATGCGGAACAACTACTCTTCATGCAATTTTAAACAAGCACCCAAAAATATTTATTCCTAATGAAGAGGTTCATTTCTTTGATATGGATAATATTCTTCAACATAGTGATTTCAATTTTTATCATAATGATACATGGACAACTCAATCAATGGAGAAAGATCCAAAACTAGTTTGGGAATGGTATCAAAAAAAATTTAAGGGAAATGAAAGTTTAATAAAAGGAGAAGACTCAACAACATACCTTGCTTCAAGGTGCGCGGCAGAGAGGATTTCAATGCAAAAAAAAGAAATTAAATTATTGTTTTTATTAAGGCAACCTTCTGAAAGAGCATATTCTAATTATAGTCATTTACTAAGATCTGGAAGGGCAACAAATAGCTTTGAAGATACTATTCGTTATAATCCATTTCAAGTTATCAATCGAAGTCTATATAAAGAACAACTGGAAAGTTTCTATAAAAACATCCCAAAAGAAAGGATTAAAGTTATTCTATTTGAAGATTTAGTAAAAACTCCAGAATCCACTATGAAAGAAGTGAGCACTTTCCTAGGAGTTGATTACAATGAATTCCCTGCTGGGGCATTTAAAACTCATTCAAACAAAGGCAGAGTGCCTCGAAACGAAAAATTACATATTAAAAAAATATCTAGTTTTAAGAAACTTTGGAAATCTCCACTACAGCAATACTTTACCATTTATTGGTCCACCTATTAAGAAGTCAACTCCTCTAATTGCAAGAATAATTAATAAAATTCATTCAAATATAAATCCTAATGTTCCGATTACCCATAAAATAAATCAAGAGACAAAAAAAATGTTAGACGACTATTTTTTTAAAGAAATGCAAGGTCTAGATGAATTAATTGGTAAGGATGTATTATCCAAATGGTTTCCCGACAAAACTATTGCCAACAATTTATAAAAATAATAGCTAAGACAATTTAGTAATTTAGGTTTTTAGTCCTGCTTAAAGTAATTACACTTCAAAAGTCAAGTACGATATAGTGAGTTACATTTCTTATATTAACTGTTCATTTATTATCTTTACGATGACAACTACAAAGAAATTTCAACATTATGCCCTTAAGTTTAAAAAATGAGAAAATATATAGTATAGTTGTCACATATAATGGGCAGAATTGGATAGAAAAGTGTCTTAATAGCCTTACAACATCTTCCGTAACTTCAGATATTATTGTTATTGATAATGGCTCTGCTGATAACACTATTGATATCATAAAAACCAAATTCAGCAATTGTCAACTAATCGAAACCAATGAAAATTTAGGTTTTGGTAAGGCAAATAACATTGGGCTGTCCATTGCATTAAAGAATGACGCAGATTTTGTTTTTTTACTCAATCAAGATGCCTGGGTAGAAACTAAAACTATTGAAGACCTCATTAATTTGCAAAAAGCGAATTCTGGTTTTGAAATAATTAGCCCGATTCATGTAAATGGAGATAATACGAAACTTGATTATCTTTTTTCGACCTTCATAGAACCTCGAAAATGTCCAGATTTATATTCTGACATCTATATAAATAAAATTAAGGATAAAATCTATGAAGCTGAATTTGTCAACGCTGCGGCTTGGTTAGTATCAAAAAAATGCCTGGAGACCGTTGGCGGATTTAGTCCTATTTTTCATCATTATGGAGAAGATGACAATTATTGCTTAAGAGCTCGGTATCATAATTTAAAAATTGGGGTTTACCCTTTGACCAAAATTTATCATGATAAAGATTATACCCCTACAAAATATGACGACAGCGAATTAATCCGAAATAGACAAAAACTTGTTTATTATTCTGATCCAGTTACAAATAATCAATTAGAAAATGATATTTACGTTTATAAAATGTCATCTATTAAATCGCTTTTAAAGCTCCAAATAACTAATTACAAAAAGCATTTGGGGACATACAAAAAACTAAAGAGTATACAGAACACCATCAATGAGCATGTTATTCAAAGTAGGTTGCGAACTTCAAGCTTCCTTGATATAATTAATTAGAATGACTAAAAAACCTTTTTTCTCAATCATAATACCTGTCTATAATAGACAAGACACTATAAAAAGAGCTATTTCTTCTTGTTTAAACCAAACATTTTCTGATTTCGAAATAATCATTGTTAATGACAAATCTACGGACGAAAGTGAAGTTGCTATTCAATCTTTTTCTGATTCTCGAATTAAATACATTTGCAATAAAGTCAATTCTGAAAGATGCTTTTCAAGAAATGTTGGAATAAATGAAGCTAAAGCTGACTTTATTTGTTTCCTTGATAGTGATGATTATTTTTTAGAAAATCATTTATCATTTTTTCATGAAAAAATTCAAGAAATGAATGTTAAATCAGCTCTATTATTTACTAATAGTTTTGTTGAAAACGAACAGAATGAAAAAACAAAAAAAATAGTCCCAAATATTGGAGATTACGATTCAATAAGTTACCTTTTACAATACACCCCTAACCCAGCAAGAGTTTGTATATCAAAAAACATTCTGAATGTGCTGAAATTTGACGAGCGATTACCCGGTCTTGAAGATTTAGATTTATGGTTAAGAATAGCTGCTAAGCATAGAATAATTCAATTCATGGAATATACCAACGTCTACTATGTCCATTCTGAATCATACTCATCTGGAGACCCTTTAAGATTTGAAAAAGAACTCAGCTACCATGAGGTAATGAAAAACCAGCCAGAACTAATTAATAAACTTCCAAAAAAAGGTATTAATAGGCTTTCAAGCATGTGTCATTTTCATATTGCTCAAAAATGTATTTACACTAAAAAAAGAACAAAGTTTTATAACCATGCATTTAAATCATTTTATTTATACCCAAAAGGATATAATGGAAGAACGAATAAAATATTATTTGTAAACGCTCTATATTTCATACCTGTGATTGGAGTTTTGTGTAAATCAGTAGTTGCTTTTATTAAAAAACAATAAAATAATGTCAAATCCTTTTTTTTCCATCGTTCTACCGACATTCAATAGAGCTCATATATTATCAGAAACAATTAGCAGTGTGTTAAATCAAAGCTATACTGATCTAGAGGTCATAATCATTGACGATGGGTCAAGTGACAACACTAAGGATGTTATAGAGAAAATTGAAGATGAAAGAGTGAAGTATATTTACCAAGAAAATCAAGAAAGAAGTGCTGCTCGAAACAACGGGATTAAAAATGCACAAGGTCAATATGTTTGTTTTTTGGATAGTGATGATCTATTTGAAACAAATCATCTTCAGGTTTTACATGATAACCTTTCTAAAAGAAATTTTCCAATTGAATTACTTTTCACAAATTGTTATTTCCTAACTCAAGACAATCTTCAAAAATCTAATCCCCCAGAATTAAAAGGAGAATCTATTCCATATCTCATGCAGAATGCAGTTATTCCTGCTAGAGTTTGTATTCATAGTAGTATTTTAAAAGAATTTAAATTTAGAGTTGATGTTGTAATTGTAGAAGACACTTTTCTATGGGTATCTATAGCTAATAAATATCCTGTCACTCATATTACGGAATACACTGTTCGTTATCGTCTACATGAAGACAACTCTATTAATGTTAAAAACAATTCTTATGCTTCAAGACTAGAAGGGCTTTTTAAATTATTTGAAAACCCTGAAATCAAACAAAAAATTGGCAAGAAGCTCATGAGAGTTACCCTAAGTGATTGTTATTTTGGCATTTATCGTCATTATGATTACAAAAAGAAGAGGTCAAAGAGAATAGGAACGATACTCAAGGCAATATTTAAATATCCAGATGTGAAATTTAAAATGAAATTATATCTATTACTGTCTTCTTTGCCGGGTACATCAGCTTTAATTCGATTAAAAGAATCAAGATTTTGATTTATTCAGAATAAAACCAATTAGCAATAAATAGTTAACTATTTCACAAAAAAATGAGCTATCAAGAAGAATCTAAAAAAATTACTCTTTTACTTGGAAAAGTCTCCTGGGAAGAAAACTTAGGTTCTTATTATATTGACATGCGACCCGCTGAAATTCATTACACGAATAATATTTACAATGGGAAATTAGATGAAAATGGTGTTCCAATGGTGGCAGGTATAGGTGGAAAACTAGAATACTCTCCTGTCAATATTGCCCAATATGGTTTTATTACTCATACTAAATGGGAAAATAATAGAAATGAAGAAGAATTAAAAACTCTATTAGCCTGTATTGAGAAACTAGAAGAACTTAAGTCTTCAAAGGATGATTATTCGGTATGGTGGTACCATTCTAATGTTCCAAAGTATAATTTAACAGATCCTTGGGCATCAGCTATGGCGCAAGGAGAAATAATATCTCTTTATCTTAGAGTGTATCAAATCACCAATGACAATAGCTTGTTAAAAACGGCTTTAGAGGCATACAATTTCCTTAAAATAGATGTTAGTAACGGAGGAACAAGGTTTATTGATGATAACGGTGATCCTTGGCTTGAGGAATACCCTTCTGCGCCTCATTCGTTCGTTTTGAATGGGTTTGTTTATACGATTCTTGGAATTATAGACCTATACAGAGTGACTGGAGACAAGGAAATTGAAATTGAAATGAATAAGTATATTAATACTCTAAAAAAAAATATTTCAAAATTTGATTGTGGCTACTGGTCTTATTATGATTTATTGAAGAAAGAACTGGTTCGCTACTATTATCAAAAAAATGTTCATGCACCCCAAATGGAAGTTATGTACTTGCTTACTAATGAAACAATATTTCACGACTTGTCTAAAAAATGGTCAAGATCAGTAAATAAATTAAACTTTATTTTTGTTCAGATAATGTATAGAGTCTTACCTCGATATAAAAAGTATTTTAAGTGAAAATATTATTCTTAATAACAGATTTAAGTAAGGGAGGAGCTGAGAGAATACTTTTAACGCTTTGCCAAAACCTTAATAAAAGAGATGACGTTGAACTTGTTATCGGAAACCTTTATGGTGCTAACCTTTACAAACAACTAAGCTCAAATCTTCGAATTGTAGACCTCAATTACAAAACCAATAAACTATTTGAAAAATCATACACCCCTGAACTACATAAGTTAATCGAAGAATTCAATCCAGACATTGTTCATACAAATCGATTTCTAGCAGAATACATTACACTTGAGTTACTTTCATATAATTTGAAATTTGTTTGCCATTTTCATGACAATATAATTCAATTCAAAAAAATAAAATTCTTGGATCTTTTTAGTAAAAAAAAGCTCTTAAATTTTATTGAAAAAACTCAGATTTACAGACTTAAATACAAGCACCACAATACTCATTTTGTTTCAATATCAGAGGATACGACAAAATACATGAATCAAGTTCTCCCCTCAAATTTAAAGGGGAATATAGTTTTGATTGAGAATAGCATTGATCTTAATAATTTCAGAACAAAAGAAAAAAGAAAATTCAATACCTCTGACAAACTTAACTTAATTAATGTTGGCAGCTTTCAGAATAAAAAGAATCAAACTTTTTTTATTGATATTGCTATTGAACTGAAAAAAAGAAATATCGATTTTATGATTAATCTTATCGGTGATGGGGAGTTAAGAAAGGAAGTCGAGAATAGAATTGCTGACAATCAATTAGAGGACATGATCAAAACTCATGGTATAGTCGACAACGTCGAAGAGTGGATGGAAAACAGTAATATATATGTTCATACGGCGTGGTATGAACCTTTTGGTTTAGTTTTAATAGAAGCAATGGCTTCTGGCCTGCCATGCATATCGCTGGATGGGAAAGGTAATCAGGATTTAATTGAAAATGATTATAATGGATATTTCATAGGAAATCAGGACCCGCAATTATTCGCTGACAAAATTGATGAAATTTCTAAGAATGAAGAACTCTACTATAAACTTTCAAAAAATGCAGAGAAGTTTTCATTAAAATTCAATATTGAAGAAAAGACTCAAGATTACGTTGATCTCTACACATCTATTATTCAGCAGAATTAAGAAAACAACTTCTACAACTGCTTAATTTTTTCAATAAATTTACCATAGTTATTTTCAGCAGAGTATTTCCTTTCCCAAGTTGAATAAGCTGATTTCCTTTTCATTACTTTCTCATCATTTGAGAGCTGATGAGAATTTTGAATTACAGCAGCAACTTCTTGAGCAGTTGGATTACTGGTTAGTAAAAAACCATTTTCATCATCAACTATTTCATGCATGCCTCCAACATCTGTAGCAATTGCTGGAATTCCAAATGAAAAGGCTTCCATTATCGAAACTGGAACTCCCTCACTACTGCTTACATTTATGAAACAACTTACCTGATTCTCCCGGTAATAATTAAGTAAATCTTCATTTCTAACTTGTCCTCTCCATTCTACTTTAATATTACTAGGCAATTTTTGAGACTGATTTTTCAATAAATTGAATAGAGGTCCCTCACCGAAATGTGTCCATTCAATTTCAAATGACGTTATTTGAGATAGTGCTTCAATGATTAAATGCACTCGTTTAAGTGAAATTAAATTAGAACAACTAACAAGGTTAAAGGATATTGGAAGCTCTCCTTTTTCTTGAGAGGCAACTCCTAAACGTGAAATTGAAACATTTGACACACCTTGTTTCCATGTGTTTTTTATCTCATTCTTACCCTTTGTGGATATACTATAAATAGCATCCATTTGTCCACAAATTAATCCTCTAAAAGGTAAGTAGTCGTATTGACTAACATTGAAATATAAATCCCACCCGTGAACTCTTGATATTACTTTTAACCTTCTATTTTTTTTCTTTAGCAATGCTAAAGCTATTGCAGCATCATCAGACCAATAACTATAAATAATTGTTTCATTGGGATTCATCTGATTCAACTCATTCAGAATAGCATTTCGATAGACCTTTGCCTTCTGAAGGCTAACCAACATTGTCTTTAAAATGCCAATCGTAAACTTTTTACTATATGAAGTATGAATGATTTTTAATTCATTTAGAAATGTTCTATTGAAAACATTCAAAAGAGAAACTAATCGTTGTGAAAAAGAGATAGTATTAGCAATTGAAATCACTATAACATTTTGAGGAACCTCACTTAAATTTTGATCAAGGCAACCTCTTGAAAAAATCAATACTTTTTCAAAGTCTTTGCATAGATAAGTTAATTCAGTCTCCAAAAAAGGTTCTCCATTACCGTAAGGAAAACTTGATGTAATCAATATAAGTTGTTTCGATTTCAAATTAAATAGTAACTTTATTTAGTGCTTTAAATTAAATAAAAATAATAGACCAAAGACCTAATTGAAAAAAGTTCTCATCATATCATACTTTTTCCCTCCTTGCAACCTAACAGCTGCAAATAGAATAGAAAGTTGGCAAAATTACTTACATGAATTTGATGTTTACCCAATAATCATTACGCGCAATTGGACAGGCGCAGAATTGACCGAGTTTCAGCGACTAGAGAACTCAGAAGGAGATAATACAATACAAAATGAACAATTTGAGGTTCATTCGTTACAGTATAAATCAAATTTAAGAGATCGAATATTCATAAAAGGTGAGAA
Source organism: uncultured Flavobacteriales bacterium (assembly GCA_905480125.1). Lineage (GTDB taxonomy): Bacteria > Bacteroidota > Bacteroidia > Flavobacteriales_G > NORP312 > NORP312. The sequence goes on along the minus strand of CAJQPE010000062.1, from coordinate 1,389 downwards.
AAATAGCCTTTACAAATATCTAAGTAGACTATTAACACTCATCAATCTTATAGGCCAAAACTTCTCACTAAAATCTATCCCTTACAACAATCTTTATTATAAAGCAGAAGAAGTCCTTGAAAATGATAAAACCATAGAAACCGTAATAATTTCTGGCAACCCTTTTGAACAATTTTATTTTGGTTATCTATTGAAGAAAAATTTCCCTAGAGTTAATTGGATTGCAGATTATCGAGATGACTGGTCAACCAGTGAATTAATCAGAAAAAGAAGCTTCATAAATAAATTGATCCATAATTTAGAAAAAAAAAGTGAGAAGGAGTGGTTAAGTAACGCATCTCTTTTTACTTCTGTTTCTCCTCATTACGTGGAAAAAATAAGTCGTTTTATTAATAAAAAAGGTGAGGTTCTATTCAATGGATTTAATTTAGATCTATTAGAAAAAGAAAGTCAAACCGGTAATAATAACTTTCTGATTACTTATAACGGAAGTCTATATGAAACACAAAATATAGAGTCTTTCATTATTGCTCTGAAAAAAGTAATTGACCAATACAAAGATAAAATTGAGATCAAACTTCTTTTCCCAGGTCTAGAATATGATAATACTCAATTTAAAAGAATCATAAACTTACTTAGCGGGTATGAAAAATACTATTGGACCTCCAATCGGATTACAAAAAATGAAGTGATTGAACTACAAATTAAATCGGATTTATTACTAATGGTTGCTCATGAAAACATTAAAGGGGTTCCATCTAGTAAAATATTCGAATACATTGGATTAAGAAAACCTATCTTACTTTGTCCTTCGGATAATGATATTTTAAAAGAAATAGTCGAAAGTGTAGAATTTGGATCAATTGCGAACGATATTGAAACTTGTTTTAACATTCTCGAGAAAAAAATCATGAAAAAAATTAAGGCTATTAAGGAACCAGCTATTGACTCTGATGAAATCATGAAGTATTCAAGTAAGGAGCAAGTGAAGAAATTGGCACATATCATACATCGTCTTTAATTTAAAAGTCAACAAAAATAACTTTAATACATTGTCACAATCCATTACTAATAATTCATGCCTCTCTTGCAGTTCCTTAGACATAATAGAATTAAAAGGCTACGAAAAAAAGCATTTGCTCCAATGCCAAAATTGCACTCATATTTTTTCATTAAAAAAACCGACTTCTGAAGAACTACGATCTTATTACGATAATGATTACTCTCTCACGAACTACTTCTCCCCTATCACAAAACAACGCTTCGAGGAATTACTAGACCAATTCGAATCGTTTAGAAAAACAAACCGGATTCTAGATACAGGGTGTGGACATGGTTTCTTTCTTGAAATTGCCAAAGAAAGAGGTTGGGAAGTTTATGGAACAGAAC
>CAJQPE010000061.1 GCA_905480125.1 uncultured Flavobacteriales bacterium | reverse complement strand
TGTTCCATTAACGGTAGTTGTTGCTCCACAATATGGTTCTGTAATAATTGGAGCAGTGGAAGCACCACCTCCAGTTACAGTTATACCTGTAGATGCCGCAGATATACAATCTCCAGCCGCTTGAGATTTAGCAGTAAGGATTTTACAAGATGTTAATGTTAACGAAGAAACAGTCCAGTTTCCTGAAACATTTGCAGTGGTTGTTCCTATTTGAATTCCATCACTAAACAAGTATATACTAGAGCTTGCTGCAGCTGTACCAGAAATTAAAGTTGTTGCTGAAGTAGCAGATGTTGTGGTAATTACAGGTGGTGCAGTTGTTGACAAACCACCTAGACAAATTTCTACTAATTCACATGCAGGCCCGCCCGAAACATAATATGTTCCAGGAGGTATACAATTCCCTGTCTGGCAAGCAAAGGTAAACTCATAATTAGGGGCTGTCCAGTCTCCAGCAAGTAATATGTGAGGATTTAATTCTCCAGCTTTTAGATTTGATTGATCAAATACAACAGTTCCAGCAGCGTCTGAATATAATGTATACACTTCTCCGTCATAAATCTGCGCTGCAGAAGGTACGGTAACATTTACTCCTTTATTTCCACTAATTGGTGACAAGGTTGGGGTAGGAACTCCGCATGTCGCTCCTGCAGTTGTAACATTATTACAATTGGTTCCTGATTCTATTTCTCCTATTGTTTGCGCGGTAGCGGTAATTTCATCATCAACTACTAATGGTGCGGTTAACGTTACAGACCAAGGGTCTGAAGCATAGCTTACAGACACATTAAAAACTCCATTTACATAAACACTTATTGTAGATCCAACATCTTCGGTAGATGTTCCTGTTACAACTGTTTCGCCAACAGCAAATGGAGTTCCTGTAATAGAAGGGCAATCGGAGTATATACATGGTGTTACTTGGCTTGGAGCGCATGGCGGCTGATTTTCAATTACCTCTGTGAAACAATTAACCAAACTACCGCAAGCACTATCATCCACTCCTCCAATATCTGATGCTGACGAAGGGTTACATATAGTCGATTTTTTTGCCGCCATATTATCAACAATAACATATCGCATGGGGGAATCTTCATCAACACCGAATGTCGCAAGTAAGTCTGCCCAATCAACATAATAATCTAAAAAGTAATTGTACGAAGTACAAACAGTTGATGCCGCGAGAGACTTTTGAATGCGATCTGTCGAATAAGTATGCACTATATTAGACCCACATGCTTGCCCTAAGCGATGATCATAAATGCTAATGCCAAATTTTGTTTCTAAAACAATTTCTATTTCAAACCCAGGATTATCAACCGTATAATTTGGTGCAGTAGGGCCGATTAAATCATCAGTGTCTATCAATACTGAATAGCTTTTTGCATTAGGCGCAATTCCAGCCATTCGCATACGAAAGTACCAGTAGGTGCCGTCACTATAATGAAAAGCAGGGTCAATACCTCCTGATACAGATTCAACAAAATCTGAAAAACCACAGTCAGGACCATTTCTAATATCGGAATCTGGCTCTATACCTGCAGGTATTAAAGTATTAAAAGGAACTTCACTATTTGCTTTATCATCCCCCAAAAAACCTGCAGTCGTTAGAGACACATAACCATTTCCATCAGGATCAAGAATAGCAATTGACGCGCCATTTGCTGGTTCTATAATTAAACCTGTTGTTTGACCATACAATCCATATGCAAAAAGCACAAGAATACTTGAGAAAAATATTTTTGTCATAAAATTGAAATTATTTATTAGCCATCGAACTCGGGAAAGTACAAATTTATTTCGTTTTGTCGCTAGTATAAATTCTTGATAATTGCCAAAAGTTTGGCAAATGTTTGACAAAACGAATAAAAAAAACCCCAACTAGCTAATAATAAGTTTGTTGAGGTTTAATCTAGTACCCGAGGCCGGGGTCGAACCGGCACGACCGCAATGGTCACAGGATTTTAAGTCCTGCGTGTCTACCAGTTCCACCACTCGGGCAACATTAAAACTGGTAAATAATTTTAAAAAAACATCCCGATAAAATCGGGATGTTTTAAAGAGCTGAGCGAAAGACGGGATTCGAACCCGCGACCCCGACCTTGGCAAGGTCGTGCTCTACCAGCTGAGCTACTTTCGCAATGGGTGGCAAAAATATGATTTTTTTGCAATGTGTATCAACCTCCTGTTAGTTTTTTGATTTCATTTAATTTCATCAACGCCTCAACGGGTGTAAGGGTATTTATATCAAGACTTAATAGCTCATCTTTTATCTGAGAAAGTACCGGATCATCTAACTGAAAAAAGCTTAATTGGAAATCTTCTGTTTTTTGCGACTTAATTTTAGAATTGCTATTATTACCCTGTTCTGCCCTAGTTTTAGTCTCTAATTGTTTCAATATATTATTCGCTCTTTTGATTACTTTAGCCGGCATACCCGCCATCTCTGCTACATGAATACCAAAACTGTGTTCACTTCCCCCAGAAACTAATTTTCTCAAGAAAATAATGCGGTTATTAATTTCTTTAATGGCCACATTGTAATTCTTAATTCTTTGAAAGGAATTAGTCATCTCATTTAATTCATGATAGTGAGTAGCAAAAAGCGTTTTTGCTTTTAGCTTATTTTCGTGAATAAATTCAGCTATCGCCCAAGCGATAGATACACCATCATAGGTGCTGGTCCCTCGCCCGATTTCATCTAATAAAACCAAGCTTCTATCTGATAAATTATTCAAAATACTAGCTGTTTCATTCATCTCAACCATAAATGTCGATTCGCCTAACGAGATATTATCTGAAGCTCCTACTCTAGTAAATATTTTATCAACCACACCAATCCTCGCTTGATTTGCAGGCACAAAGCTTCCCATCTGAGTTAAAAGCACTATTAATGCCGTTTGTCGCAACAAGGCAGACTTCCCAGCCATATTTGGCCCTGTAATCATAATTATCTGTTGGTTATCATTATCCAAGAAAACATCATTTGGAACATATGGCTCTCCTATTGTTAGCTGCTGTTCAATTACGGGATGCCTACCGGCAATTATATCAATATCGTGAGTTTCATCAATTACAGGCTTAGAATAATTATGCTCGACGGCAAGTGTCGCAAATGAAAGAAGACAATCTAGCTGAGCGATTAGATTTGCATTACCTTGAACAGGAATTACATAGTCAATCAAGCTCATAACAAGCTCATTATACAACCTTGTTTCTAATGTCTGTATCTTATCCTCTGCCCCTAGTATTTTAGTTTCGTACTCTTTTAGCTCTTCTGTAATATATCTTTCGGCAGATGTTAGTGTTTGCTTTCTAACCCAATCTTCCGGAACTTTGTCCTTGTGGACATGGGTTACTTCAAGGAAATAACCAAACACATTATTAAATCCTATCTTCAAGGAAGATATACCCGTGTTTTCAATCTCCCTTTGTTGAATTTGAACTAAATAATCTTTCCCTGAATACGCAATGCTTCTTAATTCATCTAACTCCATAGATACACCTTGCTTAATTACGTTACCCTTATTAAGGAGAACAGGTGCCTCATCATTAAGCTCTTTCTCAATCTTATCTCTAATAAACTGACATAGGTGAAGTTGATCACCAAGCCTCCTAAGCTCATCATTAGAAGAATTTATACATGCGTCTTTAATTGGCTGAATAGCATTTAATCCACGTTTAAGCTGAATAACTTCTCGTGGTGTAATTCTGGCAACAGACACTTTTGAAATCAAACGTTCTAAATCCCCAACCTCTTTTATATTTAATGCTAAATTTTCTTTAAACTCAGAATGGTCTTTAAGGTACTCTACAACATTTAAACGATTCTGAATCGCGCTTACATTTTTTAGAGGTAGTGCCATCCAACGTTTTAGCATCCGAGCGCCCATAGGCGAAATCGTTTTGTTTATAACCTCCAACAATGTGGTTGCCCCCTCATTAGTCGAATTGAATAATTCTAGATTACGTATGGTGAACTTATCTAGCCAGACATATTTTTCCTCTTCGATGCGAGAAATTGAAGTAATATGCCCTATTTGTTTATGCTCAGTTTCTGCTAAATAATGTAGAGCGCCTCCAGCCGCAATAATAGCTATGTGCATCTCTTCAATTCCAAAACCCTTTAGAGAATTTGTTTTAAAATGTTTTAACAAAATATCTTCAGCAAACTCTGGAGTAAATACCCAATCTTCGAGGTAGTATGTGTGGAATTTATCCCCAAAACTATTCTCGAAATCAACGTCCTTATTTCTTTGATATAACACCTCGGCAGGACTAAAACTCTGAAGTAATTTATCTAAATAAGAAACCGATCCTTGGGCAATTAAAAATTCGCCTGTGGATAAGTCTAGAAAAGCCACACCCGATTGCTTTTTATCGGAGTGCACAACAGCTAAAAAATTATTGGCACGTTGATCGAGTACCTTATCGCTCATTGATAAACCTGGTGTTACCAATTCTGTAACTCCCCTTTTAACAATTTTTTTTCCCTTGCATGGAGCTTCCAATTGTTCACAAATAGCAACTCTCATTCCAGCACGCACTAATTTAGGCAGGTAGGTGTCGACAGAATGATGCGGGAAACCTGCAAGCTCTAGCTTCTCTCCTCCATTGTTCCTTGCAGTAAGAACAATACCAAGCACCTTAGATGTTTTTATGGCATCTTCACCAAACGTCTCATAAAAATCACCAATCCGGAACAACAACAAAGCATCTGGATATTTGGCCTTAATAGCAAAATATTGCTTCATTAGGGGCGTAACCTTAGCTTGTATCTTCTCTTTAGTTGCCATTATTATCTGGTAAAAAGTAAAAATATGAAGTTGACCGATGAAGTTATAGCTTTGCCTTTTGAAGTTATCATCACTTATGAACAAGAAATTAAGAAACGAAGAGCTTGGAAGAGCCACATTAACTGAATTTAAGCAGACTAAAAAACTGCCAATAATTGTTATTCTAGACAATATTAGAAGCCTTAGTAATATTGGCTCTGTATTTAGGACATGTGATGCTTTTTTAATTGAAAAAATTTGTCTCTGTGGCATAACAGCTAATCCGCCCCATCGTGAGATTCAAAAAACCGCGCTTGGAGCTACAGAATCTGTTATTTGGGAGCATTATCCTACGACAATAGATTGCGTATTAAATTTGAAAGAACAGGGCTATAAAATCGCTTCAGTAGAACAAACTTCTAATTCTATAATGTTAAATAAACTGGACAGACCGTCCGCCCCCGTTGCACTAATCTTTGGTAATGAAGTCAATGGTGTTAGTCAAGACGTTGTTGACCTATCAAATATTGTAATAGAAATTCCTCAATTTGGAACGAAACATTCACTGAATATTTCAGTAAGTGTTGGTATTGTTCTTTGGGAAATGGTAAAGGGTTAATCGCAGGTCCAGCCGTTTTTTGTGTGCTGATTAACAGCATCTTTATGCAGACCGCTGGCTGTATTAACAGTATCTGTTGTAACTATGCCAGTTTCGGAATCTGTATATGTGCATATTGTAGTTTTCTTGCAGCTAGAGAAAGCTAATACAGAACCTAGAACTAAACCAACAATTTTTTTCATAACATCAATTTTAGATAAACAAATGTATGCTTTTTAAGTAAACTTCTATGGAAGTGAAAGTTTTTCTACCTCCGCATAAGTAAAAGTACTTCCAGTCCAATGATTTATTACTAAACCCTCTTTAATGTGCAGAATGGTCGGAAACTTTCCACTAGTTATTTTAAATACTCTTTTGTCCTTAAAAAAGACATGTGGAAAGTTGCTATTTGAATCCTTCCAAAAATCTGGTAGCTTCTCTTCCTTCCCGATAAAAACGGTTGCAATTCGCGGCAAATTATATTTCTCTTGGGCGATTGTCAATTTATAAGCAACATTTTTACAGTGCTTACAACTCACACTGAAAAAAGCAACAATAACTTCTCCATTGCTTAAGGCAAGAGAATCACCGTCAATAAAATGCTTAGGTATGCCTTCAATATCCAATTCAAAAGGTTCTACAGATTGATGAACATTATCGGATAATTTTACTGGATTTAATACAAAAGGGATTGCTAGTGAGAAGAGTACGAAAAAACCTCCAACCCAAGTTTGCCACTTTAAGGTCTCCCTGGACTTATCAAATAGAACAAGTCCTATGCACATTGCAGCAAGCAATGCGTTCTTCAATAAAGATTCTATTGGCGTCATTGGAATAGCTTCTCCAAAACAGCCACAGTTAACATCATTTCCCTTTGCTAATAGTAAATAAATCAGGTATAGTGTGAAAAGACCTAATAAACCCAATGCACCTTGCAATATTCTTTTTTTCCAAGCTCCAACTATCAACAAAGCTCCAACACCAACTTCTAGGCTAATTAACAACCTTGCCATAAACGGAGCAAAACTCCAAGACGCAACAGCCAAATCAACAAATGTTAGTTCAAATGTTTCAATTGGGTAAAGTTTAATAAGTCCAGAGAAAACAAACATTGCGCCCAACAATATTCGAAATCCAATTTTTGTAACTTGTATAAGCATCTTTTTTTTATTGCAAAAAAAAAGCCACTTCAATGAAGCGGCTTTTAGAAGGATTAAAAATCTTTTATTTTAGCGAACAGTCACTATCTGCACCAGCATTATCATACCAGTTATCCCAAGAATCACAATATGTTTCAGCATCAGAAGCACTCATTTTACCAGTTTGGAATTCTTGATCAGATGGATCATCTGGACATACACAAGTTCTGTCTTTTTTACATGCTGTAAAAGATGCTGCAAAAGCAACAACTGCAACAATAGTTAAAACCTTTTTCATTTTGTTTGTTTTTGATTAATATATTGATTTATAAAGGCTAAAGTAATCTTTTTTAGAAAATACCAAATAAAATATACCTAAATTCTGAAATAACGGGAACAAAAAAAGCCACGCCGTAGCGCAGCTCTTTCACAATGTAGCTTTAAATCTTATTGTAATGAACAAGAACCACCTAAAACAGCAGCATCATCATTTGCCGCGTCACACCAATCTTGAGCATCTTTCTTTTTCATGTTTTGTGTTTCAGAAACTGTAGCTCCTAATAATTCACACTCACATGTATAATCTTTAGTACAAGAACTAAACCACCCAGCCATCGCTATAACAGCAACCAAAGTAATAACCTTTTTCATTTTTATTTGTTTTAATTTATGAATTAAATTCAACGATAACAATGTATCTAATTAACCAGTCCAGTAAAATCTGCATCTTCTCTAAACTCTAAAAACTCTGCATCACCTGCTGCTTTTGTCTTAAATGTACCATCTGCTTCGATAGCACTTTTTAAGTTTGAGATAAGATTATCTTTATTTTTAGATCTAGCTGCGGCAATTGCCTTTAGGTAATACCCATCACCAGATTCTTTCGCTTCTGAAGCATCTATTATTTGCACTGCGCCATCTGGGTTAGCATTTAATAAATGAGCTAAAGCAGCATTGAAAGTTTTTTCACTACCAACATTATTTGTTGCACCCGCATAATCCCCTTCCATTATGTTAATAATAGACATATTATAAGAAACTTCAGCACCTGCACCTGATGCGGCATTGTATAATTCTTTAGCCCCATCTCTATCTCCTGTCCATCTTGACCAAATTCCTAAGTTATTGTTAACAATAGGATTATTTGCTGAGGCTTTAGCGGCTTGATCTAATGCTGCTTTAGCGCCATCAACTTTATTCTGCAATAACAAAATATATCCTGCATTGTTATGACCTCTCCAATCGGCAGCATATATTTTCTGTGCATTTTGGTAAATAGACAGCTTCTCATTCATGTCTTTAGTTAAAGTCGCAGCATAAAGCAACTCTTCAACATTTAAAGAATCCGGAGTAGCTTTTGCCATTGCGGTAATTTCTTCGTCAGAATAGCCAACTTTCTCCGCATTGATAGTAATCGTTGCCCGTCTTTGTTGCGGAAGTACATCCTTTCTTAAAAAATCATAGGTCGCAGACATATTCTTAATTTCTTGCTCTCTAGCTTCCAGATCAGAAGTCATTTGGAGAACACGTAAGATTAAATCTTTATCAGGATGAGTAGTTGCCTGAACTGCGGCTTTAAAACCATCCCAATCTTCCCCCTTACCAACTTTACTAAAGAAACCTTCTGCTTCAGCAGCTTCAACTTTCATTTTCTTTAAATCTTTAGCGATTTTCTTTGCGGCAGATTCAGCTCTTTGATTTGCCAGATCCTCATTTTTGGTTAATTCACCGTCTGGAGAGGCATAAGCAGAAATTGTAATCCCCTTAAATGCGTACCTATCTTCTAATGCTAAGCCTGTTTCTATGAATGTTAACATTCCTTTGTAGTCATCTTGCTTGAGCTCAGCGCTTCTAACAGAGGATTGTTGAAGAGCGAAGTTAATATCCATATTATAAGACTCCGGAGTAATTCTAACGAATTTATCAACTGCCATTATCGGACGCTCATCACTTTGAACAAGTAATGGAGTAACAACAGTTCCATCGCCAATTTTCAAATCTCCTAACTCCACAATTTTAGCTTTGAAACCACCAACAGCTTTAATCTTTATATCGCATGTTTCCATGCCTGGTTGATAAGGAATTTTATCATTAAAACTAAAACTTCCACCTGCGGCAGCAATTTTAGTTCCTTCTCCTTCAGCAGCTTCTCCAACACAAACGATAGATTTAAATTCTTTTTCGCCACCTTCCCAGACCATAGTTGGAGTGACAGTAACCATCGCTTTTTTATGGAAATATTTTTCAGGGTATTTACCGCTAATAGCAATCGATACGCTGTCACCGTGCATTTCTAAAGGGTTTGGTGTAACATCATATGTTACTGTTTGCGCATTTTTCGCCATTTTTTTTAATGGATTACATGCAATCAATCCTATTGTTGCAATTGCGATAAACGCTCCTACTTGTAAGTTTCTCTTTTTCATAATGTTAACTCTGTGCACTAATGCTTTTATATAGTTGTGTGCAATATTAAACAATGTTTTTTTAATTAAAAATTAATGAACTGCTCATTATCAAACTTGATTTGTGAATAACGCTACAGAATAACTCTTGAAGTACCAACAGGATACTCCATAATTATTGTGTTCTTAATTAATTCATAGTCATTCCTATTATTTACAAAATCGATGTTAGTCGTATCTATTATTAAAATTCGTTTGTCTTTTAATTGTTTAAAGTATTCGAAATAGTTCTTATGAATCGTTTCTATATACTCTTTTTTAATTTTTTGCTCGTAAATTCTGCCCCGTTTACTGATATTATATAATAAGGTTTCAGAATCTAAAAATAAATAGACAATCAAATCTGGTTTCGGAAGGGACGAATCGATAATAGAGAACAAGTTATTAAATAGTTTTTGTTCATCATCCAACAAATTTGTATTACCGAAAATCTGACACTTATTAATGAAATAGTCTGCTATTATTTTAGGCTGAAACAAATCGCCAGAAGCCAATTCGGTTTTCAGTTGGTGATAGCGCTCAATTAAAAAGGACATTTCCACTTGAAAAGCATATCGTTCTTTATCTTCATAGAATTTGTCAAGAAACGGATTTTCTTGAAATTGCTCAAGCACCAATTTAGCATTATATTCTTCTGCCAATAATGTAGACAAAGATGTTTTACCAGAACCTATATTCCCTTCTATTGCTATGTAATTATAATTCATTCACTTCGAGCTGATCGACACACTCCGCAAGTAATTGAGCGTTCGATTTTTGAAAAATAGGATGAATCCATTCTGCAGCTATTTCAACTAAAGGAACTAAAACGAAATTACGTTGATGCAGCCGAGGGTGAGGTAATGTCAATTGTATAGTATTAATTATTTCGTTACCACAATAGAGTATATCAATATCTATTGTTCTTGATGCCCATTGATTCTCAGGGTTCCGAACCCTGCCATGCAAAACTTCAATAGCCAAACAATAATTTAAAATCTCATTGGCAGACAACTTGCTACTAATAGATAGTACTTGATTTAAATAGTCTGGTTGCTTATCATCTCCCCAAGCTGCAGTCCTATATATGTAGGACTCACTAATTATTTCACCAATTTGCTGTTTCAAATCGATTTTCACTTTCCGAAACGTATCCAATACATTTCCTTGGTTACCGCCTATTATAAGATACGCATCGTTCATCACGGCTCAAATATATACCAAACCCTTTAATGGACGATTAATACCATTAATGTATAATAACCAATCTGTTATAGGGCTTCTAACTACTTTTGAATCAATTATTTTTTTTAACAAATTTGGAAAATTAACTAAGTATGAAACAATTTTTTAAAACATTATTAGCCTCCGTATTAGGACTATTCTTGGGTTCTTTTCTAATTATTCTGTTTTTTGTCATTTTGATCCTATCGTTTAGCGGAGCTGATGACAAAAGTTTTGACACAGAAGAAAATTCTGTTCTCTATATGACCCTAAACCAAAAAGTGGTTGATAATACGTCAAACGGAATTATAGACCACATCGAAATTCCTGGTATGAGTGGCCAAAAGAAATTAGGATTAAACGACATAAATTCTAGTTTAAAAAGAGCTAAGAATGACGATAACATTAAAGGAATTTACCTTGATCTATCTTCAAACCCTGGAGGTTTAGGAACAATTGAGGAAATTAGAAATGCAATTATCGATTTTAAAGAATCTGGCAAATGGGTAATTGCATACAGCGAGTACTATTCGCACTTCACCTATTATATAGCAACTGCTGCTGATGAAATCTATCTATACCCAGAAGGAGAAGTAGATTTCAGAGGTTTTAGAACTGAGTTGATGTTCTTTAAGGGTGCGTTAGAGAAGCTAGACATCGTTCCTCAAATAATTAGAGGGTCAAACAACAAATTCAAAAGTGCTATGGAGCCTTTTATGTACGAACAAATGAGTGATGCCAATCGTGAACAAATAATGAAGTATTTAACTTCTATGTGGGGGCACCTCCTTAATGGGGTTTCAGTAACACGAGGGGTTTCTATAGATGAGCTTAACATGATTGCTGATAGTGTACTAATCCGATCAGCTGCCGATGCAATAAAATACAAGTTAGTTGACAAAGCAATGTATAAAGACGAAGTACTAGCACTATTGAGAGAAAAATTAGAAATTGAAGAAAATGATGACATTGAAACTGCTTGTTTTATGGATTACATTAAATACGAAGACCCTGAGGCTAAACTGAAAAAAGAATTAGGTGATGATGGAGATAAAATTGCCGTAGTTTATGCAACCGGAAGCATTGAAAGTGGCAATGGAGATGATGAAACTATCGGTTCTGAAAGAATTTCTAAAGCGATTCGTAAAGCAAGATTAGATTCTACAGTAAAAGCGGTTGTTCTTCGTGTTAACTCGCCTGGCGGTAGTGCATTAGCTTCGGATGTGATGTGGAGAGAAATGGTACTTTGTAAGGCAGAAAAGCCAGTAATTGTTTCGATGGGAGATGTTGCCGCATCTGGTGGTTATTATATTGCCTGCCCTGCTGATAGAATTTTTGCTAACCCAACAACCATAACAGGTTCTATTGGTGTGTTTGGTATGCTGCCATACACAGGTGATTTTTTTAAAAACAAATTAGGAATTACTACTGATAGAGCTATGACTAACGCGCATTCTGATATGGGAAGCTCTTTTAGAATGTTAGATGATTTTGAATTCAATACTATTCAAAAAGGCGTTGACAAAATCTATATGCAATTTACTACTAAAGTTGCTGAAGGCCGAGGAATGACTCAACCAGCTGTTGATGAAATTGGACAAGGCCGAGTATGGACAGGTATTGATGCGCTTGAAAACGGACTAGTTGACGAGCTGGGGGGATTAACTGCAGCCATTAATTACGCTGCTACTGCTGCGGAACTTGAAGACTACGATGTAACTGCGTTCCCAAAAGAAAAAGACCCATTTGAGCAAATTATCTTAGAAATTAAGGGCGAAAGCAAAACGTATTTCGCTAAACAAGCTCTGGGAAACAATTACAAAATCTACGAGCAATTGGATAACATTTCTACTATGGAGGGTTACCAAATGAGATTGCCTTATTTGATAGATATTAGATAGTTTTTGTTAGATTAGATTTTTAGATAGTAGACGTTAGACAAAACCCAGCCTATAGCTGGGTTTTTTATTTAATAAACAATCACTTTTTGAACATCTACTATATCGTTTTGGTCAGTTAACTGAACAAAGTAAATACCTGTTGGCAAACCAGAAACATCAACTGTGGTTAACTCGCTTACTACCTTAATTGTTTTTATTTTCTCACCAAGTTGGTTATACAAAATGATGAGGTGGTTAGGTGTTGTTTCTTGAAGCTTAATTCCAAAGGTGCCATTGTTTGGGTTAGGGTAGACACGAACAAATTTCTCTTTACTATGAGCCTCGAAAACATCAGTTAAATCTGTAAACTCAATCTTAATGGTCTTTCTACTAACCTGCTGGTTCGGTTTCATACCGCCAGCTAAATACCGAGTAAACAAACTAGTATGCGCTAATCCACGTAAGTCCATTGGTAAATCAATAGAAGTAGAGTCCCAAACCATATCAGCTCCCAACATAAGCACTTTGTTATTTGGCGGTACACCACCACTACCGTTGTAAGCAATACCATTATAGTTGTAGGTAATATCAGAACCGCCCAACCAAATGGCCTCTCCCCAAATGCTTGTGCATGTATTACGGTAGCCGTATAAATTGGCAGCTAGTATGGTGTCTGTCCAGGTAATCGTGTTTGGGTCAAGCGGATCTATCTCGCCAATAGTTAATGTATTATTCGCCACAAACGAACCGTTTTTAGCCCCTCCAAAATAATAAATGGTATTACCTATAATTATACCCGATGCCCCAAACAACCTAGAGGCAGAAGTGTTAGGCACAGCAGTACCCACCTGCCAGCTGTCGTTATAGGTATCGTAAATCTGTACCGCAGTTACATTGTTAACGTTGCTCCAACCTGTTATAACATAAATCAAACTGTCTTTATACACTGCTTGTACTTGGTCATCAATCGGCACTGGTATGTTCGTGCCATCAGTTAACCACATGTTGTTTTGCGTGTCGTACCTATGCACCGATTTTGAAGAAACTTCGTTGCCATTAGCTAATACATGGTAACCACCCATTACGTATATAATATCGCCTACTCTATTAGCCGATGCAGCTACTTTTCCCATTGTGTCGGGAACACTAGCTATTGTTTCCCATACATCTGTAGCTGTATTGTACCTAAAAGATTTTAAATGAATTCCTTCGTGGTCTTTAGATGTATCTATACCACAAAACGAATACACATATGGTGTTGAACCAACATAACCTTCACAAACCGCATTGTTAGAAACAGCCTCGGGTATCAATGCCATTTCGGTCGTTTGCACGCTAAATTGTTGGGCTTGCAGAGAACTAACAATTATCAAAAATCCAATGGCAATTAATCCTCTCAATTTATCTAATTTAGTCGAATCACTTACCAAAGCTAATCATTCGTGACAAACAAAGAGATATCGGGACTTATCAAACTAACTGGGCAATTAATGGAGTTGCATGGTGAAAACAAGTTCAAAACCAAGTCATATTCTAATGCGTCTTTCCAAATCGGAAAAAACCCAAAACCTTTAGATTCATTGAGTCTTCCTGAACTTGAAGGCACATTTGGTCTGGGTAAAAGTATTGCTGCCAAAGTATTTGAAATGACCACCACAGGCAAACTAGAAGTGCTCGAAGAGCACATCAACAAAACGCCCAAAGGTGTGCTCGATATACTTAGTGTAAAAGGTGTTGGCGCGAGTAAAGTTCGTGTGTTATGGAAAGACATGGAAATTGAATCGTTAGGTGAATTATTGCAATTATGCGAAGAGAACAGACTGGTTGAAGTGAAAGGGTTTGGAGCTAAAACTCAAGAGAGCATTAAACAAAACATACAGTATCGTATTTCTAGCGAAGGGAAATTCCACTATGCCTCTGCAGAAAATATGGCGTTGCAACTGGTTAATCAGTTGAGGGATCAATTTACTGATGCACAAGTAGAACTTACTGGCGAAATAAGAAGAAAATGCGAAATAATTGAACAAATAAACATTCTTATCTCATCGGAAAACACAATTGATATTCCTGAAATTGAAACCAATATTCCTATAGTGTTTCACCATTGCAAGCCAAATGAATTTGGAAGTGTTCAGATAAGAATTACCGGAAGTGAATCGCATGTTAATTCACTTAATATTCCTGCTGGAATTTCTACCGAGGAGGAAGTCTACAAGCAAAATGGAATGCCTTACATAGAACCAGAGCTACGTGAAGGATTATCAGAAATAGAATGGGCTAAATCTAACTCGCTCCCGGAGTTGGTTAAAGATTCGGATCTAAAAGGAATAGTTCATAATCATTCTACATACAGCGATGGGCGAAACACATTAGAAGAAATGGCGGTCGCTTGTAGAGATTTAGGCATGGAGTATTTCGGAATTGCTGATCATTCTAAAACGGCAGTTTATGCGAATGGTCTGTACCCTGAAGATGTATTAAAACAGCACCAAGAAATAGATGAGCTCAACAAAAAGTTAGCCCCATTTAAAATCTTGAAAGGAATTGAGTCTGATATCCTTTATGATGGTTCTCTAGACTATGAAGAAAATATTTTAAAACAGTTCGATTACTTAGTGGCCTCTGTTCATTCGCAGCTTAAAATGGATGAAGAAAAAGCAAACGCAAGATTAATTACAGCAATCGAAAATCCTTATACCACAATTTTAGGACACCCGACTAGTCGCTTATTATTATCAAGAAAAGGGTATCCAATTAATCACAAAAAAATAATTGATGCTTGTTCTGCTAACAATGTCGTAATCGAAATAAATGCGAACCCATTGCGACTCGATTTAGATTGGCGACATATTCAATATGCCTTAGAAAAAAACGTGATGCTCTCCATTAACCCAGATGCCCATAATACCGAAGGGTTTTCACACATGCATTATGGAACGTGTGTAGCTAGAAAAGGCGGATTGAATAAAGAAATGACGTTCAACGCTCTATCATTAAAGGAAATGGAAATCTACTTAAACAAGGGGTGAAAATTTTCAATTCCATATTCTCCTGGGTAATTAAGAAGCGAATTCATGACATCGAATTCTTTAAGAAGTTCCCTCAAGAAGTTCAAGAAGAAGGGCTTCAAAAATTAATCGATACCGCGAAAAACACCGAGTGGGGCAAAAGGTATAATTACAGTTCAATTTCTTCTCTGGAAGAATACAAATCTCGTATTCCTATACAGAGTTACGAATCGCTTAGGAATGATATTCTCAGAGTGAAAAATGGTGAACAAAACATTCTATGGCCAACAGAAATTAAATGGTTTGCTAAGTCATCTGGGACCACTACCGACAAAAGTAAATACATACCGATTTCAAAAGAATCGCTTTACGATTGTCATTACAAGGGAGGTAAAGATCTGCTTTCAATGTACTGTAATAAAATAGAAAACCACACACTTTACAGTGGCAGAACACTTGCTATAGGTGGAAGTAGCCAAATACTGTCGTACAGCCACGATGCATATGCAGGTGATTTATCAGCCATTCTAACTAAGAACTTACCTTTTTGGGTACAACTTAGGAAAACGCCCAAATATTCCATATCGCTTTTGGATGATTGGGAAGAGAAATTAGAGCAAATGGCGCAAGCAACAGCTAAACAAAATGTATCTATTATTATGGGGGTTCCTTCTTGGACCTTGATGCTGCTCAATCGTGTATTAGAGATTCAGGGAGAAACAGATATTTCTAAGGTTTGGCCAAATTTAGAATTGTATATGCATGGTGGTGTAAATTTCGGGCCGTATAAATCTCAGTTTGAAAAACTTATTTCACGACCCGATATGCATTATTTAGAAACTTATAATGCCAGTGAAGGATTCTTTGCTATTCAAGATGAAATTGATGGTAATGGGATGCTGCTAATGCTAGATTATGGCGTTTACTATGAGTTTATGCCCTTGTCTGAAGTTGGCAAAGAAAATCCTCATACACTTACGATAACTGAAGTTGAGCTAGGTGTTGAGTATAATTTCATTGTTTCGACAAATACTGGACTTTGGAGATACGACATGGGAGATACAATCGAGTTTACATCGCTATCACCGCATCGAATAAAAATCACTGGTAGAACCAAACATTTTATCAATGCTTTCGGCGAAGAACTCATGGTTCATAACGCTGAAGGCGCTATTGCAGTCGCAACAAAAAAAACGAATTCTGTTATAAGTGAGTTCACCGTAGCTCCAAAATTTGACTTATCCAAAACTGTTGGATCACATGAATGGGTAATAGAATTTGAAACAGAACCAAAGAGCTTAGATTACTTTATTGAAGTACTCGATAACTCCTTAAAATCTATTAATTCTGATTATGAAGCGAAACGCTTCAAGAATATTGCGCTCACCAAGCCAGAGATAATAATTGCACCGAAAGGAACGTTTTATAATTGGCTTAAGAGCCTTGATAAATTGGGTGGGCAGCATAAGGTACCTCGTCTTTTTAACGACCGAAAACATATTGACAGCATTATAGATTACATGAAGTCTAAATCAGGAATAAAAATTGTAAGTTAGCAACTGTGAGAATCGCCCTATTTATTGTGATTACGAGTCTTCTGCTTTCGGCTGAGGGAATAAAAATGGTTTCCTCTAAGAAAGTTAACTGCACTAGTTTTACCACCGATAACCTGGGTAATGTTTTCCAAACAAAGGGCAATACAATTGAGAAGTACTTACCTGATGGAACATTACAAAATCAATACAGCAGTAAGCTATTTGGCAATATAGATATTGTTGATACACAGAATCCACTGCAAATATTGTTGTATCACGAAGATGTAAGCCAAGTAATTTTACTCGACAATACTTTGAGCTTGCAAGTAACAATTCCTTTGGAACACTTTGGATTAGAACTGACACAAACGGTATGCTCAAGTACCAATAGCGGATTTTGGGCATTCAACCCTTTGAGTATAGAATTAATAAAAATAAGCAATGCAAGTGAAGTGGTTGTAGAGTCAGGAAATCTTAGCCAAATTATTGGGCTAGAATTAAACCCAAATTACATCACTGAGCATTCTAATCGCGTTTACTTAAACGACCCTAAAAATGGCATTTTTGTATTTGATATATTCGGCACCTATCTCAAAACAATTCCTATCAAAGGATTGTCTTCATTTCAAGCTACAGAAACTGATCTTTATTATTTAGAAAAAGGTAGCATATTCGGTTTCAATTTCAAAACATTAGACATCACATCGATTACTCTACCTACCCTTGGTATTGAGCATTTTAGAGTTGAAAAAAACTCCATTTATACTCTAAAACAAAACATGTTGTCGAAGTTCATAATTGATTAGAAAAAACCCACCAATATTTGTACTTTAGCCAAAATTAAACACAATTACTATGCACATTGCAGTCGCTGGAAATATCGGATCAGGTAAAACAACGCTAACAAAGCTTTTGGCAAAACATTACGGCTGGGAACCTAATTACGAAGACGTTGATGATAATCCTTATCTAAACGATTTTTATGAAGATATGCAGCGATGGTCTTTTAACTTGCAGATTTACTTTTTAAACAGTCGCTTCAACCAAGTAGTTGATATCAAAGAAGGGAATAAGAAAGTTATTCAAGATAGGACTATTTACGAAGATGCATATATATTTGCCCCTAACCTGCATGCAATGGGGCTTATGAGTACTAGAGATTTTGAAAATTATTTCTCTCTTTTTAACTCTATGGATCATTTTATAAAAGCGCCAGACTTAATGATATACCTTAGAGCTTCAGTACCGACTTTGGTAAACCAAATTCAAAATAGAGGGAGAGAATATGAAGAATCTATTCGTTTAGACTACTTAAAGCGATTAAACGAGCGTTATGAGGCTTGGATTTCTACATACGACAAAGGTAAACTGCTTGTTATCAATGTTGATGAAAACAACTTCATCGAAAAACCAGAAGATTTAGGCAACATTATCCAAAAGATTGATGGAGAGCTGCATGGATTGTTTTAAGCTAATCTCTAATTAACTCAAACGGCTTTCTCTTTGGCAGACCTTGCTCCTTAATGCGTTGGAATTTAGATTCAATTTTACTAGGCCGCGGTGCTGGTGAGTATATTACCTTTCCTCCTGGGGCAATTAAATAATATAACGGAATAGCGTTTACCTTATATACTTCTTTCAATTCATCGTTCCCATTCCAATGCAAAAACGTCCATTTATACTTGTTTTTATTGGCAAATTTCTTCATCGATCTAAACCTCTTATCTATCGAAATGCTCACAATAACAACATCTTTTCCGTAATTCTTATGCAATTTGGTGGTTAGTTTCATTTCTCGAACACATGGCTTACACCAAGTCGCCCAAAAATCAATGTATACATACTTATCTTTATAATAATCGGATAGCATAACTTTATTACCCTCTAAATCAACTAGTTCAAAATCTGGCGCATAACTACCCTTCTCCACGCCAGAAAGTTTATTTCGAACGCTCCATGTTATTTGCGTATGTTCCTGTTCGGTGGACTGTGAATTAATTTCATTCAATACATATAAAATACTCTTTCTGCTAAAATCTGGAGCATGAAAATTTTCATATAACGAACGTATTAAAATCAACTCTGTTAGCACAGTATCCTCCAAATACCCTTTTAAGAGCATTAATTCTGAGATGTCTCTAGGGTTCATCTTTACAGTAACCGCCTCAACCAGCTTGTCATAATTTACAAGAGGTAGCGTTTTGAAATAATCTTTGTAGAATAGGTTTATGAACTCCATATAAGAATCATTCCGATAAAGAATAGGCTGCCCTTTGAGGTATTCTTGATATAGTTCCTTTTTGCTTTTGTAAGCCGAGAATTTTAACCTTGCTAAGTTATAATTTACATAATTCTGAAAGTATTCATTTTGAATTCCCGAATAAGCTTTCTGGCGATTTAAAGCAAAAGTATCGACAACATTTCGTGCAGATTTCTTTACAAAAGCAACAATATTATCCGAAGTAAACTTACCATATTCAGAATCAAAACGCCTGATAAGCTTGTTTAAATCTAATGCCTGATCAGCTTGTATATCTATAGTTACATAGCTTTCCTTTTGCATATACTTCATAGCAATAGAATCTACTTGAGGGAAATTAACCGAATAACTAGTATTCGGTTCAACATATATTCCACCGAGGGTTTTTCCGATTTTCAACAAACAAAACTGTGTTTCCTTAACATCGCAATTCAACTCAAAATTACCAACCGAGTCAACATGGGTTTCTGCTAATATTTTCTCTTGGTATGTAAAATAATCTTGATATGTTATTAGACGTATAGTCCAATTTTCATACCCTTTTGCTAGACCTTGAAAATTCGTTTGCGCACTAGTTTGAAAAAATAAAATAATAGAAAATAAAAATAAAAAATGTTTCATTTATAATTTAATACCTGATGGGATAAACTGGGATACATCTCCTCCATTTCTTAGAATATCGCGAACTATTGTTGAACTTATTGCCGAAAGCTCTGGAGGGGTTAACATAAAAATAGTTTCAGTGTCTGATTTCATTGCTTTATTCATTTGCGCGATTGCGTTTTCGTATTCGAAATCGGCTGAAGTTCGCAGTCCTCTAAGTAAATAACTTGCCCCTATCTGTGAGCAATAATCGATAGTTAATCCTTCATATGTATCAATCGAAATATTGGTTTCCTTAAATGTAGCTTCACAAAATCTTATTCTTTGTTCTAGCGAAAACATATATTTCTTCGATGCGTTTACCCCAATAGCCACAACAATTTTATCAAAAAGTGATGACGCTCTTTTTATTATCGACTCATGTCCTTTTGTTATCGGGTCGAACGAACCGGGGAATACAGCTACTTTTTCCATATGGTAAAGTTACTCAGAAAAGAAACTAAAATTAACGTTTCCATAATTTTTCAGCTTTTGAAACCCAACATCTTCTGATAAATCAGTTTTTTTAGAGTGTTCTACTATACATAACCCGTTTTCACTCAATAAATTTCTAGCCATTACTTTTTTTGCTATGTCAGGAATTTCATTCAACTCATATGGAGGATCAGCAAAAATGATATCGAATTTAAGCTCGCACTTATCTAAAAATTTGAATACATCAAATTTCAATGGTTTAATAATATCGCATTTAAGCTCCCCTGCAGACTTTCTAACAAAACGAATACAATTGAAATTACGATCGACCGACAGAACACTTCCTGCACCACGCGATGCAAATTCATACGTCATATTGCCCGTTCCACAAAATAAATCTAAAACAGCTGCGCCTTTTATTTCTATAGTGTGTCGAAGTATGTTGAACAATCCTTCTTTAGCAAAATCAGTCGTTGGTCGAACTGGTAAATTCTTTGGAGAATATATGCCCTTTCCTTTATATTTTCCTCCGATTATACGCATAGATACTGATTGAACAAACTAAATCCAACATGACTTGGGTGTTTAAAAGAACTACTTAATTCAATTCTATTTTGAGTTTTTGCAAATGAAACTTCTTTAACATAATCACATAGTAATTCCTCAAGATTTCCATGGTTATCAATATCGCCCAAAAGGGTTAATTCAACTTGATAGTTTCTTATCTCTAACTGTTCTAAAGCGAATAAAATATAATATACCACGTCTTCTGATGTCTTATAACTAAAAGAATTATAAAGCTTCAGTTGCCCGTTATCAGCAATGATTAAGTCCATCATAGCATCCTTCAAATTAGCATAAACACAAATTTTATCAACCGATTTTGAGAACACTACAAGCTGCTCAATTAAAACAGATCCTAGATGAATTGTAGTTGATTTTGGCCAAATTTGGTTAGTCCATTGCACTAGTTTTTCGGGTACAGAATAAATCTGTTTGGCCTCCAAATTCAATAAATTATCTGTACAAATTTGCCCGTTATCTTTCTGGTGATTAAACGCAAATAATTCCATTGCTTTTGTCTCATCTGCATAGATATTCGGCACAAGCGTTGAAGAAAATCCACAATACGCTATACTTGAGCTTCTATACTCTGGAGATAAAAAATCTATATTTTTCAAAAACAAACTTAGCTTCGAAATGAGTGACTCAAGGTCAGAATAATCTTGCCCTTCTCTTCCCCAAACAACATATTTCCTTGCCTTAATATCAAGTACAGCATAAGAAAAACTTAATAAACCTAGTTCAATTGAAAGATGATACCCATGAGCTGCTCTAGACAAATTGAACGACTCGTCAGTATAATGAAAATTCGAGTTTACTGAAGATCGTACTATAGCTATTTTACTCCCAGTTTCCACTGGTAGCTGGTGAAGACATTGAACCTACTTGTAATATTTGATTTACATCAAATGGTTGAGCGTCTGTGGCTTGAAATACATGAACGTCTAATCCATTTTTATTTACCATACCAGCTTCAATTTTGAATTGAACAGCTGCAGTAAAAGGAACATATGATAATGAATCTAAATTAAATTCTCCAAAATGATTTATTAAATAATCCTCATCAAAAACAGTTATTGCAGCAGCTACAAGAGTTGTATCTTTCATATAAAAACCAGAATCAATAGCCATCTCTTCCGTATAATCATCAGGAATATATCCATCCGCTTTTATTTGCAATAACGAGTCGGTTTTTAAAAAAGCCATCAAAGTATCCATATTGTTACAATACTTTCTATATTTCGATTTATATGCGAACTCTGCTTCTCTTATGTCTTTCAAGTTTTGAATTACAAATTCATAACGTCTTTCTTTTTCTTTAATAAATGCAACGGGATCAGCTATAGATTTATAATCTAACCATGCCAAACCAACAGAACAAAGCACAAGAACAATCATAATAACCATTCGAAGGGTTTTGCTAATCATGTTAAGCGCATTTAACATGGTAATAATTCCTGTTAAAAAAACGGCTCCACTAGACAACATGAACCAATAATTTTGGTCATTACTAACTCCTAAAATCAAAAGTCCTAATCCCACTGCTAATAATATGACCGGAAAAGTGAACTTACTTATTGCTTCTTTCATGTTTCTAATTTATTTCTAAGATTGACAAATCTACAATTTTTTTTAAATCAGGAAATGCCATTAATCAGTCTATATTTGAAGGGTGGAATCGCA
Source organism: uncultured Flavobacteriales bacterium (assembly GCA_905480125.1). Lineage (GTDB taxonomy): Bacteria > Bacteroidota > Bacteroidia > Flavobacteriales_G > NORP312 > NORP312. The sequence goes on along the minus strand of CAJQPE010000061.1, from coordinate 7,760 downwards.
AAAAATAGAACAATTATTACATCAAAATTTTCCATTCGAACCAACGAATGATCAGCGATACGGCATAGAGGTTATTTCAAGATTTTTATCGAGTAAAGTCAAAAATCCTTTACTGGTTATAAAAGGGTACGCAGGCACTGGCAAAACATCACTGGTCATTTCTTTAGTTAATTCCTTACCTAAGGTCAACTTGGACTTTGTCCTAATGGCTCCGACAGGGAGAGCTTCTAAAGTACTCTCTAGCTACACAAGAAAATTTGCCATGACTATACATAAAAAAATATATGCGGTTGAAAAACAAGCAGATGGAAGTGATGGATTTTCGTTAGGGGTTAACCGTCACTACAATACGGTTTTTATTATTGATGAAGCGTCCATGATTTCTGGAGAAACTGAATACTTTACAGGTTCTAGCTTGCTCGAAGATATTATTAAATATGTTTACAACAACAAAGGCTGTCGGTTAATTTTTCTTGGTGACACCGCACAACTTCCGCCAGTGGGCTCATTGCTCAGCCCAGCGCTTAATCTTGATTTTATTAAAAGTAACTATCCAGTTGTTGCCGCAGAAGTTGAATTGACTGAAGTCGTTAGACAAAAACAAGATTCAGGTATTCTATATAACGCTACAACCATTCGAGAAACTCTAAAAGACAATGATGATTTAATCCGATTTGATGTAAATGATTTTGACGATGTTGCTAATATAAGTGGATACGACCTTGAAGAAGAATTAGAAACTGCCTATTCAAATTATGGCTGGGAAGATACCATTGTTATTTGTCGCTCTAATAAAACAGCGAATATTTTTAACCAACAGATTAGAACAAGAATCCGTTGGCAAGAGGAGGAAATTTCCTCAGGTGATTATATGATGGTTGTAAGAAATAACTACTTCTGGTTACCAAAAGAAAGTAGAGCTGGGTTCATTGCTAATGGCGACACCATCGAAATAACTAGAATTGGCGGGGACGAAGAACGCTACGGAATTCGATTTATAAACGCTACAATTAGACTTCTAGATTACCCTGATGAACCAGAACATGAAGTAAAAATGTTGCTTGATACGATAATGGCGAACACCCCATCTCTAACAGCAGAAGAAAACAAACGATTCTTTCGCGCGGTGCTTAATGATTACAGGCATATCCCTAGCAAAAGAGACCGGGCCATAAAGATGAAAACAGATCCTTACTTTAACGCCTTACAAGTCAAATTTGCTTATGCTGTAACTTGCCATAAATCTCAAGGCGGACAATGGAAAGCTGTGTTTGTGGATCAAGGGTATTTAAGCGATGATAGTGTTGATGTGGAATATCTAAGGTGGCTTTATACTGCGTTTACGAGAGCAACAGAAAAACTATATTTAGTCAATTTTCATGAGAAGTTTTTTACGGAATAGTCCTTGTTAAATTTCCAAAGCAAAATAAACCCCCTGAAAGCCATAAATACTAGAAAGGCAAACCAAACTGCATGTAATTCAAACCCCAAAGAATCAAAAAGAAATAGTGTAGGAACAAATCCTATAAATGTTGCGGCAAGAAGGGTATTCCTAAGCAGAGCTGCTTTACCTAAGCCTTTAAAAATACCATCTAACCCGAATGATAATCCATTAATCGGTTGCGAAATTATTACAAGCCAAAATATAGATTCAAAAACTGTAATTACAGCAATGTCATTGCTAAAGATGCTCCCCAAAACCACGTATCCACCTAAATAAATTAGTCCCAAAACAGTTCCAACAAGGATAGACATTCGATAAATAGTTTTACCAATTCGAGCAATTCCATCACTATTATTTTGTCCTAGCAACTTACCCGCAATCGCGTTTCCTGCCGTAGCGTATCCATCGATGAAAAAGGAAGAAAACAGCCAAATATTCATCGCCATTGTGTGGGCAGCAATATAATCTTCACCATAAGAGGTAGCATATTTGGTGCCTAAGAAATATGCTGTATTTAGTGCAGCTGTTCTCACTAAAAGATTTACAAACATTCTAACAAAATCACCCATGTTTTTGTCAAACTTAATACGTAATGTAAAGGACACTAATTTCTTTTTAATTAACAACCAAATCACTACAACAAACATAATTATTTGCGCAATTAAACTCGCCCAAGCTGCGCCCTCTGCACCTATTGCCGGAACAATATTGTCTATTCCATAGACTAAAATGAAATCTAATATTACGTTAATCATGCCACCCAAAATGCTAATAATCATAGCCCAAGAAGTATTTTGAAGTCCCCTAAAAACGCCAAATAGGCCGTAAGTTGCCAAGGCTAAGGGTAGTCCAAAAACACGAATGCGGTAATAACTTTTCGCAACTTCAAGCAATTCTCCCATGGCGTTATAAAAGGAGAATATATAATTTACAAAACAAAGGGTTGCGGCAATTGTTAGGATTCCAACTATTATATTAAAATAGAGTGATTGAACAATAAAAGTCCCTATTTCATTCGTTTTTCCCATCCCGTAATAACGAGACACAATTGCAGATATCGCACTTTTAGTTTGCGCCAACAACCAAACGAGCAGCAGAAACAAAGATGCACCAACCCCAACTCCAGCAAGCTCTGTAGTTCCCAGATGTCCTATTATCGCTGTATCTGCAAGAGCCATTAAAGGCTCAGATACTCCTGCAACAATTGCAGGAAACGCCAATTTATTAATCTCTTTATAATCCACTATGTCATCTCTGAATTATTACCGTATATCAGCTCAATAGAAAAATAAAAAATATTACTTTAACAAAGATTAATTGAATATAACTCTTTAATATCCAATAATCCTATATAATTCAATTGCACAAATATAATAGCTGTTCTATATTTACCCTTGAGAAACAAGCTGACCTTTCTCATCTCGTTTACTAATTGTAGACAATTAATAATGCCATTTAGCTTATCCTTTATGGCTTCTGTAAAATTTTGAAAAATAATTTAACAAAAATGAAAAACTTCATTATTAATGTATTAATTCTTTTTAGCCTAACAGTCCATGGCCAGTCAACAAAGGGTTCATCTTATTGGACAAAAGTGAAGGAAACCAAACTTGATAATTCACCAAAGTTAAACAGAAGGAACACGCCAGAAGTAGCTCATTATTTCAAATTAGATTTAGTCCAATTTAAAGCTATTTTGGATCTTGCTCCTGCTCGTTTTCAATCAACGAGCTTATCAACTGTCATTATTCAGTTTCCTGTTTCTGATGGAACAATGGAGAATTTTAGAGTAATGGAATCTTCTATAATGCATCCTGATTTAGAAGCTAAATTTCCAATGATAAAAACATATGTCGCGCAAGGCATAGATGATCCTACAGCATATATGCGTTTCAGTGTTACACAATTTGGACTTCACACGATGACTCTATCTGGAAATAGGAGTACCAACTATATTGATCCATACACTAAAGATAGAGAATATTATATTGTTTACGATCGATCTTCTTTAGGAGCAGACAGTGAACCTTTTGATTGTCTTACCGATGAAGGAGTTGGCTTACCCTCATTAGAAAGGGACACAGCAGGCACGACCGCTAGCATGTTAGGAAAAACAAATGATCAAAATTTTAGAGTTTTTCGCCTTGCCCAGTCCTGCACCGCTGAATATGGTAACATTTTTGAAGCTGGAGGGGGAGCTGCAGATATACAAGCACAAATGACTATTACCATAAATCGAGTTAATACGGTCTACGAAATTGACCTTGCTGTTCAGCTCCAGTTCATTGCAAATAATGACCAAATTATTTATTGGGGAGCGACCAATGCTGACCCTTGGAATGGTGAATGGAATACTACAACTGCTCAAACTATTGATGCTGCAATAGGAGTTAACAATTACGATGTAGGCCACAATTTTAACACGACTGGAGGTGGAAATGCTGGTTGTTTGTCTTGTGTTTGTCGTAACGTAAGTCAAACTGGCACTCATAAAGGCAGAGGTTATACAGGCCGGGCTAATCCAACAGGCGACCCTTTTGATATTGATTATGTTGCTCATGAATTTGGGCACCAATTTGGAGGTTACCATACTATGAATACCTGCAGTAGAAGTGGCAGCGGTGCTACTGAAGTAGAACCTTGCAGTGGCAGCTCAATAATGGGATACGCAGGAATTTGTGCTACGAATGTTCAAAACAATAGCGACGCACATTTTAATTACGTCAATGTCAGAGATATTTCAGCAAATATCCAATCTGGATGGAGCACATGTGCATCAATAACAGCTCTAACCAATAACCCACCTACTGCCGATGCAGGAAACGATTTCACAATTCCGTATAGCACTGCATTTATTTTAGAAGGAACTGCTTCTGATCCCGATGGAATGAGCTCCTTAACCTACGAATGGTCTCAAAATGACCCAGAACAAGCACCTAATAATAATGCTCCTGCTGCTACATGGAATCAAGGACCAAATTATCGAGCAAAAATGCCAACCTCATCACCGGATAGATATATGCCGCAATTGTCAGATGTAATTGCTGGTAATTTAACCCCTACATGGGAAGTCACTCCTTCTGTTGGTAGAATCATGGAATTCGCATTTATGGTTCGAGATAATGATGTCGCTGGTGGGCAAACTGATGATGACTTGATGGCAGTAACAGTAGATGGCACTAGAGGTCCATTCATCGTTACTTCTCAGGGAGGTGCAACAACTTGGAATGCAGGTAGCCCTGAAGTTATAACATGGAATGTAGCAAATACAACCGGGGGAGCTATAAACACAGCAAATGTTGATATTTTCTTTTCTATTGACGGCGGATATACTTATCCATTTACCCTTGCTACAGCAACACCAAATGACGGGTCTCATAGTGTAAATATTCCAAGTGGCACTGCAACGACACAAGGGAAAGTAATGGTTAGAGGATCGGGTAATATTTTCTATGCGTTAAACGGCTCATTAATTACAGTAATTGAATCAGACTTTTCAATTACCTCAATTCCAACAGCAGTTTCCGAATGTCCTGGAACAAATGCAGTTTACTCTTTAACGTATAATACATTCGCTGGATTTAGTGAAACAACTGTATTTTCTGCAGCAGGGCAACCGGCAGGATCAACGGTTAACTTTTCGCCTTCTTCTGCCTCAGCTAACGGAACTACAGTTACAATGACAATATCGGGACTTACAGCACCGATGGTAGGTGGATATGCGATTACAATAACTGGGACAGCACCATCTATAACTAAAACAACCGATGTTACATTAAATGTTCTCGATCAATCTTTAAATGCAGTTACATTAAATACTCCTACTAATTTAGCTACGGGAATTCCAGTTCCTACAAATTTTGCTTGGGCAGATGCTGGGGCCGGGGCATTATATGATATTGACATTTCTACTGACGTTGGCTTTTCGGTAATAATCGACAACGCCATAGGTTTAACTGCGACCTCTTTTATTTCTTCTGTGTTAAATTCTAATACAACTTATTATTGGCGGGTAAGAGCCACTAATAATTGCACTACAGGTCCTTTTTCTGCTACCTATTCCTTTACTACTAATAATTGTACGACTTATATGAGTACCGATATCCCGGTTGCAATATCAGGAACTGGAACACCAACTATTACATCCACATTGAATATTCCTATTAATGGATCCATTTCGGATATTAATGTGGTAGGATTAACCGGAACACATACCTGGATTAACGACCTTACCGTTACCTTATCCAATCCATTGGGCTCAAGCAATGTGCTTTGGTCTGCTATCTGTAATGATGAGAATGATTTTGATGTTAATTTTGACGATGCTGCAGCTCCTGGTGGTCTTCCATGCCCACCAACAGGCGGAGGCAACTATCAGCCTTCATCCCCATTGTCTTTATATAATGGTACTGACCCTAATGGAAACTGGACATTGACTATTTCTGATTCGTTTGCTCAAGATGGTGGTAATTTATTGACATGGGGATTAGAAGTTTGTGCGGCGGCAGATTATACAGTTACTGTTGCACAACCAAACGTTACAGTATGTGCTGGTAGCAGTGCGGTATATTCTATTGACATTGGTCAAGCTGGAACTTATACTGATCCAGTAGCAATTAGCATTACTGGTTTGCCCGCTCCAGCTACAGCAGCATTTAGCGTTAATCCGGTTACACCAATAGGTAATTCCGTCTTGACGGTATCTAATTTAAATACGGTTAGCCCAGGATTATATAATTTGGTCCTTAATACTGCAAGTAATTCGGGTCCTAAATTAGAAAACTTAACATTAGTTGTGCTCGAAACACCAGGAAGCACAGGCTTATTGACTCCTGTAGATTTAGCTTCAGGAGTAAGTACATCTGTTAATTTTACATGGTCTGCTGTTTCAGGTGCGGGTATTACTTATGAAATTGAAATTGCTGCAGACCCATCTTTTTCTTCTATAGTTGACAATGCTGTAGGACTGACATCTGAAAATTATACGTCAACAATTCTTAATTCAGGAACAACTTATTATTGGAGAGTAAGGGCAGTTAATTCTTGTGCTGCAGGTTCTTACACATCTACTTTTTCATTTACTACAAGTAACTGTACAACTATAATGAGCGTAGATGTGCCGATTTCCATACCAGGTGTCGGAACAGGTTCTTCCGTACTGAATTTCCCTACCACTGGAGTGATTTCTGACGTTAATGTGATTGATGTTTCGGGAACACATAATAGAATTCAACAAATACAGGTAAGGGTAACTAGTCCTGGCGCAACAACTGCTATCTTGTGGGATCGTATTTGTGCCAATGAAAACGATTTTAATGTTAATTTCGATGATGCTGCCGCTCCAGGTGCTCTGCCATGTCCTCCTATAGGTGGAGGGACATATCAGTCGCAGGATGTTCTGTCTGCATTTAACGGAGAAGATCCTTCAGGAACTTGGACATTAACAATTCAGGATTTCAATGGCAATGGTGCTTCCGCAAATCTGCAAACCTGGGGGTTAGAAGTTTGTTTAGCAATCCCTACGTGCTCTGTATCAGCCTCTGCTGTTTCCACATCTTGTAATTCAGGTAGTGATGGGATTGCTAACTCTGCGCCTATTTCTGGTGCAGGTTCATATACTTTTTTATGGGACAATGCCGAAACCACCCAAAATATTTCTGGATTATCAGCAGGATCATATACAGTTACAATGACTGATGCATTGTCGTGTGCCTCCGTCGCGACCACATCCGTAACGGAACCAAATATACTTGATTTTAACATTAGTTCAACTGCTGAAAGCTGCAGTAGCAGTAATGGTTCAATTACTGCGATTCCCTCAGGTGGAACTACCCCATACAATTACAATTGGTCTTCAGGTGGAACGTCTCAAACTGAAAACAACTTAAACGCAGGTAACTATTCTATTACAGTTACAGATGATGAATCTTGTTCAACAACTTCGTCCGTTACAATATCTAATACTGCTGGACCTAACGCTTCTACTTCAGTAACAGATGCTACTTGCGGAGCAAACAATGGTACAGCAACTGCTATACCAACTGGTGGAACTGGATCCTATACTTACGCGTGGTCTTCGGGCGGATCTGGCGTTACAGAAGGTGGTCTTGGATCGGGGTCATACTCCGTTACCGTTACTGATGCTGGAACTTGTTCGGTTGTTGAAAATGTAACTATTGGTGATACAAATTCTCCTACTGCCTCTATTACAACAACTGATGAAGATTGTGGTCAAGGAAATGGTACCGCAACTGCTGTGCCTTCAGGTGGGGCTGGTGGATATACTTATACCTGGTCTTCTTCTGCTGGTTCAGGT
>CAJQPE010000060.1 GCA_905480125.1 uncultured Flavobacteriales bacterium | reverse complement strand
CGTCCGCCGCCCGGGCCTTTGACAAACACTTCTACGCGACGAAGACCAAGATCATATGCCTCTTTAGCTGCAGCAGTGGATGCGACCTGTGCAGCGTACGGCGTATTCTTACGGCTTCCCTTGAAACCCATTTTTCCTGAGCTTGCCCATGAAATGGTATTGCCATACTGGTCCGTAAGAGTGACCTGTACGTTGTTGAACGTGGCTTTAATATGTGCCTGTCCGTTCGTTTCGATTACGACGTTTTTTTTGCGGGCGCGCCCACTCTGTCGTTTAGCCATTGTCTTTTCAGTTACTTCGTCATGAGTTCAAGTACAAGACCGAACTCAAACAATTATTTACGTGGAGCTACTTTTTTACCAGCAACAGTTTTCTTGCGACCTTTTCGAGTCCTAGCGTTCGTTTGTGTCCGCTGTCCTCGAACAGGCAAACCTTTACGATGACGCAGACCGCGGTAGCAACCGATGTCCATGAGTCGTTTGACGCTCAGCTGAACTTCTGTTCTAAGCTGACCCTCAACCTGATATTCGTCTTCAATCATCCGGCGAACCGTACGAGTTTCCTCGTCCGACCATGTTTCAGGTTTGGCGTTCGGGTCTAGCCCAAGCTTTTCGAGAATCTCGATGGCTCTTGAACGACCAATCCCGTAAATGGATGTGAGCGCGATTTCTCCGCGCTTGTGGTTCGGGACGTCTATTCCTGCAATTCGTGGCATGCTAAGTGGTTCTACCAGATCCGCTCGCGTATAAACTCTGTAAAGAGTCTATCCACAGGCATCAACCCTGGCGCTGCTTGTGTTTAGGATTCTTTTTGTTAATCACGTATAGACGTCCTTTTCGTCTAACTATCTTACAATCAACACTCCTCTTTTTAACCGAAGCTCTTACTTTCATCTCTTTTCTTTTTTATAATCAGGTAATCCAGATTGAACTTCCGTCCATTCCTTCAATTATTTATATCTAAATGTTATTCTTCCCTTTGTTAAATCATACGGCGACATTTCAACCTTTACTTTATCCCCCGGTAAAATCTTAATATAATGCATACGCATTTTACCAGAAATATGAGCTGTAATCACATGTCCGTTCTCTAACTCTGCACGAAACATTGCATTCGACAACGCTTCGATAATTGTTCCGTCTTGTTCTATAGAGGCTTGTTTCGCCATACTTTTATACTAATATTCCTTTTTGTTCTAATACTTGTTCTATAGGATCAAATGATGATAAAATATCTGCTTTACCTTTTCGAACAGCAATCATGTGTTCGAAATGTGCAGATGGCTTACCGTCTTTTGTCTCTATCGTCCATCCATCTTTAGACTGTTTTACGTCTTTAGTTCCCATGTTAATCATTGGTTCAATTGCAATAACTAAACCCTCTTTTAACTTTAATCCCCTTCCACGTCTTCCATAATTTGGCACTTCTGGTTTTTCGTGCAAGTCTTTTCCGACACCATGACCAACTAAGTCTCTTACCACAGCGTAACCAAAACCTTCTGTGTAGCTTTGAACTGCGCACCCGATATCGCCAATACGCTTCCCAACAACTCCTTCATCTATTGCTAAATAGAGTGATTGTTTTGTTACTTCCAATAGCTGCTTAACATCTTCAGATACAACTCCAACACTAAAGGTGTAAGCAGAGTCTCCGTAAAATCCGTTTTTTATTGTACCACAATCTAACGAAATTATATCACCATCTTGCAGTGGTTTATCATTCGGTATTCCGTGAACTACAGCTTGATTTAACGAAGCACATAGCGTATTTGGAAATCCACCATAATCCTTAAAGCCTGGAACTGCACCGTTATCTCTGATAAACTCTTCTGCAATTTTATCTAATTGCAAAGTAGTCACACCAGGTTCGATAAGTTTCGCAACCTCAGCTAAAGTTTTTCCAACAAGTAAAGAACTCTCTCTTAATAATTCAATTTCCTCATCTGTCTTGAAATAAATCATAGACAAACTAACTTAAGCAGACATCCCTACAGATGATCTACCTTTTATTTTTCCTGTTTTCATTAATCCATCATAGTGACGCATTAATAAATGACTTTCAATTTGTTGTAATGTATCCAATGTTACTCCAACCATAATCAATAGTGATGTACCGCCAAAGAAATATGAAAACTGTGTATTGATATTCATAATCATCGCGAAGGCTGGTAATATAGAGACTATAGCCAAGAATATTGATCCTGGAAGTGTAATTCTAGACATTACCGAATCAATAAATTCAGCTGTCTTTTTACCTGGCTTAACACCTGGAACAAAACCACCATTTCTTTTTAAGTCGTCCGCCATTTGATTTGGGTTAACCGTTATTGCCGTATAGAAATAAGTGAACAAAATAATTACAATTGCGAAAGTAACGTTATACACCCAACCAGTAGGATCGGAAAATGTAACTAACCATGATGTAGCATCCCCTTCACCGAATCCAGCCAAAGATGCAGGTAAAAACATAATCGCTTGTGCAAAAATAATTGGCATTACACCAGCAGCGTTTACCTTTAAAGGTATGTACTGCCTTGCACCACCATATTGCTTGTTACCTACAATACGCTTTGCAAACTGAACTGGTATTCTTCTTGTTCCCTGAACCAAAAGAACAGATATAACAATAACTAATAACAAGAATATCATTTCGAGTAATAATACGACTGCTCCACCAGCACCACTAACCAATCTTGAATCTACTTCAAACAAGAATGCAGTTGGAAGTCCAGCAATAATACCAATCATAATAATCATTGATATACCATTACCAATTCCTTTATCCGTAATTTTTTCCCCTAACCACATCACGAACATTGTTCCAGTAATAAGTATTAGAGTTGACGAAATATTAAACCAAATTCCAGGATTGGCAACTGCCTCTGCTGGCACTTGAGAGGCAATAAAAGCCGGGGCTTGAAGAGCACAAATGATTATGGTAAGTATCCTTGTCCATTGTGTCATTTTCTTTCTACCACTTTCGCCGTCTTTTTGCATCTTCTGAATGGCCGGAACCGCAACACCCATTAATTGCATGACAATAGATGCCGAGATGTATGGCATAATTCCCAATGCAAAAACAGATGCTCTTGAAAAAGCTCCTCCAGCAAATTGGTTAATAATTGCCGCAATTCCTTGCGCTTCGCCAGCAGTTGCGGCTAGAATTTCTGAATTAATACCTGGAAGCACAATAAAAGACCCCATTCTGTAGATTAACAAGAAACCTAATGTTGTTAAAATACGAGCTCTTAAATCCTCGATTTTCCAAATATTAACAAATGTGTCTATAAATCGTTTCATTAAACTAATTATAATGTTGTTGCTGTTCCTCCTTTAGCTTCAATAGCAGCTTTAGCTGAACCTGAAAATTGGTGAACAGTAATATCAACTTTTGCTTTTAACTCACCTCTACCCAAAATTTTAATTTTGTCTTTTTTTGCAGCTAACCCATTTGCTAACAAAGTTTCTAAGGTGATTGTATTCACTTTTTGACTATCAACAAGTTCTTGAATAGTGTCAAGGTTAATTCCTTTGAATTCCTTTCTATTGATATTCTTGAAACCAAATTTTGGAACTCTTCTCTGAAGTGGCATTTGACCACCTTCAAAACCTAGTTTACTCGAATAACCAGATCTAGATTGAGCACCTTTATGACCTTTAGAGGCTGTTCCCCCTGATCCAGAACCTTCACCTCTACCTATACGCTTACTTGCCTTGGTAGATCCTTTCGCTGGTTTTAAACTATGTAAATTCATAACGTAACTATTTTACTTCTTCAACTTTAACTAGGTGACCAACTGTATTAATCATTCCCAAAATCTGTGGAGTTGATTCCTTCACAACAGTTTGACCCATTTTCTTTATACCCAAAGCTTCTAAGGTTAACTTTTGGTTACCTGGTCTTCGAATTTTACTCTTTACTTGTGTAATCTTAACTTTTGCCATCTTAATCTGCTTATCCGTTAAATACTTTATCTAAAGTTACTCCCCTATGGTTAGCAACAGTTACCGCATCTCTTAGCTGAACTAAAGCATCGATAGTAGCTTTAACAACGTTAGCTGGGTTAGACGAGCCTTTCGATTTTGCTAATACATCTGTAACACCAACGCTTTCCATCACTGCACGCATTGCACCGCCAGCAATAACACCGGTACCATTAGAAGCAGGTTTAATAAAAACTCTAGATCCAGAGAACTTTCCGTTTTGCTCATGCGGAAGAGTTCCATTAACAACAGGGACTTTGATTAAATTCTTTTTAGCATCATCAATCGCCTTTGCAATAGCACCAGTAACCTCTTTGGCTTTTCCAAGGCCATGACCTACAACACCATTTTCATTACCTACAACTACTACTGCAGAAAAACTAAACGTTCTACCGCCTTTGGTTACCTTAGTAACTCTTCTAATATCGACAAGCTTATCTTTTAATTCAATTTCGCTTGATCTTACTTTTTTAACGTTTGCGTTCGACATAATTCTTAAAATTTTAGACCAGCATCTCTTGCTGCTTCTGCCAATGATTTAACTCTTCCGTGATACAAGTAACCGCCCCTATCAAAAACAACTTCACTTATTCCAGCATCTTGCGCTTTTTCCGCTATCTGTTTTCCTATTAAGGCCGCAACCTCAATTTTAGTGCCTTTTGACTTATCTTTTAATGAGGTAGAAAACGCCATTGTTTTTCCTGCAACATCATCAACTAATTGAGCATAAATTTCTTTATTGCTTCTGAAAACTGATAATCTTGGCCTAAGAGCTGTTCCTGAAACAACTTTTCGAACTCTTCTTCTAATTCGCAGTCTTCTACCTGCTTTTGTTAACTGTGCCATTTTCTAATCTTATTTAGCAGCTGATTTACCAGCTTTTCTTCTAATGTGTTCTCCTGCAAAACGAATACCTTTTCCTTTGTATGGTTCAGGTTTTCTTAGTGACCTTAATTTTGCTGCGAATTGACCAACCAATTGCTTATCGTGTGATTCTGTCGTTACAATTGGCGGTTTCCCCCTTTCAGTAACAGCAGTTACAGTTAAATCTGAAGGAAAACCAATTACAACATTATGGGAATATCCAAGGGCCAACTCTAATTTCTGTCCTTTTACTTCTGCTCTGTATCCAACACCTATTAGTTCTTGAACTGTTTTATAACCTTCAGAAACACCAATAATCATATTATGGATTAAAGATCTATATAAGCCGTGTTTAGCTCTATGATCTTTCTCATCAGTACTTCTACCAACTATAACCTTACCTTCTTCGATTTTTACAGTTATAGCAGAATCAATCTCCTGAATCGACTCCCCTTTTTTACCTTTTACAGTTACACAGTGGTCTGCACCAATAGACACTTCAACACCTTCTGGTATGCTTATGGGTAAATTTCCTATTCTTGACATGACTTACTTTTTGTCTTAGTTCTTTTAATAAACGTGGCAAAGAACTTCTCCACCAACATTTTCACTTTTTGCTTCCTTATCTGTCATTACTCCCTTAGAAGTAGACACTATCGCAACACCTAAACCATTTAGTACCCTGGGCATAGTTCTTACACTTGTATAGTTACGAAGACCTGATCTACTAATTCTTTTTAAGCCTCTAATCGCAGAAACTTTAGTAGTTGGATGATATTTCAATGCAATTTTTATATTACCTTGATATCCTTCTTCCTCAAATTTGAAGTTCATTATGTATCCTTTATCAAAAAGAATTTTTGTCAATTCTCTTTTAATATTAGAACCTGGAATGTCAACAATCTTGTGCTTCGCCTTGATTGCATTTCTTAATCTTGTCAGATAATCTGCTATTGGATCGTTCATCTTATTCTCTTTTGTATTGTTACTACCAACTGGCTTTAATTACCCCTGGTATTAACCCTTGATTAGCCATTTCTCTAAAAGTTACCCTTGAAATTCCAAATTGACGAATATATCCTTTTGGTCTTCCAGTAATTGCACATCTGTTGTGCAATCTAACCTTTGAAGAGTTTTTTGGAAGCTTTTGTAGGGCATCCCAATCGCCTGCAGCTTTTAAAGTAGCTCTTTTATCAGCATACTTTGCCACCATAGCTTGACGTTTTCTTTCTCTGGCTTTCATTGATTCTTTTGCCATAACTCACTTTTTAAATGGTAATCCAAATTCTTTTAATAATTCAAATGCTTCGTCATCAGATTTTGCACTTGTTACAAACGTGATGTCCATACCACTAATTTGTGGGATTTTATCGATATCGATTTCTGGGAAAACGATTTGTTCTGCAATACCAAGGGTATAGTTCCCACGACCATCGAAACCTTTTCTTCCAATTCCTTGAAAATCTCTAGTTCTAGGAAGTGCTACAGCACCAAGTCTATCTAAAAACTCATACATTTTATCTCCTCTAAGCGTAACTCTACAACCAATTGGCATGCCCTTCCTTAACTTAAAGTTAGAGATATCTTTCTTTGACATTGTCTTTTGAGCTTTTTGCCCAGCAATGTTTGACATCTCTTCTACTGCAGCTTCTATAAGCTTTTTATCCGCAACTGCTCTACCCAAGCCTTGGTTAAGGCAAATCTTTTCAAGCTTTGGCACTTGCATTGGACTCGAGTAGCTGAATTTGGTTTGTAAAGCACCGACTATCCTGTCTTTGTACTCGCTTTTTAATCTTGGTTTATAATCACTCATTTTTATTAATTTTCAATTACGATTTCTGTCCGTAATCTAATAGTTTAGCTAATAGTTTCTCCCGACTTTTTTCCGTATCGTTCAAGCTTACCGTCTTTATTCAACCGACGACCCACTTTAGTTGGTTCACCTGTTTTAGGGTCAATTAACATTAAGTTAGACACATGAATAGAAGCTTCTTTTTTAATGATTCCTCCTTCAGGATATTGTGCGTTGGGCTTTGTGTGTTTAGAAACCATATTAATACCTTCTACAATAACTCTACCTTTTTCTCTATCTACAGAAAGTACTTTTCCTTGGTTAGTATCAGATCCTGATGCTGCACCAGTAATAACTTTTACCAAGTCACCTTTCTTTATATTCAGTTTGTTTTGCATCGTCTAATTATTATAGCACTTCAGGTGCTAATGAAACAATTTTCATAAACTTTTTATCCCTAAGCTCTCTAGCAACAGGGCCAAAAATACGAGTTCCTCTCATTTCACCTCCCTCATTTAAAAGAACAGCAGCATTGTCATCAAACCTGATGTAAGAACCATCTTTTCTTCTAATCTCTTTCTTCGTTCTAACAACTACCGCGGTAACAACTGTTCCTTTTTTTACATTTCCGTTTGGAACTGCATCTTTAACAGTAACTACAATTTTATCACCAATTGACGCATACCTTCTCTTTGATCCACCCAATACTTTGATGACCAAAACTTCCTTTGCTCCGCTGTTGTCGGCAATTTTTAACCTTGATTCTGTTTGTAACATCTCTTAATAGCTTTAAGCTTATTTCGCTTTTTCTAAAATCTCAACCAATCTCCAACATTTATTCTTGCTGATTGGCTTAGTTTCCATAATTTTTACAGTGTCTCCAATTCCACACTCATTCTTTTCATCATGAGCAGTGAATTTATTAGAAGTTTTCATGAACTTCCCGTACATAGCATGTTTAACTTTACGTTCAACGTTAACGGTAATAGACTTCTCCATTTTATCGCTAACTACAACACCAATTCTCTCTTTTCTTAAATTTCTTTGAACCATAAGTTTATAATTAATTCGATTCTAGCTCTCGTTTATTTAGCTCAGTTTTCAACCTTGCTACATCTTGCCTCCTTCCTTTCAATTGCATTGGATTTTCCAATGGAGAAACTGCATGACTTAATTTTAACTTTGACAACATCTCAACCTCTTCAGACAATTTGTCTTTGATTTCTTCTGTTGTCATTTCTGTTATTACACTTGCTTTCATCTCGAAAATATATTAAGCTTCTACATAATCTTTTCTTACTACATATTTTGTAGTAACAGGTAGCTTTTGCGCTGCCAATCTTAATGCTTCTTTTGCAGTCTCCTCATCAACACCATCAATTTCAAAAATTAAATTTCCTGGTTTAATTCTAGCTACCCAATGATCTAAGGCTCCCTTACCTTTTCCCATTCTTACCTCTGCTGGTTTTGAAGTCATTGGTTTGTCTGGAAAAACTCTAATCCACACCTGCCCTTGTCTCTTCATATATCTAGTAACAGCAATCCTTGCAGCTTCGATTTGTCTACCGTTCATAAAACCTTGCTGTAAAGATTTGATTCCGAAAGAACCAAAAGCTAATTGGTGTCCTCTTCCAGCATTGCCTTTTAATCTGCCTTTTTGTTGTTTTCTGTGCTTTGTTTTCTTTGGTTGTAACATCTTATCTAAATATTATCCGGTAAAATTATTTTCTTCTTGCTGGTTTACCTTTACCTTTTGAAGTATTAGGCATCCCTACTGTAGGAGACAAATCTCGTTTACCAAAAATTTCCCCTCTACAAATCCAAACTTTTACACCAATAAGTCCATAAGTAGTTTGCGCTTCTGACAATGCATAATCAATATCAGCTCTCAAGGTATGAAGAGGTGTTCTCCCTTCTTTGTACATTTCTGTACGTGCCATTTCTGCACCATTCAATCTTCCAGAGATTTGAATTTTAATCCCTTCTGCTCCCATTCTCATAGTTGAAGCAATTGCCATTTTTGTAGCCCGTCTGAAAGAAATTCTACCTTCAATTTGCCTAGCAACACTGTCACCTACTAATTTTGCATCAAGTTCTGGTCTTTTAATTTCGTAGATATTAATTTGAACTTCTTTTTTAGTAAGCTTCTTCATTTCCTCTTTCAGCTTATCTACTTCAGATCCACCTTTTCCGATAATAATACCAGGTCTTGAAGTTTTAATAGTTACTGTAACCAATTTAAGTGTTCTTTCAATGATAATTTTAGACACACTAGCTTTAGCCAAACGAGCATTAAGATACCTTCTTATTTGATAATCTTCAACTAACTTCTCTGTGTAGTTTTTACCTCCGTACCAGTTAGAATCCCAGCCTTTTATAAAGCCTAATCTATTACCTATTGGATTTGTTTTTTGTCCCATTAATCAATTATTTAGCTGATCCTAATACAAGGGTTACGTGATTTGATCTTTTTCTAATTCTATGCGCCCTACCTTGAGGCGCTGGTTGAAGTCTTTTTAACATTCTACCACTGTCTACTTTTATCTCTTTTATAAAAAGATTAGCATTTTCCCATTTCTCCCCTGATTTCTGCTCAAAATTGTTCATCGCAGAATGCAATAATTTTTCTACCCTACGAGCAGCTTCTTTACTTGTAAATTGCAACGTATTTGTAGCTGAAACTACATCCATTCCTCTTACCAAATCCGCAACTAATCTCATCTTACGAGGAGATGTTGGACAATTGTTAAGCTTAGCAATATAAAGCTCCTTATTTGCCTCTTTTCTAGCGTCTGCGCTTTTTTCTTTTCTTGAACCCATGATCAGTTATTTTTCTAATCTATTTCTTCTTATTACCACCATGACCTCTAAAACTACGAGTTGGAGAGAATTCACCCAATTTATGTCCAACCATATTTTCTGTTACATATACAGGAACAAATGTTTTGCCATTGTGAACTGCAATTGTCATACCCACAAAATCAGGAGTAATCATTGAAGCCCTTGACCAAGTTTTAATTACAGATTTCTTCCCAGAAGTCTGTGATTCTTCAACTCTTTGCTGAAGCTTGTAATGAACAAATGGTGGTTTTTTTAGCGATCTAGCCATCTTTTACTTATTTTTTCTTTCTATCAATAATGTGCTTGTTCGAAGCTTTCTTCTTAGCTCTAGTTTTAAACCCTTTAGCCGGAATTCCGTTTCTACTTCTTGGGTGCCCTCCAGACTGACGTCCTTCACCTCCACCCATTGGATGATCCACTGGATTCATAACTACACCACGAACTCGTGGCCTTCTACCTAACCACCTGCTACGTCCTGCTTTTCCAGAAACCTCTAGCTGATGATCGGAATTTGATACAGTTCCAATTGTAGCTAGGCAAGTAATCAAAATCATTCTCGTCTCACCAGAAGGCATCTTAACGATGGCATATTTACCATCTCTTGCCGCCAATTGCGCATAGGATCCGGCACTTCTCGCAATTTTAGCACCTTGACCTGGTCGCATTTCTATATTATGGATCACCGTTCCTAAGGGAATATCGCTTAAAAATAATGCATTACCAACGTCAGGTGTGACACCTTTTCCAGAATTAATTTCCTGCCCAACTTCAATACCTGCAGGAGCAACTATATAACGTTTTTCACCGTCTTTGTAATATACCAAGGCGATACGCGCACTTCTGAAAGGATCGTACTCAACAGTCTTTACAACTCCTGGAACACCAAATTTATCTCTTTTGAAGTCAATTTCTCTGTACTTTCTTTTATGACCACCACCAACGTTTCTGATAGTCATTTTACCAGTGTGGTTTCTTCCACCTTTTCTATTGTGCCCTTTAACCAGAGATTTTTCAGGAGCACTTGCAGTGACTTCTTCAAATATAGAAGCTACCTTGTGTCTTTGACCTGGAGTAGTTGGGTTAAACTTTCTAACTGCCATTTTCTTCTATCTTAAATGTTACTGAAAAAATCAATTGTATCTCCTTCTGCAAGAGTTATAACTGCCTTTTTAAATGAGTTTGTTTTACCAGAAATAACACCTGCTTTAGTGTTACGTGTTTTTCTTTTACCACCGTAATTCATTGTGTTCACAGACTCAACAGCAACACCGTACATACCTTCAACAGCATCCTTAATTTGAAGTTTATTAGCGCGTTGATCAACTACAAATCCAAAACGATTTAACTTTTCGCTCTGCGCTGACATCTTTTCGGTAATAATCGGTTTTAATAAAATTTTCATCTTTCTTAACTTAAAATGTCTTCGATTTGCTTAACTGAACTCGATGAAAGGACTAAGTTATTTGTCTCAATAATATTGTAAGTACTCAATTCAGAGACAGTTACCACATTTAATCCCTTTAAATTACGAGAAGACAAATATACGTTATCATCTTTTTCATTTAAAACTATCATAGTCTTATTTCCTTCCAAAGCCATATTGCTCAGCAAGTCAACAAACTGTTTTGTTTGGGGCGCCTTAAAAGCAAAATCTTCAATTACACTAATAGCGCTTTCTTTTGCCTTATATGTGAGAGCAGACTTTCTAGCTATTTGCTTCACTTTTTTATTCAGCTTGAAATCGTAGTTTCTTGGTCTTGGACCAAACACTCTACCGCCACCTCTAAAAATTGGACTCTTGATACTACCTGCTCTAGCGGTTCCTGTCCCTTTTTGTTTCTTTATTTTTCTCGTACTTCCAGTAATCTCACCTCGTTCTTTTGCTTTGTGAGTACCTTGACGGTTGGCCGCTCTGTACTGTCTAACGTCTAGGTAAATTAAGTGATCGTTTGGTTCAATACCAAAAACCGAATCACTTAACTTCGCTTTCTTGCTAGTCTTTTTTCCTGTTTTATCGTAAACTGCTACTTCCATTATTTCTCAACTATTACACTTGAACCATTTGCTCCTGGAATTGCTCCGTTTACAATGATTAAGTTTTTATCAGCAAGTACTTTAATAACTTTCAAGTTTTGAACTTTAACGCGATCTCCACCCATTCTGCCTGCCATTTTCATTCCTTTGAAAACCCTAGCAGGAGTAGATGCATTACCAATTGAACCTGGAGCCCTTAATCTGTTGTGCTGACCGTGCGTTGCTTGACCAACACCGCCAAAGCCGTGTCTTTTCACGACACCTTGAAAACCTTTTCCTTTAGATGTGCCAACTACATCAACAAACTCACCTTCTTCAAACATCTCAACAGTAATAGAATCGCCAAGATTCAATTCTGTTTCAAAGCCCTTTAATTCAAGTACATCAGTTTTAGGAGTTGTTTTTGCTTTTTTGAAATGCCCTTTAAGAGCATTAGAAGTGTTTTTCTCCTTTCCTTCGCCAAATGCAATTTGCACGGCACAGTAACCATCAACCTCATCAGTTTTTACTTGGGTTACAACACAAGGGCCTGCTTCGATCACTGTACAAGGAAGATTTTTACCTTCTTCATTATACATTGTCGTCATCCCTATTTTTTTACCTATTATTCCAGACATCGTTTATCAGGTATTACTATCTAAATCAAACTTTAATTTCTACATCAACCCCACTAGGAAGCTCAAGCTTCATTAATGCGTCGACAGTTTTTGATGATGAGCTATATATGTCCATCAGCCTTTTATAAGCTGAAAGTTGAAATTGCTCTCTCGATTTTTTATTAACGTGCGGCGAACGCAACACAGTGTAAATTCTTTTGTGAGTTGGCAATGGAATAGGACCATTAACAATAGCACCTGTACTCTTTACAGTTTTAACAATCTTTTCAGCTGATTTATCAACTAAATTGTGATCGTAAGACTTTAATTTTATTCTTATTTTTTGAGCCATCGTTCTATAATTATGCTGTTACTTGACCTTTTGCTGCTGCAATTACCTCAGTAGAAATATTCTTAGGGCAATCAGCAAATTTTAAAAATTCCATTGTAGAGGTTGCTCTTCCAGAAGACATTGTTCTAAGAGCAGTAACGTAGCCAAACATTTCCGATAAAGGAACTTGAGCTTTTACTACTTTAGCACCATTCTTATCATCCATACCATCAACTTGACCTCGTCTTCTGTTTAAATCTCCAACTATATCACCCATATTCTCTTCCGGTGTAACCACTTCCAATTTCATAATTGGTTCCAAGATAACAGGATTAGCCTGCGGTAAGGCTTCTCTATATGCCATTTTAGCAGCTAACTCAAATGACAGCTGATCAGAATCCACCGCATGGAATGAACCATCCTTAAGTGTAACTTTTAAACTATCTACTGGAAAGCCTGCTAAAACACCGTTCTTCATTGCTTGAACAAATCCTTTCTCGACAGATGGAATAAATTCTTTAGGAATATTACCACCTTTAATTTCGTTTTTAAACTCAAGACCTTCCTTGTCGTCATCTCTCGGACCTATTGTTACAACAATATCAGCAAATTTACCGCGACCACCAGATTGTTTCTTGTATACCTCTCTGTGATCAACAGTGCCAGAAATAGTCTCTTTGTAAGCAACTTGCGGAGCTCCTTGATTACACTCTACTTTAAACTCTCTCTTGAGACGATCAAGAATAATATCTAAGTGCAGCTCACCCATTCCAGATACAATTGTTTGACCAGAATCTTCGTCAGTCTTAACTTGAAATGTTGGATCTTCTTCAGCCAACTTAGCTAAAGCCATACCTAACTTATCAACATCTGCTTGAGTTTTTGGTTCAATAGCAATACCAATTACTGGATCTGGAAAATCCATTGATTCTAAAACAATAGGAGCATTCTCTGCACATAAAGTATCACCAGTTTTTATATCCTTAAATCCAGCTAATGCAGCTATATCACCACATTGCAATTCAGGAATTTGATTCTGTTTATTAGCGTGCATTTGGAAAATACGAGAAATACGCTCTTTATTTCCTGAACGAGAGTTGTGAACATAAGAACCAGCTTCTAGTTTTCCAGAATAAGCTCTAGTAAAACATAATCTTCCTACAAATGGATCGGTAGCAATCTTAAATGCTAATGCTGCAAACGGCTCATCAATAGATGGCTTTCTACTGTCTGCTTCATCTGTTCTTGGGTTAATTCCTTCGATAGCCTGGGTATCCATTGGTGAAGGAAGAATCTCCATTACCATGTCAAGCATCGCCTGAACACCTTTATTCTTAAATGCCGAACCGCACATCATTGGAACAACTTTTCCCGCGATAGTAGCTTCTCTTAGAGCATCAAGAATTTCTCTTTCTGTTAAGGAGTTCTCATCTTCGAAATACTTTTCCATTAAGGTATCATCAAACTCAGCAACAGCTTCTAATAATTCTTCTCTTAATCTCTTAGCTTCATCAAGAATATCAGTAGGAATTTCAATTTCTTCAAAAGTCATCCCTTGATCTTCTTCATTCCAAGTAATTCCTTTAAAATTAATTAAATCAACAACCCCTTTAAATTCGTCTTCGTCACCAATGTTAATCTGTAATGGCAAAGCATGACTTCCAAGCATCTCTTTAACTTGAGTACAAACTTTTAAGAAATCTGCCCCTTGACGATCCATTTTATTAACGAAGCCAATTCTTGGAACATTGTAATTGTTTGCCAATCTCCAGTTAGTTTCAGATTGTGGTTCAACACCATCTACAGCACTAAATAAGAATACTAAACCATCTAATACACGCAGAGAACGATTTACCTCTACCGTAAAATCAACGTGTCCAGGTGTATCAATAATGTTAACATGATATCCTTGATCTCTATAGTTCCAGTTTAGGGTTGTAGCAGCAGATGTAATTGTAATACCTCTTTCTTGTTCTTGCTCCATCCAGTCCATTGTAGCAGCTCCATCATGAACTTCACCAATTTTATGGCTTACACCACCATAATAAAGAATACGCTCTGTAGTGGTTGTTTTACCTGCATCAATGTGCGCAGCAATTCCAATATTCCTTGTATATCTTAAATCTCTTTTTGCCATTTCTTTCTAGTGCTAGATATTAAAATCTAAAATGTGAGAATGCTTTGTTTGCTTCTGCCATCCTATGGGTGTCTTCTTTCTTTTTGAAAGCTCCACCTTCTTCTTTGAAAGCTGCAATAATTTCATCTGCAAGTTTTTGCTCCATTCCTTTTCCGTTCCTTTTTCTTGCATTAAGAATCATCCATTTAATACCTAGAGCAGTTTTTCTACTATCTCTAACCGGCTGAGGAATTTGGAATGTGGCACCACCAACTCTTCTACTTCTTACTTCGACTTGGGGCGTAACATTAGCCAAACCTTTCTTAAAGGCTTCAATTGGTTCTACTTCCTCAATTTTTTTATCAACGATTTCCATTGCTCCGTAAAAAATCGAAAATGCTTTTGTCTTTTTACCGTCAACCATCATATTATTGACAAATCTTGTAATCAACTGATCACCAAACTTTGGATCTGGTAATAAAATTCTATCTTTAGCTCTACTTTTTCTCATCTTTCTAAATAGGTTTTATTTTTTTGGAGCTTTCGTTCCGTATTTAGATCTTCTTTGTGTACGCCCATCAACACCTGCTGTATCTAGAGCTCCGCGAACAACATGATATCGAACACCTGGTAAATCTTTTACTCTGCCACCTCTTACTAACACAATTGAGTGTTCTTGTAAATTGTGACCCTCACCACCAATATAAGCATTTACTTCGTTACCATTTGTCAACCTCACCCTTGCTACTTTACGCATTGCAGAGTTTGGCTTTTTTGGAGTAGTAGTATATACTCTTACACAAACGCCTCTACGCTGCGGGCAAGAGTTTAAAGCTACAGACTTACTCTTCTTTGTTTGCTTTAATCTACCTTTTCTTACTAACTGTTGAATAGTCGGCATACTTGATTTCTTTACTTTTTCTCTATATAAAATTACCCCAAGACGTATTTTGGGGGGTGCAAAGGTACATGAATAATCAAAATATGCAAGTGCTAAAATAAAAAAGTTTAAATTTTCTTTCAGTATAACTATTCACCTGTTGAATTAATGTATTCTTCCTATTGAGCATCTTGTTTATAATTCCAAAGTTATGTGCAAAACTTTGCCTCAGATAATAATATTTCCTGCCTTACTTTTGAACACATGAATTATAAAGACGAACTTAACGAAGAGCAGATCAGAGCTGTTGAAAATATTGACGGATCAAGTATGGTTATTGCTGGCGCTGGTTCTGGAAAAACGAGAGTTCTAACCTATCGAATTGCACATATGATAAATAGCGACATTGACGCATTTAATATATTGGCATTAACTTTTACAAACAAAGCGGCAAAAGAAATGAAGAAGCGTATCTCTTTGCAAGTTTCGGGCAATGAAGCACGAAATATCTGGATGGGGACCTTCCACTCTATTTTTGCAAGGATTCTGCGTACAGAAAGTGAAAAATTAGGTTACCCCTCTAATTTTACTATCTACGATTCGCAAGATTCCAAAAATTTAATAAAAGCAATTGTAAAAGAATTAGGTCTTGACGACAAGATATATAAACCCAATATTATTGCTAACCGGATTTCGAATGCCAAAAATAATTTAGTTTCTGCTCAAGCTTATATAAATAACACAACGATACAAGCTGATGATAGACAATCGGCGAAACCAAAACTTGGAGAGATATACGAAACATACTCGAAAAGGTGTTTTAAAGCAGGTGCTATGGACTTTGATGATTTACTATTCAAAACCAATGTGCTACTGAGAGACTTCCCTGATGTGCTTTTCAAATACCAAGATAAGTTTAGATATATTATGGTAGATGAGTTCCAAGACACAAACTTTTCCCAATATCTTATCGTAAAGACATTGGCAGCGCGTTTCGAAAACATTTGCGTTGTTGGTGATGATGCGCAGAGTATTTATGCTTTCCGTGGGGCTAGTATTCAAAACATTTTGAACTTCAAAAAAGACTACCCAGATGCCAAAACATTTAAGCTTGAGCAAAATTATCGCTCAACTGATACGATTGTAAAAGCGGCTAATTCTATCATTAATAAAAATAAAGATCAAATTCAAAAAGATATCTGGACTTCCAACGAAACTGGAGCTCCTATTAAAGTACTTCGTTCATTAACCGACAATGAAGAAGGACTAACAATTTCTTCCGAAATTTTTAGAGAAAAAGTAAACGGCCAGCGTAAAAACTTAGATTTTGCAATCTTATACCGCACCAATGCCCAATCTAGATCGATGGAAGAGTCTTTACGTAAGAAAGATATACCATATAGAATTTATGGAGGGCTTTCATTCTATCAACGTAAGGAGATAAAAGACATATTAGGATACTATAGATTGGTCCTTAATCCAAAAGATGAAGAGGCGCTAAAGCGCGTAATAAATTACCCTACAAGAGGCATTGGAAAAACAACTTTAGACAAAGTTATTATTGCGGCTAACACACATGATGTGTCTTTATGGGATGTTATTACTAAACCTTCGGATTTTAATTTGGGACTAAGTGGAGCCATTTTAGGGAAGCTACAGCAATTTACTGCTATGATTTCGAGTTTCAAAGCTCAACATAATTCTAAAAATGCATATGAATTAGGACAAGAAATTGCCTCCACTGTTGGGATGCTCACAGATTTGTATAACGATAAATCACCCGAAGGTGTGAGCAGATATGAAAACGTGCAAGAACTTCTAAATGGTTTAAAAGAATTTATTAGCGAAGAAACTGACCAACTGCAAGCAGAAGAATCTGCTAATGAAATAAAAACGTTAGGATCTTTCATGCAAGACATTGCCTTGCTAACTGATGCGGATAAAAAAGATGACAATGATAATGACAAGGTAACTTTAATGACCATTCATGCCGCCAAAGGTTTGGAATTTCCTTTTGTATATATTGTCGGTCTTGAAGAAAACCTATTCCCTTCTCAGCTTTCATTAAATTCAAGGTCAGACCTCGAAGAAGAACGAAGGCTATTTTATGTTGCAGTTACTCGCGGTGAAACAAAAGTAACCTTATCATACGCAACTAGCCGATATAAGTGGGGGAATCTTACTTATTGTGAACCTAGCAGATTTATTGAAGAAATAGATTCCCAGTTTCTTGAATTACCGCTTAACGACCAAGATTTAATTATGCCCGGAACTAGAACCAAAAAAACATTTAATCAAGAATCGAGAAAATCTTTTCCAGAGCAAACAAAAAAAGACAATCAATCACTAAATAAACCATTCACAGCCCCTAGTCCCCGGCAGAAACTGGTTAAGATGAACTCTGCTCCTGGCTCTTCAATTTCTGACTATGTAGCTCCTAAGCTAGCCGAAGGTATGAAAGTAGAACATGATCGATTTGGAAAAGGCACCGTTAAAATTTTAGAGGGGCCCTATCCAAATCAAAAAGCAACTGTGTCGTTTACTGGTCACGGAGAAAAAAAATTACTGCTTAAGTTTGCACGACTAAAAATCCTTAAATAGTCTATTCATAAATCTTATTAATACAGTATTCCTTCCATTTTTCTTTAAATTCTTATCTATTTTAGTCCACCTTTTTTCTTTCTGCTTTTAACTATTGAAAGATATTCAATACATTTGCTCCTTATTACCAAAATTAAAACCATCAGAATTTTAAGTTTTTATGGAGTATAACACGGAGAGAGATCATCTTGCAATTCCGGAGTACGGAAGAAATGTGCAAAAAATGGTTGAATTTGCTTGCGAAATAGCAAATAAAGATGAGAGAAATAATGTAGCCAAGATAATCGTTGGTGTTATGGGACAAATTAATTCTCAAAATAAAAACATTAAAGGCTATGAAGAGAAACTCTGGAATCACCTCTTTATAATCTCCAATTTTAAACTTGATGTAGAATCGCCTTATGAAAAACCAACTAAAGAAGCTTTAGCCCAGAAACCTGACTGCATACCTTATCGAAATATTCGAATTAAATACAAACATTACGGAGTTGCTATACAAAGTATGGTTGATAAGTGCGCTGCACTTCCCGATGGGGCCGAAAAAACTTCGTTCATGAAAGCTCTAGCAAATCACATGAAAACTAGTTACTTGAGCTGGAATAGAGATTCGGTTAATGATGCAGTAATAACTAATCATTTAAATGAACTATCTGGCGGTAAACTTAAGTTGGCAGAAGATTTCGAATACATGAGTACTGCAGAAATTATAGCCAAAAATCCATCAATTTCTTCCGGTAATAAGAAATTTACGGGAAAGAAAAATAACGGGAAAAACAAAAATAACGCTAGAAATAAAGGGCAAAACAGAAAAAGATACTAAAATATGGGTACGTTCAGAATAGAAGGTGGTCATCAATTGCATGGAGATTTAACACCGCAAGGTGCAAAAAATGAAGCTCTTCAAATATTATCTGCTGTTCTTCTTACTCCTGAGCCAATTCGCATCAAAAACGTTCCAGATATTCGGGATGTAAATAAATTAATTGATTTACTTGAAGCCCTTGGAGTTAAAGTAAAGAAAAACGGTAAAGGAGATTACACTTTTGAAGCTTCAGCTGTAAATGTAGAATACCTTTTAACAGACGACTACAAAAAAAGAGGTGGTGGCCTTAGAGGATCCATTATGCTTGTTGGCCCCTTATTAGCTCGCTTTGGCAAAGGATATATACCTAAACCTGGAGGAGATAAAATTGGTAGAAGAAGAATAGACACACACTTTATTGGTTTCGAAAAATTAGGTGCCGATTTCTGGTACAACTCTAAAGAATGTTTTTATAAAGCTGAAGCAACAAAACTTAAAGGCTGCTACATGTTGTTGGACGAGGCCTCCGTAACAGGTACTGCCAATATTGTTATGGCTGCTTCGATGGCAGAGGGGAAAACAACCATTTACAACGCTGCATGCGAACCATATCTTCAGCAATTATGCATAATGTTGAATAACATGGGTGCTAAAATTACTGGGCTTGGCTCGAACATGCTAACAATAGAAGGTGTCGATTACCTTGGCGGATGTGACCATAAAGTTCTTCCCGACATGATTGAAATTGGAAGTTTTATTGGCCTGGCAGCAATGACCCAATCGGAAATTACAATTAAAAATGTTGGATATGAGCACCTTGGTCAGATTCCTACAATTTTTAAACGACTTGGCATAAATCTTGAGAGGAAAGGTGACGATATTTTTGTCCCTGCTCAGGACATTTATGAAATTGATACGTTCATTGATGGCTCAATATTAACAATTGCTGATGCCCCTTGGCCAGGTTTTACCCCTGACTTATTGAGTATTATTTTAGTTGTGGCGACTCAAGCAAAAGGAAGTGTATTGATACACCAAAAAATGTTTGAAAGTCGCCTATTCTTTGTTGATAAATTAATTGATATGGGTGCTCAAATAATTTTATGTGACCCGCATCGTGCAAACGTGATGGGATTGGCACGAGAATCTAAGCTAAGAGCAATTGAGATGACTTCTCCTGATATACGTGCAGGAGTTTCATTATTAATAGCCGCAATGAGTGCTGAAGGCACAAGCACGATTCATAACATTGAACAGATCGATAGAGGATATCAAAATATAGACAAACGCCTAAATGCATTAGGCGCAAAAATTGAAAGAATATAAAACTAATTAAAATGAAAAAAATTATCGGATTTACTATAGTACTATTTATCGTTGGCTCATTTGCTTTTATTAGCACCAACAAATCTCCTCAAGCCCAAATTGGATTAAATGTTGGACAAAAAGCGCCAGAATTAGCTTTCTCGAATCCCTCGGGAAAAACTATTACGCTTTCTTCCCTAAAAGGGCACATGGTTCTAATTGACTACTGGGCGTCCTGGTGTGGGCCATGCAGAAGAGAAACTCCAGCTGTTGTCGCTGCTTATAAAAAGTATCAATCGGCAAAATTTAAATCGGCAAAGGGTTTTAAAATCTACAGTGTTTCTTTAGACCAAGACAAAAATCGTTGGATGAACGCAATCAAGCAAGACAAATTAGAATGGTCAGAGCACGTTAGCGATCTAAAGGGCTGGAAATCTGCAGCAGCGGCCCAATACAAAGTAAATTCAATCCCTGCTAGTTGGTTAATAGACGAGAATGGCATTATCGTTGCGAAAAACTTAAGAGGTGCTGCACTCGACCAAGCAATAGATAAATATGTTAAGTCGTTTAAATAAGCAACCAAAAAAAATAATTTTTAAAGGCGAGAAATATCTCGCCTTTTTTATTTCTAAAAATTAATACGTCTGTCTGCCAAATTGACTTAAAGTTCTCGTTGGCAAACAATTTGAATACATAATACCGATTCAAAATTCGAACAATGAGCAAGAAAGAAGAACCAGAAGTAAAAGAAGAAATTGTTGACCAAGAAGTTCAGCAAAACGAGTCAACAGAAAAAGTGAAAGAAGCCACTGAAGAAACTCAAAACGAGACAGTTGAAGGAAATGAGAATGAACCAGTAAACGAATTCGAGGAAAAATACACCGAAGTAAACGATAAGTACTTGAGATTGTATTCAGAATTCGAGAACTTCCGTAAACGAACTGCTAAAGAAAAATTGGATTTAATCATGAATGCAAGTGAGGGCATGATGTCAGCATTACTGCCAATTCTTGATGATTTAGAAAGGGCTATAAAATCTAATGAAGATTCGACAGATATTGAGGCAGTTAAAGAGGGTATTAATTTAGTTTCGCAAAAATTAAATGGTGTTCTTACTTCTAAAGGACTTAAGCCTATGAACGTTGAAGCTGGTGCAGATTTTGACCTTGATATTCATGAAGCTATCACTAAAATACCAGCACCATCAGATGATTTGAAAGGTAAAGTAGTTGATACTGTTGAGAAAGGATATTTTCTTAACGAAAAAGTAATTAGATATACCAAAGTTGTAATTGGAGAATAATGGCTAAAAGAGATTATTACGAAGTTCTTGGAGTATCAACAGGCGCAACCGAGAGTGAGATTAAAAAATCTTATAGAAAGCTTGCATTAAAATATCATCCTGACAAAAATCCAGACGATACCGCCGCAGAAGAAAAATTTAAGGAGGCTGCAGAAGCTTATGATGTATTAAGTTCGTCAGAAAAGAAACAACGATACGATCAGTTTGGTCACGCAGGAATGGGTGGTGCTGCAGGCGGTGGCGGTTTTGGTGGCGGAATGAATATGGATGATATTTTCAGTCAATTTGGAGATATTTTTGGTGGAGGCTTTGGCGGTGGAGGCGGCGGCCGAAGAGGCAGGCGTGTTAACCGCGGTTCGAATCTTAGAGTTAAAGTAAAACTTACGCTAGAAGACGTTGCCAACGGAGTTCAGAAAAAAATTAAAGTCAACAAATATATATCATGTGAACCATGTTCTGGTTCTGGAGCCGAAAATGGCTCTTATAGCAACTGTGGAAGCTGCGGAGGTACTGGTCAAGTTACACGTGTTCAAAATACGATTCTTGGTCAAATGCAAACAGCATCAACTTGCCCAAGTTGTGGCGGTGAAGGTCGTTCAATAGACAGCAAGTGTAAAACGTGCTTCGGAGATGGAATTACTAGAAAAGATGAAGTAGTAACAATCGACATACCTGCCGGCGTAGAAGAGGGTATGCAGCTTTCTGTAAGTGGGAAAGGTAATGCTGGGCCGCGAGGCGGTGTTCCAGGCGATATGCTAGTAGTTATTGAAGAAACGCCTCATGATGAGTTAGTTCGAGACGGTCAAAATCTCTACTATGATTTATACATCAATTTTGCCGATGCAACACTTGGCACTACGGTAGAAATACCAACCATTTCGTCTAAAGCCAAAATTAAAATTGTTGAGGGCACTCAATCAGGGAAGATTCTTAGGCTAAAAGGGAAAGGACTGCCAGGAATTAATTCCTATGGAAGTGGTGATCTACTTGTGAATATTAATGTTTGGACTCCGCAAGAGCTTACTAAAGAAGAAAAATCTGCACTAGATAGTTTTAGAGAATCTGAAAATTTTAAACCAAATCCAACTGGTAAGGAAAAAAGTTTCTTTAACAGAGTTAGAGAGTTTTTTGATTAATTTCTTCTCGCAGGTGAAGTGGAATAAAATATAGCAATCCCCAGATTGCGTTTCGTCCACTTTTATTATCACTTAAACCTTTCGCAATAGCGGATTTAATATTTTCATAGCTTTGACCACCTAGATGGAGTACCTTTTACAAATTCAAAATATTGTTAAGAAGTTTGCAAATCATGTAGCGCTCGATGATGTTAGTATTAATGTGCCAAACGGTCAAGTTTTTGGTTTACTAGGGCCTAATGGAGCCGGAAAGACGACACTTATTAGAATCATAAATCAAATTACTGGCCCTGATTCTGGTGCTGTTTTATTTGATGGTAAGCAGCTGAATCCTAATCACATTACCGACATTGGTTACCTTCCCGAAGAACGAGGTTTGTACAAAAAAATGAAAGTTGGTGAACAAGCATTATACCTCGCTCAGTTGAAGGGAATGACAAAATCGGAAGCTAAAACCAAACTAGAATATTGGTTTAAAAAATTTGAAATTGAAGGTTGGTGGAATAAAAAAGTAGAAGAGCTCTCCAAGGGGATGCAACAAAAAATTCAATTCATAATCACTGTCCTGCACGAACCTAAACTTCTCATTTTAGATGAACCATTTAGCGGCTTCGACCCAATTAATACCAATCTCATTAAACAAGAGATTCTTGAATTAAAAGAGAAGGGTGCTACAATAATTTTTTCAACTCACAATATGAGTTCAGTTGAAGAAATTTGTGATCACATTGCTTTGATTAATCAATCGAAAAAAATTCTCGATGGCCCAATAAATGTAATAAGAGACACTTACAGTTCAAATCTATTCGAGGTTCAATTTAAAGGTAATATGATTGCTTTTACCAACGCGCTTTGGACAGGTTATGAACTCATTGATCAAAGGGCAGAAGGAGGTATCAACAAAGTAAAAATTAAACGAATTACAAAGCACACTACTAATGATTTACTTGGTGCAATCATACCCCATGTTCAAGTTATTTCAATAAATGAAATTATTCCGTCCATGAACGATATCTTTATCGATAAAGTAAACCAGATTAATCAGCCCGAACCCATTAAAGTAAATGAGTAAAATAGGACTCATAATACAGCGAGAATACTTTACAAGAGTCAAGAAAAAGTCCTTTCTTTTGATGACTGTTTTTGGGCCAATTTTGATGGCAATCCTGCTAATTGGTGTTTTCTGGCTAGGCATGAAAGAAAGCAACGAACGCTTTGTTTTAGTGATTGACGAAAACCAAGGGGTTCTTGGAGAGTTACAAGATTCGGATGGTATAACTTACGACTATCAGGATCTGTCATTTAAAGATGCGCAAAGATTATTTCTTGCATCAAGTTATACTGACATTCTATATGTGTCGCCTAATATAACTACTGTAGATGCTGCCCGTCTATTATTTAAAAAACAGCCTAGCGCAACTGTTTTGAGAACAATCGAATGGAGGCTAGAAGAAAAGGTAGAGGAACTTAAGCTCCTTCAAAGGGACATCAGTAAATCCGATTTTTATAAAATTAAAACCAGCATTTCCATTAAACCCGCGAAGTTTACTCAAAAGGGTGAGCAAATGGAAATAATAGAAGAAGCGTCTGCAGTTGGCTTTGTTTTTGGATTACTGATTTACATGTTTATTTTCATGTATGGTGTTCAAGTTATGCGGGGGGTCATCGAAGAAAAATCGAACCGTATAGTTGAAGTAATTATTTCATC
>CAJQPE010000059.1 GCA_905480125.1 uncultured Flavobacteriales bacterium | reverse complement strand
TTTTTACAAATCAAAGTTTATTTCTATTTGACTTGAGTATTGGAGGACTTTACTATTTTTCGAATGATATGAGTAGGTTAAATACCTTTATTGGTGGTTCCATATTTCATGTTACTCAGCCAAAAGAATCATTTTATGGTTCAAATAACCGATTACCTAGGAGGTTTTTGGCGCATGGTGGTGCCAAATATAATTTATCTCAAAAAATTCAGATTAGTGGGTATTTGTTGGCAATGCAACAAACTAATGACCGTGAATTAAATGCAAGCCTCTTCGGTTACTACTATTTAAAAAATTCAGACACCTATATTATGTATGGTAATACTTGGAGAAGTAAGGATGCAATCCTTTTTCACTTAGGACTAAAGTATAGAGAATTCGTTTATCGCTTCACTTATGACATTAATACTTCCGCATTGTCTGCAATTACTAATGGAAGAGGTGGATTAGAAATGTCAATCGTTTATATTCTTAAAAACTTCAATCCCGAACCTGTTCAAGGCTGCCCTAGATTATGAATAGTAAAGTTGCTGGAATAATTACATTGCTGATTTTGATATTGAGCTTATCAGTTTTTGGGCAAACTAGAGAAGACTTATTGCGTATGGGTAATGATGCATATGATGCTGAAAAATATGCCTCTGCAGCCTACTTTTACAATAAAATTGCCACCGGTAGCAATGGCGGAATTGAAGAAGTTGTTTATCCATACGATTTAAAGCATTCGAACCGAATTAAAAAAGAAAAAATTGATTCTTTGCAAACAGATACTACAGCAATTGATTCACTGACAGTTCTCGACACAACAACATTTAAAATTTCAACTGCCGCAATCACAGAAGATTCGTCGGGCTTGAATATCGAATTAAGCATTGAAGATGTAGAAATGGTGTTTGTACATCACAGGCTTGCTGAATCCTATAGATTAGACTACAACTATGATCATGCTGAAACGTGGTACGAAAAAGCAGTCAAATCTCCTCATCGAGAATTCCCCATAGTCGTTTATAGATATGGAGAAATTCTTATGAATAATGAGAAATACGAAGAAGCTCGAGATCAATTTTCAGAATTTGTTTCAAATACTCCCGCGGAAGGCGAAGGCTCTGAATTAAGAAATGATGCTAAACACAAAATGAAGAGTTGCAATTATGCGCTTAAAAATAAAGGCAATGTTAAGAACATAACAGTTGCAAAGTTAGACTCAGTATTGAATAATGGAACTGCTGTTTTTGGTGCATCATTCTTCGGTAACGAATCCACTATTGCATATTCATCTACTACCATAAATCAAGACAAATCTGATGAAAACGAACCTTACAACTTGTATTTTAGTGCACATGAGAACGATTCTTGGAGTGCTCCTGAACTCATCCCAAGTCCACTTTCAACAGCAGTAAGCGAGGGCTCTGCATGCATTAATCCTAAAGGAAGTAAACTCTACTTTACTAGATGGAGCAAAGATGAATGTGCTATATATGCCAGCAATAACTTTAATGGAAAATGGATGGAACCCTATAAGCTAGAAGACATAAACATCGAGGGCTATAAAACGATGAATCCCAACCTTTCGTTGGATGGTAAAACGCTATATTTCTCCAGTAATAAAGAAGGTGGTCATGGCGGTATGGACATCTGGTCATGTACTTTAGATAGGTGGGGGCATCCTAAAAATATTGGGAACTTAGGAACTAGAATCAACACCTCTGGAAATGAGATCTCCCCGTATATGCACTCCCAAGGTAACAAGCTTTATTTTAGCTCAACTGGACATTCTGGTTTCGGAGGTTTAGACGTTTTTTCAAGCGAATTTGATGAAGATTTTGGTTGGACAAAAGCCCAAAATCTTGGTAAACCCATTAACTCGGGAAGAGATGATTCGTACTATATTACCTCGTTTGATGCGAAACATAGTTTCTTTTCTTCAGATAGAGAAAGTTGTGATGACTGTGGACACGGGAACTGTATGAAACTTTATTCTTGCGAACAGGGGCCTCCAAAATTCTTTTTAGACGGTTTTGTCTTTGACTCAGAAACTGATATTGAAATCTCTGGTGCTAAGATTACAATAATGGATGTTAAGCTTCATGAAGTTGCTGCTATAATCGAAACCGATGAAACGGGTTATTACTCCATTAATTTAGAGGTTAACAAAATATATTTTATTAAAGGGCAAAAAGAAGGATATTTCGGAGACGCCAATTCAGTTACTACAATGGGGTTAACGGCTTCAAAATCATTCATGGTAGATTTGTACCTAAATGTCATACCTCTTGGAGAAATTGACATCCCAGGCATAGAGTATGACTATGATAAATCTACACTAAGAGATACATCAAAAATTATTTTAGATGAGCTTTATGATTTTCTTGTTTTAAACAACAACCTACAAGTTGAACTTCGTTCGCATACAGATCATCGTGGAAGTCACGATTATAACATGACACTTTCTCAAGAAAGAGCTCAATCATGTGTTAACTATTTGGTCACTAAAGGAATTAACGTAAAGAGAATAACACCTGCAGGATTAGGTGAAACAGATCCCATTATTCCAAATGCAGAGACTGAAGAAGATCACCAGCGCAATAGAAGAACCGCTTTCTATGTTGTTGGGCAACATTTTGGAGAATGATACGCCTGTTTCTATTCATACTTTCTTTGTTGCTGAGTTTCTCTGTTTTATCTCAAGAAACAGGTTTGCTTAAGGCGGAAATAAAAGCAAAAAGCAAGCATAATAAAATAAGTAAATCTAAGGGCTTCGAATTAGTAGGCATCTCAGCTCGATTTGGAAAAGGGATGGAAAATACGACTAAAGTTGAAGAGTCCGTAACTAATATTGAATATTCGGGAGATACGCTTTTAGTTGAAGTTTCTCTTGTTGCTAATTGCTGTGCTTCATTTGTTGCTGAATTAGAAATAACTAATGATAAAACATTAAATATCGTTTTCGAAAAAAACGATATTAATTGCCTTTGCTTAAAAGGTATTTATCTTACCTATAAAATAATTGCCAAACAAGGAGATTACGCTTTCCAAATGAATGGTACTCCGATTAAAATGAGAAAAGTTGACCCAAACGCAGAAACGGAAGAAATAGAGTTTTGGGGAAATGGAAACATGAAATCTATCAAAATGTATCTAGGGACAAAACTAAAAACCGAACATCTTTATGACGAGTCTGGGAAAAGGACAAAAACTTTAAATTACGAAGGACTGAAGGTAACTGAAAAAACTTACTAAATTAATTTTAGTCATTAATACTATTCTCTAACACTTATACTCATGAGGTTAGCGACATTTTCAACTAAACTTTTTTAGATTTAAAGAATTGACCTCACTTATCAAATTGAGCTTGTTTCAGGCTTAACGATTCGCCAAATAACAATTAAATTCGAGCTATATACAATTGAAATATTGTTATTTTTTTGACTATCCTGTCTATATTCTTATTAATTATATCAGAATTCCCGTCTCTTGTTGCGTGGCTATTGATCGTATGTTACATTTGCTCTCTGATGAGTCGACCTAGTTTTGATGATATTTATATGGACCTCGCTATTAATCTGGCCAAACGTTCGCATTGTGTGAAACAGCATGTTGGTGCTGTACTTGCTAAAGACACTCGAATTGTGTCATTAGGCTACAATGGGCCCCCAGCTGGAACGCATAACTGTGATAAAGAATGGCCACAAGATGGATGCCCTAGAAGCTCTAAAGGCAGCTGCTCTCTTGCTCTTCATGCTGAAGAAAATGCAATTCTCTATGCTGCGAAAAATAAAGTTGACCTCGACGGATCTTCTCTTTATGTTACCCTTTCACCATGTTTGCCTTGCGCAAGAATGATTTATACTTCAGGGATAAAAACAGTTTACTTTTTAAATTCTTATGCAACTTACAAAGGAATTAATATTGATGAAGGTGTTGAATTTCTTCGAAAATTTGGTGTTGATGTAAGGCACCATAAAAAAAACGATGAGTAATAAAGTCGCACTATATATGCCACTTGGTTTAGCCGCTACTTTATGTGTCGGTATACTCCTAGGATTAAGATTAAGTCCTGGAAATTCTTCGGATGGATTAGGCGGTCTTTCATCAAATAAAGTAAGTAAGCTTAGCGAAATCCTAACATACATTGAGTATGAATACGTTGACACTATTAACCGTGCCGAATTAGAAGAAAAAGCTATTCAAACTTTATTACAAGAGTTAGACCCCCATTCGTATTATATTCCTCCCCAAGATTTAGCAGCTGCAAATGAACCTCTTGAGGGTAATTTTGAAGGTATTGGTGTAGAGTTTAGAATTCAGCGTGATACAGTGACTATTATCACTCCAATTGCTGGAGGTCCGTCGGCAAAATTGGGAATTCTTTCGGGAGATAGAGTAGTATCCGTAGAAGGTGAAAATATTGCAGGAAATGGAATTACAAATGCAGATGTAATCAAACTATTAAGAGGCAAAAAAGGGACAACGGTCAGCGTGGAAGTAAGCAGAAATGGTATCGAGAAGTTTATTCCTTTCACTATAGAACGAGATAAAATTCCTATATATAGTTTAGATATTGCTTACATGTTAAATAAAGAAATTGGATATGTTAAAATAAGTCGGTTTGCACGAACTACCTACGAAGAGTTTAAGAAAGCTACTGACAAATTACTAAACCAAGGTATGAAAAAACTCGTTATCGACCTCAGAGGAAATGGCGGGGGCTACATGGATGCGGCAGTTGATATCATCGATGAAATGCTTCCTGAAAATAAATTGATTGTATACACTAAGGGTAAAGCAAGAAACAGAAAAGAATATAGGTCAACAAACAAAGGATCGCTGAAAGATCTCGAAATCGGAATTCTATTAGACGAATCATCCGCATCCGCTAGTGAAATTGTTGCAGGTGCAATTCAAGACAACGATAGGGGCACCATTTTTGGAAGAAGGTCTTTCGGCAAAGGACTAGTTCAAGAGCCATCGCAATGGCCCGATGGGTCTGCTTTAAGGTTAACTATTGCGCGCTACTATACTCCGACCGGTCGCTGTATCCAAAAACCATATAAAGATGGTGTAAAACAATACTACCTAGACTATTATGATCGTATAGAAAAAGGAGAATTAATGAGTATCGACAGTATCGATTTTCCTGATTCTTTAAAATATACTACCCCAGAAGGTAAAACCGTTTATGGAGGAGGGGGTATTATGCCGGATGTATTTATTCCATTTGATACAACAGGACGCACTTACCTATACAGTGAGTTAATTTATAGTGGGGTTTTTCGAGAATTTTGTTTCAATTATGCAGACCAGCACCGGGCTAAGATTAAAGCCTATAATTCAGCTCCAGAAGCTGTCGATAAGTTTGAAATAACCCCTGCAATCTTTGCTGAATTCTTTGTTCTTGCCAAATCTAAAGGCATCGAAAAAAACGAGTCCGAATTTGCCTCTTCCAAAGACCTTATTAAAATGAGATTAAAGGCTGAGATCTTAAATACAATATGGAATAATGAAGGTCTTTACCCTGTTCTGCACAAGCGTGATAAAACCATTTCAAAGGTTTTAGATTTGTTGTAATTGCAACTATCATAGTCTATTAGTAATCTCTTGTTCAATTTTCTGATTATCTTTCGCATTCAAAATTAAATAGTAGCAAGATGAGTAAATTCAAATCAGATTTAGAAATTGCACAAAATGTGCAAATGACGCACATTAAAAATATTGCAGCAAAACTTAATATCAATGAAGATGATATTGAAATGTATGGCAAGTATAAGGCAAAACTGCCCCTTAATCTGATTAATGAAGAAAAACGCAAAAACAATAAGCTAATTCTCGTTACCGCGCTCACCCCCACACCCGCAGGCGAAGGGAAAACTACCGTTTCTATTGGTTTAACAGAGGGGTTAAACAAAATAGGTAAAAAAGCTACAGTTGTTTTGCGTGAACCGTCTTTAGGCCCTGTATTTGGAATAAAAGGCGGTGCCGCCGGTGGAGGATATTCTCAAGTTGTTCCAATGGAAGACATCAACCTCCACTTTACTGGAGACTTTTCTGCCATCGAAAAAGCAAACAATTTACTTTCTGCCTTGATTGATAACAATATACAAAGTAAAAGCAGAAATCTAAACATTGACCCGAGAACTGTTACTTGGAAACGTGTAATTGACATGAACGATCGTTCTCTTCGCCACATGGTTATTGGCTTAGGTGGAACGACAGATGGCATTCCTCGTGAAGGTGGGTTCAATATAACCGCGGCATCTGAAGTTATGGCTATTCTGTGCATGTGTAACAATATAGATGACTTAAAAGAGAAATTAGGCAGTATTTTTATCGGATTTACGTTCGACAAAAATCCAATCTACGCTAAAGATTTAAACGCGCAAGGCGCAATGGCTGTTTTACTAAAAGATGCTGTTCAACCCAATTTAGTTCAAACCTTAGAGGGTAATCCTGCAATTATACATGGAGGGCCTTTTGCAAATATCGCACAAGGTACCAACACAATAATAGCTACTAAAATGGGGCTATCCTTAAGCGATTACGTAGTTACCGAAGCTGGATTTGGCGCTGATTTAGGTGCAGAAAAATTTATGGATATCAAATGCGGGTATGGCGATTTATCGACAGATGCCTTGGTAATTGTTGCCACAATTAGGGCTCTACGTCATCACGGAGGAGCAAAAAAAGATGAATATGGAAATGCAAGTGTCGAAAGGGTTTCGATAGGTTTTGCCAACTTAGAAAAGCATATAGGGAATATGAAAAAGTTCGGTTTAACTCCTGTAGTTGCAATTAACCACCGTACTGGAGATACCGAAGAAGAAATTAAAATAGTAAAAGAAAAATGTGCAGCACTTGGCGTTAACGCTGTCGTTTCTAAAGGCTGGGCAGATGGCGGGAATGGTGCGCAAGATATTGCACAAGCTGTTGTTGATTCTATCGAATCTGGGACTAATAACTTCAAGCGCCTATACGATTGGAATGCTCCAGTTATCGAAAAAATAGAAACTATTGCGCGGGAAATATACGGAGCAGATGGAGTCGATTTCGCAGCCAAAGCAAAAAGAGATTTAAAAGGCATCGAAAACTTAGGGTTAGCCCACCTACCAATCTGTATGGCTAAAACACAAAAGTCATTTTCAGATAATGATAAATTAGTAAATCGCCCAACAGGCTTTAAAGTAACTGTGCGCGAGTTCGAAATTGCCGCTGGTGCTGGTTTCTTGATTCCAATTTTAGGTAAAATGATGCGTATGCCAGGTCTTCCTGCTGTGCCCGCTTCAGAAGGCATGAATATAGATAGTAATGGTGTTATTAGTGGGTTAAGTTAATGCCCCTCTTCCACCAAAAAACAATAACAAAATACTCTTCAGATTCTTTTGAAGAAAAGACTGACACCGTTGCCGTTGAGGCGCCACTAGAAATGCGTTTGGGTTTCGGGCCAGAAACTGAACGAGAACAAAAAAGTATTTCAGTTACCATGCGCACCCCTGGTAATGACGAAGAATTAACTTTGGGATTTTTAATAACTGAAGGAATAATTTCAACTCCTGACGATTTACTGTCAATTAAACATTGTGGGGATGTTAAGGAGGAAGAAAAAAAAAACATTATTCGAGCAGAGCTGAAACCAACTATAAAAATAGATTGGTCCAAACTAGATAGGCATTTCTACACTACAAGTAGTTGTGGCGTATGCGGAAAATCATCTATCGATGCAGTAAAAAGTAATTGCCTTACTCGAATCTCGTCAACACTAAAAGCATCGGTCTCAACAATTCTTCAATTGGCAGAGCAACTTAACGACTCTCAACTAGTATTCAACCTAACAGGGGGTATTCACGCTTCCGCTTTATTCAACTCCCAAGGAAAAATTTTAATGATAAGAGAAGACATTGGGAGACACAACGCATTAGATAAAATTATTGGTGCTTCGGGCATAGCGAACAACTTTCCATTACATGAAAACATTCTGCTCCTTAGTGGGAGAATTAGCTTTGAATTAGTTCAAAAATCTGCAGTAGTAGGAATCCCAATTATCGCTGCTTTTGGAGCGCCTTCAAGCTTAGCAATTGAACTCGCAGAAGAAATGAATATTTGCCTAGTTGGCTTCTTAAAAAAAGATAAATTCAATATTTATTCGGGAAAAGATAAAATTCAATAAACCAGCAACTTTAAAGGCGACTTCAATCTTATCTCTTAATCAACCTAACCATTTAGCAGTGGGATTTAGTAATAACAACATTTAGAATATTACAAAGGATTTTGAGAAGTAACAGTTACTTATTTGTGGATTATTAAGCCTTTTGAACACGATAAAACGAGTTACTATCTTTCTATAGAGTCTATTGAAAAAGTAATTCGTTTCGATGATATGCACCAAGATCCGCATCGCTGGTGCAATAGCAATGAAGAAATGCTTGGCTTAAAATCCATTTTTCTTTCATTTTCGCCCTTTTTTCGTAACTTTAGTGGCAAATTCTACAATTTAATCGATGTCAAATAATTTAAGTGAGCTCTCTGGGAAAAAAGGATTGTCACAAAATCTTTTTGAAAAACTGGCTAATGCGTCAATTGCAGAAGGCTCGCCAAGTAAAAAAGATCTAGACAAACTTGCCGATGAATTTCTAATTGGCAAAGCGAATACATATGGTGCAGTTTCTTTTTACGATTTTATGAAGCCCGAAAATAAAGGCAAAAAAGCTTATGTCTGTAATGGCACCGCTTGTGTTTGCTCAGGGCAACAAGCCGCCGTACAAAATGCTCTTGAAAAACATTACAGCGTTGACGAAATTGGCCATATGACCTGTTTAGGACGTTGTCATGAAAATGCAGCATTCCATATAGGGGGAGTAAATTATTCCGGTAATGACATCACTAACCTTGCTAATCTTAAAAGTAAGCGGAGCAATCAATTTAATGTTGGGGCCACAACTAAAATACTAACAACGGATTATCCTGGTTTCAACGAATACTATTCATTACTTAAAGCTGTCCTAAAAAAAGATTCTTCAGAATTACTAAACGAAATTAAAAAATCCAACATTCGCGGTCGTGGTGGTGCAGGTTTCCCAATGGGCTATAAATGGGAGGCATGTAGGAATGAAAAAAATGACACAAAATTTATTATCTGTAATGCAGACGAAGGCGATCCTGGTGCATATTCTGATGGATACCTGCTAGAGCAACGACCACACTCGGTACTTTTCGGGATGATGATCGCCGGATATATTACAGGGGCAAAATGGGGCGTTTTATATATACGTGCAGAATATCCAGAATCGGTGAGTATTATTCAAAACGCAATTGATGAATTAAGAAATAATAATTTGTTAGGAAAAAATATTAATGGGTCTGGGTTTAGTTACGATTTTAAAATAATTAAGGCACAGGGAGCATATATCTGTGGCGAAGAGACAGCGCTAATTAATTCTATAGAAGGTCAGCGACCAGAAGTTAGAACTCGGCCTCCATATCCAACACAGCAGGGCCTATTTAATAAGCCAACGATTGTCAATAATGTTGAAACGTTGGCGGCGGTTCATGCTATATTAAACGAAGGCGGCGAAGCCTACAAAAGGCTTGGAACAGAGAAGTCGAGTGGAACAAAATTGGTTTGTTTAGATAGCTTTTTTAAGAATCCAGGCATTTATGAGGTTGAAATGGGGACACCCTTATCGCAAGTTATTTATGATTTAGGAGGAGGGTTTAAGTCTCCGGTAAAAGCCATGCAAATTGGCGGGCCGCTTGGCGGAATCGTTCCTGTTGCTAAAATTGAAAGTTTATCTATCGATTTTGAAAGTTTTACGAATGAAGGGTTTTTATTAGGGCATGCCTCTATTGTTTGCATTCCTGAAGACTTTTCGATGATGAAGTATATTGAACACCTCTTCGATTTTGCGCAGTACGAAAGTTGTGGCAAATGTTTCCCTTGCCGACTAGGAACAAAACGAGGGCAAGAAATGACGGAAAAAGCATTAAACAGTGACTATAAAATTAACAGAAAACTCATGGACGACTTATTAACCACTCTTGAGGCTGGTTCTTTATGTGCCCATGGTGGAGGTATTCCCTTGCCAATTAAAAATACTTTACAATATTTTGACGCTGAACTAAAAGAGTATTTTGCATAATGAACTGGTTTACACCAAATACTGACTCAATAGATGGCTATTACGATAAAGCTCGGTATTTGCTCATCTGGAGAATATCTCTGGCTTTTACCTTGGTTTTTTCAGTGCTGGCCGTTATCTATCTAATTTTAAACCCAGGAGATTCTTACTCCGTTCTGTTGGGTTTTACTTTAGGAATTGGTGGTCTTATTTATTTAAAGTTGACACCTAAGTATGGCCCCTTATTTTGGTTGTATTCTATCTCTGGAACATTAATTCTTCACTTTTCAATCAACTTCGTAATGGAATACACACACTATGTCGATTTTTTATGGATGATTGCTGTGATTTTGATCGCCTATATTGGTCTTGGTAGTCGATATGGGCTAATTTTTATTATAATACACGGATTAGGTATAGGAGTCTTTTATTTTTTTAGTCTTAATACGCATATCAAAATTCTTCAAAATAAGTCGAACATTAATTTAGCAGGAGATTATATCGAAGTTTCTTTGGTTTTGTTCCTGATTGCTTATCTGCTTCATCAACACTTTCTTTTTAGTGATTATACAAGAGCGAAACTTACTGTTTCTAATGAAAATCTAGAAGCACAAAATAAGGAAAATGTAGTTTTGTTAAAAGAAGTTCACCACCGAGTAAAAAATAATTTACAAATAATTACAAGTTTACTTCGATTACAAAAATCGGAGCTTAAGCCAGAATCAGAGGTGAAATTTGATGAAGCAATCGGCCGAATAATGACCATGTCTTTAATTCACCAAAAGCTATATCAAGAGGCTGAACTCTCAAAATTGGTTGTGAAAGAATACGTACTAGACCTTGTAGAAGAAATAAAAAACGCCTATCAAACCACTGGGGAGGTCACGATAGAAGTTAATTCTTCCATTGAATCAATAGGCATGAAAACTATAGTTCCCTTTGGTTTGATGATAAATGAATTGGCTTCAAATTCATTTAAACACGCTTTTGGATCGGGACGGGAAGGAAAAATAGTGATACACGTTAGTGATTTTGAGGGAAATAAAATTGCATTAAAATACTATGATAACGGGATTTGGAGAGCCCCCGATATAGCCTGTTCTAAATTCGGAACTGAATTGATAGAAACTCTAATTGAACAACTCGATGGAACTTATAAAAGAACCGACTCAA
Organism: uncultured Flavobacteriales bacterium; assembly: GCA_905480125.1. GTDB lineage: Bacteria > Bacteroidota > Bacteroidia > Flavobacteriales_G > NORP312 > NORP312. The sequence continues at coordinate 2,356 of CAJQPE010000059.1, read as the reverse complement.
CCTACGAATTTGAATTTACTAATATTGACACATAACTCTGCCGATTATGAGCAATCTAGCCTATATAAATAACCACCCTCACATATTTTTCGATGGCGAAACTATCTTGAATTTTGTAAAGCGTGTGGCTAGCGAAGATATTATTCCAACGCTCTGCGATGCTCCTAATTTAGATGCATTTGGCTCGTGTCGTGTCTGCAGTGTTGATGTTGCGCTAGAAAAAGATGGCGTCACCAAAACAATGGCTTCTTGTCATACTCCAGTTATGGCAAATAGTTATATATATCCTGAAACTGAGAGTATTCAAGAATTACGTAAAAACATTATTGAATTAGTGTTAACCGATCACCCTTTAGATTGTTTAACCTGTGAAGTAAATGGAAATTGTGAGCTACAAGATGTTGCAGCCAGTGTTGGGATAACTCAGGTTCGTTACCCAGATGGTGCCAATCACTTGGACAAAGAGAAAGATGATTCACATCCATATATGCGTTCGGAATTATCAAAATGCATCAATTGTTATCGTTGTGTGCGGGCTTGCGATGAAGTTCAAGGTGAATTCGTGTTGAGTATGGCGGGTCGTGGCTTCGATTCACACATCGTAAAAGGCAATAACGACTCTTTTATGGATTCTGATTGCGTAAGTTGTGGCGCTTGCTCTCAAGCCTGCCCTACTAATGCAATTTCTGATGTCTTCCAATCCAAATCCGTTCAAGCAACAGACAAAACTAGAACAATCTGCACTTATTGTGGTGTAGGATGTAATCTAGAAGTATCGACTAAAAATGGAAAAATATTATCAATACAAGCTCCATATGATGCGAAATCAAATGAAGGTCACACCTGCTTAAAGGGTCGTTATGCCTTTAAATTTTATGACCACGAGGAAAGACTCACATCGCCGATGGTTCGCAAAAATGGTAAATTAGAAGAAGTAAGTTGGAATGAAGCCTATGATTTTATGGTTGATAAATTCACTGCACTCAAATCCGAGTTTGGACCAGATTCAATTGCGGGTATTTCTTCGGCAAGAACACCAAATGAAGAAAATTACCTGATGCAAAAATTCATCAGAGCAGTAATCGGAACTAATAACATTGATTGCTGCGCAAGAGTTTGTCATTCGCCAACCGCATTAGGGATGCAGCGTGCATTCGGCACAGGTGCGGCGACGAACTCTGTTAACGATTTAGACCATACCGATTGTATTATTGTTATTGGTGCAAACCCAACTGATGCACACCCAGTAACGGGCGCAAGAATTAAACAGCGAATGATGCAAAGCTCTGTAACGAGTATTATTGTTGATCCTCGCAAAATTGAGCTTGCAAGATATGCAACTTATCACCTTCAATTGCGGCCAGGCACAAATGTAGCCCTCCTAAATATGATGATGTATTACATCATTACTGAAAATGTATTAGACAAATCTTTTATTGAAAATAGAACAGAGGGCTTTAAAGATTTTAAAGCTAATATCCTAAAATTAGATATGGATGAGCTCTCCGGCATCACTGGTGTTGAAAAAGAACTGGTAAAAAAGGCGGCCATAACTTATGCAACTGCCAAAGCCTCCATGGAATTTCACGGATTGGGTGTTACCGAGCACACCCAAGGAACTTATACCGTTCAACTTATTGCCGATCTTGCCATGATTACAGGTAATATCGGGAAGAAAGGTGGAGGAGTTAACCCTCTTAGAGGGCAAAATAATGTACAAGGAGCTGCCGATATGGGAGCACAACCGCATCAAGGTGCCGGTTATCTAGACATAACTGATCCGGAAATGAATCAACGATATAACGCTTTCTACGGAACTGAGGTGCCTAGCCATATAGGATATAAAATTCCAGAAATGTTCAATGAAGCAATCAGCGGAAATTTAAAAGCACTTTGGATTATTGGTGAAGATGTTGTTCAAACAGACCCCAACACTCAAAAAGTGATTAAAGCGCTATCTAACCTTGATATGCTGGTTGTTTCCGAATTATTTATGACCGAAACGGCCAAACTTGCAACTGTACTTCTGCCTTCATCTTCATTCCTCGAAAAAGAAGGAACATTTACAAATGGCGAAAGAAGAATTCAAAAAGTTCAAAAGGTTGTTCAACCTTTGGCGGGAACAAAACCTGACGGACAACAAGTAATTGACATGATGAACCGAATGGGTTATTCACAGCCCGATTATACCGCTAAAGGAGTGCTAGACGAAATATCTCAAATTGTCCCCTTCTTTGCCGGTGTAAAATGGGATGAATTAGGTGACAATGGCAAACAGTGGCCTGTATTACCCGATGGATCTGACACGAAAATGTTACACATCAATGAATTCAAGAAAGGTAAAGGATCTTTCTCT
>CAJQPE010000058.1 GCA_905480125.1 uncultured Flavobacteriales bacterium | reverse complement strand
CAAAGTCATGGCATTTTGTTGCAGACTCTGACGAGCTAAGAGTTGATGGGACAGTCTTTCCGTTTGTGTTGTCGCCCGGATATTTAAATGAACCATTGTTGGTTACTCGAACTGAGCAGGGCTTAAAATGTATGTCTAATGTTTGTACACACAGAGGCAATATTTTAGTAGCAAACAAGGAACAAAATTGCAAAGGGATTACATGCTGTTATCACGGGAGACGGTTCGATTTAGGTGGATCTTTTATCAGTATGCCTGGGTTCGAAAAAGCTAAAAATTTCCCCAGCGAGGCAGACAACTTACCCCAGGTATCAGTTAATGAGTTCGGCAAGCTATTGTTCGCATCTATTAATCCAAGCTTCTCATTCGAGGATTCGTTTGATAAAATATTTGAACGATTAAATTTTCTACCCCATCAATTATTAAAACATTATCCAGATTTGTCTCGCGACTACCTTGTAAAAGCAAATTGGATGCTCTATTGTGAAAATTATCTTGAAGGTTTCCATATTCCTTTTGTTCATCCAGGGCTTAATGCGGCTATCGATTTTGGTAGTTACGATTACGAAATAGACGATTATTTTAACTTGCAAATAGGCATTGTAAAAGAAGGAGAAGAAATTTTTGATATCCCTGAAGGGCATCAAGATTACGGAAAGAGAGTTGGAGCATATTACTATTGGGTATTTCCTAATTTGATGCTCAATTTTTATCCATGGGGATTATCACTAAATATTATCAATCCATTAGAAAAAGATTTAACCAAAGTTAAATTCTTAGCCTATGTATGGGATGAAAGTAAGTTTAATAAAGGTGCTGGCTCCGACCTCGACAAAGTAGAGCGAGAGGATGAAGAAATAGTTGAAAGAGTTCAGATGGGAGTAAAGTCTAAATTATATCAAAAGGGGAGATATAGTCCTGTAATGGAGCGTGGAACTCATCATTTTCATAGATTGGTTGCAGAATTCTATAATAAATAAGGTCAGGTGAGTTGTCTTAGAGTTGTTTGTTTTCTTGGCTTAATTGTTCTTTTTAGTTGTAAAGATTATCATAAAGATATGTTAGAATGGACAGAAAGTATTCCTGCAGCAAGTTCGCTTAAGTTTGTCAAAATTAGTACACCCGACTATTTAGAAATCGATTGGAATAATCCACATAAAGTTGATAAAGGAATTACTAGATATACAATTACTGCTATTCAAGGCCACCAAGACCCTGTTAGTATTCATTTTTATTTGGAGTTTAAAAATGGGATATTTTCCCGACACGGATGGGAAAGGTTGGAATAGCATTCCGTGAGAATTTAATCAATCTGTGGAATAGAGCCATTGCTGCCATCGGATTTATTACTCCGATCAATCCATTTGTATCGTCTTCTAACCATTTTATATGCAGGTCTATAGTAAAAGATATAGTTCAACATAAGTTCGTGAACTCCATAGTTACCAGTTCGCATGGAGGTTAAGGAAAGGTTATAATTATAGCTGACTCCAAAGTCTGGATGCGGATATATGCCAAAGCCAGCGATTAGTCCATCTTTTATTCTGTAACCAGCCTCTATCTGCAAGAATTCGTTGTAGTCAAGTTTCATTCTTAAATCTACCATAAGCGGATTGTTTTCAAAATAATTCAATAGAGCAGTCGGTTGCAAAGAGAATGACTCGCCAATATAAAAAGTCTTGCCCGCCATCAAATAATAATGCCCAACTTGCGGAGTAGCTGAAATGTTTTGGTAGTTGATTTTTAGGGGGATTAGATTTAACGCAGAAATTCCAACGTAAAAATTACCGTCATTATAAAAGTAAATTCCTCCACCAGCATTCGGTGCAAAGGTGTTGGCAGAATTACTTACATCAACCAAATTATCGGTTTTATGAACCATAATAACTTTGTTTCTGTTAATGCGATACTGAGCAATAGACGCAGCTATACCGAATGACATTTTTATCGTTTCTGATAGTTTTATGTGATAAGAATAAGCGAGGGATAAACCAGTGTTACTAAGTACGCCAGATCTGTCGTTGTAGACAGAACCTCCAATGCCGTAGCTCCTTTTATCAACAGAACTGTGGGCGCTTAGCAGTTGAGTAGAGGGTGCCCCATCTATACCTAACCATTGATTTTTATGCTGAAGTCTAATGTCGATATAAGGTTTGTTCCCAGCAATAGCAGGGTTATACAGAAAAGGGTTGTTATTGTTCCCACTATGTACTGGTAATTGTTGAGCGTAACTTGTTAGGATTATGAGAGTAAGAATAATTATATTAATTAGCCTTATCATTTTTCACGTATAATTGAAATAGATCCTAATTGTTTATTACCTCCGTTGTTGTAATCAATTACATAAAAATAGGCAGTAGCCGGAAGATCATTACCATTCCAGGTGTTATTATAATTTTCCATTTGGAATAATAGAGCACCATTTCTATTGTAGATTTCTACTATGTTACCAGGGTAGCTATAAATCGTTTCTATTATCCAGGTATCGTTATTTCCGTCACCATTTGGGGTAATTAAGTTAGGGATTTCTAAATTATTTGTGCATGCCGAAACTGTTACTTCTATCTCAATAGAGCATCCATCATCATTTGTTAAAGTTGCCGAATATTTTCCTTCTTCAAGTACATTGATCAAATGGCTTGTCTCACCAGTTGACCAAATAACATAATCGTCTGGATTTCCTGTTTCTAGATCTAAGCCTAAATAACTACATAAAATTGTATCAGTCGGTAAATTATTCTCTGGAAGGTCATATTGAGAAATTGTTATTGTATCTCTAGAGATACAAGCGCCTGAATATATTGACAAATAATAAGTTCCAGGATCTTCAACCTCGATCGATTCTTCGTTACTGCCTGTAGACCATTCAAAATTGTTGCCTTCAATCGCACTTAAGGTTATTGTTTCCCCATCACAAATAGCCTTGTCGTCACCTAAATTAGCATTTGGCATAGTTCCGTAATCCGCGTTTGTTAAGATTTCTAATTTATTGTTTTCAACTCCATCCTGTCCTGAATCAGCACCATTTGATAGACCCAAGCATGATGTTGATAAGCTAGTAACTATCCCGTTGATGCCCCCAGCAAGATTAATAATAAGATTTGCTGGGGCGGAGTTGGTTTTGTACCAAATTACACCACCGCTGCCACCACCACCTGGACCGTAGCATCTATTTGCTGTCACTCCACCAGCGTTTCCTCCGTTTCCTCCTATAGCTTCCGTTGTTAACGGACTGCTAATATTGTCAGTGAAGAGAAGAATTGAGCCTCCTGCACCACCACCACCACCGCCATCATGTATACTTATTCCTCCAGCAGACCCATTAGCAAGAATTTTATTACTGTTTCCGGCAATATTATTTGCCATGATAATTACTATTCCTCCACCAGTTCCTCCATCTGTAATCAAGTGATTGTTTGCGTGTCCAGCACCACCACCACCGCCGAAAAATACACGTTTATTTTGATCGTTTAAACTTTTACCACCAACACCTGGGTGATTGCCCGTACAATTATTAGGATTAGTATCATTGTTTTTGCCTCCATCCCCACCTGATGTGAGGTTTCCGCCGCCACCACCACCTGAATTATGGTCGTTTCCACCGCCACCGCCATTCGCAAGGGCACCTTTCCCTGCGGTATTGGTTCCATAAAAAGCAATACCCTCACCTTTCATAGCTCCATGCCCTGTGGTAATAGCATATGTGTAGTCCGAGAAATTGTCAAACCAAGCGCAATCGTATATAGATGAATCTGATATTCCCCCTCTAAAACCCGCGTTTGACACATCTATATTTGCGTTAAACGTCAAAGTGCCAGAAGCGTTTAATATTACAATTCCTCCCGTGCTGCCATTCCAAGGCTGGCAGGTTAGATTTCCCGTAATCGTGGCATTTCCATAGTTTGGAACTGAAACAAGCTGCACAGATCCTGCTTGATCGTAATTGTTATATAGTTCTTCATTAAATGAGACTGTGTTAGCTGATATTTTGCAGATAATTGCATATTCAAAGTATCCAGAACCGTTATAGTTGATGACAGATCCATATCCTGCGTTGTTAGCCGAATATATTTGTGCACCTTGCATTTGAATTATTAAGACAGTATCCCCAACGGTTAATCCAGAGGTTGAAGGCACTTCAACAGAAGCATTACTGCCTCCTATCGAAACAACTTTATAGTATGAGTTAATGGTTCCAAAAATACTCTGTGAAAGGCCTGACAGGGCAGCGGCGAAGACTATAATAATAGTAAGAGATAAATTAAGGGACTTAATCACAATCCAAAGGTACTAATTAAGGAAGATATTCTAGCGCACCTGCATCTGGAGAAGAATCACGTGAAACTCCTTCTTTATCAGTTTCTAATCCCGGTATTACATCACAATAATCGATTGCTACAGATTGATCGAATAAATTATAATCACCAGTGCTAATATCTGCAAATATCGGATTAAGTGAAATGCCATCAATTATAATATTAGCTGGATTTGTAAGAACATTAAGATAATTGGATATAGAAGTATTAAGCTCTGTTTTAACGATACAATCGTTAAATTGATAGGAGAAGGTCATTCCTGGATACTCAACTTCTTCAATAACTAGCTCTTCTGTATTGTTGCCATGAATAATGCAGTTGTTAAGCTCAACGTCTATACTCCAATGCTGTTTTTTGGCGCCAGCTTCGAAGTAATTACTCACAACTAGCTGACCCAAATCTCTTGGGGCATAGGTCCAGTAATTGGCTAAAGTACAATGGTTGAACTCATAATCTCCGCCCCAGGGCACTGCAAGAGTATGTTGTCCACAGTTACTAATTACGCAGTTGTCAGCTTTTATAGTTGAGTTATATGCTAACAAACCAACACCACTCATGTTTTCTATCGTTGAGTTAGTAATTGTCAGAACAGTGTTGGATCCAGGATTAGCCGTACTATCGGCTTTAATTCCAATATTTCCGTTTTTTATAATTGCATGATTTATTGTATTATTTATACTTTCAGTATATAGCCAGATTCCTCCGAAAACAGGGTGACCCCATTGTCCAGGAATATCTCGGTAATCAATATCAGTCCGGTCTGAGGTGAAAATAACTGGATTGTCTGCCGTTCCCTCGACATGCAAAGAAGCTGACACATCAACTGCCAATCCCGAATACTGATGAAAATGCAAAGACGCTCCGGCAGGAATAGTTAATGTATTAGATGAGTCAACAGTTAAGTATCCATAAATGACATTTGGCTTATCATTTGGGAATGTATAATTGGTATTATACTCATCTTCTGTTTGGTTAATTGGAAAAAAATAGGTTCCGCCTGCTGAATACCAAAACCAAGCATCTTGACCCCAAGCAACTAAGTCGATATTTTGAATGTTGTTATTTGTAATAAAAATAATGGAATCGGCAATAATCATTGGATTATTAGATTCATTAGGGTCGACGGTAACTTCAACAAAAATATAAAGACTATCCTTCGCCCTAAGCTCTATATTCTCTTGTTTATGCGCAGATACACCGTCAATATTAATTCGAAAGTTAGATGAATTTCCACCGGCTAATTCTAATGAAGAAATATTGATGGGTTGCGCATGTGGGTTATAGACTTTGAAGACTTTGGTTATAGATCCAATTTGAGTAAATACAGTGTCGAAAATTATAGTATCGGTAGAAAATTCCAATTGCGCTGAAGAATTAGTAATTAATTTATCTTTTTTGCAAGACCCGCAAAAGAGAACAATTAATAGTGTAAATGGAAATAGTGTTTTCTTTAACATTTTGCACAAAGATAGCTAAACAGTATACGAAGTTTCTCTAATTTTATTTTATATCAATTGTTTTGTTTTTGTTCATTTATACTTACTTTTGCAATCTCAAAATTAAAGTTTACAAAGATGAAAGCAGGAATTCACCCAGAAAATTACAGATTAGTTATCTTTAAAGATATGTCTAATGATTATACCTTTTTGTCTAAGTCGTGCGCTGCAACAACTGACACAATGAAGTGGGAAGATGGCAATGAGTATCCGCTTGTTAAATTGGAGATCTCTCATAAATCACACCCATTTTATACAGGTAAGCAAACTTTAATTGATACAGCTGGTAGAGTTGATAAATTTAAAACACGTTTCCAGAAACACCTTAATAAAGAATCTGCAGAGTAATTTGCACAGAACAAGATATTTTGAAGTCACGCTTTGAGCGTGACTTTTTTTTTGACCAAATATTCGGTACTATTGAATAAAATTGGGAAATATGAATATAATTCTATTTGATGATGACTCGAGAGGAGAATTATTGCCGCTCACTTATACAAGGCCTATAGCTGATTTACGCATAGGTATTTTGACTATTCGCGAAAAATGGGATAAATACTTGAAGGAGTCTTCCTCATCGTTAACTCAAAAGTATTTATCGGAAAAGTTTAAGATGCAATTATCAAATGATAATTTACTTGTAAATGGTTCAATTTTACCAAATCAAAATTTAGTTTCTGAGATACAGTCTCTCGATATTAATGAAAAATTAGTTGAAGGTAATGTAACTATTGCAGCAAGGGTTGATAGTAACAATATGGATGGAATATCTTTAGAGCTAATTTCGCGGCTGAATGTGATTAAAAAGTCGTGTAACTGCAAGTTTGAAAAGCTGAATCATATATGGGATATATTTCAAAAAAATGGAACGGAAATAGAAGCAGATTTCAAATTGATTACTGCGGGGAGAAGTTCAATGGAGATTAGTAAAACAAATCAAATTTTAGGAGATAATATATACATTGAAGACGGTGCTAAAGTTGAATGCGCAATATTAAACAGTAAGTCAGGCCCAATTTATATTGGAAAAGGATCAGAAGTAATGGAAGGGAGTATGATTCGCGGTCCATTTTCGTTAGGTGATAACTCTACTTTAAAGCTTGGAACTAAGATTTATGGGCCTACAACCATAGGGCCCCATTCAAAGATAGGGGGAGAAGTAAACAACTCCGTAGTTATTGGATACACTAATAAAGGGCATGATGGTTTTCTGGGCAACTCGGTAATTGGAGAATGGTGTAATTTGGGTGCAGATACAAATACATCAAATCTTAAAAACAATTACGGCAACGTAAAAGTTTGGAATTTTCTGAAAAGTGAACTTACCGATAGTGGGCAGCAGTTTATTGGGTTGATAATGGGAGACCATTCAAAATGTGGTATTAATTCGATGTTTAATACAGGAACTGTAATAGGGGTTTGTACGAATGTTTTTGGCGGAGATTTTCCGAAAAAATTTATTCCTTCTTTTTCTTGGGGCGGATCAAGTGGCTTTGTTGATTTTAATATTAATAAAGCATTCGAAGTTGCGAAACGAGTTATGAATAGAAGAGAGCAAAATTTAACCAATACAGATCGCGATATATTAAAATATATCGAAATAGAGTCTCAAAACTTCAAATAGTCTGCCATCCTTGAAAATGGCATAAGTATTGACTATTCAAGTGCAGTAGAGAATAATTTGTTGCTCTGCCAAATTGACTGAATATATTTTTATGAAAGAGATTGATTTTAATCTACTCAATTTGAGTAGCGTTACAGAAGAAAATGCTGAGTTTATCCCTTTGCTTTCGCAAGAGGATGAAGACCAGATGGACAAGGAGAATATTCCAGAAATACTGCCAATATTACCGCTGCGTAATACTGTATTATTTCCCGGGGTTGTAATTCCTATTACAGTTGGAAGAGATAAGTCGATTAGGTTAGTTAAAGAAGCTTATGAGGGCAATAAAACAATCGGAGTTATTGCTCAAAAAGATCAGGAAGAAGAAAATCCAAAATCTGATCAATTAAACACAATTGGCACTGTAGCTTCAATTTTAAAATTGTTGAAAATGCCTGATGGAAGCTCTACTATTATAATTCAAGGTAAAAAACGATTTAGATTAATAGAAGCAACTCAGGACGAACCTTATATTAAGGCAAGAATAGAAACGTTTTTAGATAATAAAGCTCTTTCTGACGGTAAAAAGTTTGATGCTTTGGTCGGATCAATTCGTGACTTAGCTCTAAACATTATTAAGCAATCTCCAAATATTCCATCGGAAGCTTCGATTGCAATTAAAAACATTGAAAGTCCATCTTTTCTAATTAACTTCATTTCATCTAACATGAATGCAACTGTTGCCGAGAAGCAAGAGTTGCTGATTGAAGAGAGATTAAAACAAAGAGCTGAATTAGTACTTGGTTTTTTAACCAAAGAATTACAGATGCTGGAGTTGAAAAACGATATTCAATCGAAGGTTCGTAGTGATATAGATGATCAACAACGTGAATATTTTCTTCATCAGCAAATGAAAACAATTCAAGAAGAACTTGGAGGGGATTCCGTAGATCAAGAGATTGAAGAAATGACTAAAAAGGCCGCAAAAAAGCAGTGGTCTAAAGAAGTTAATAACGCATTTAACAAAGAATTAGATAAGTTGCAGCGAATGAACTCATCTAGTGCTGAGTACTCAGTTCAAATTAATTATTTGGAAGCTCTTCTTGATTTGCCATGGAATGAAGTAACTAAAGATAAATTTGACTTAAAACGGGCTCAAAAAATATTAGATCGAGATCATTATGGCTTAGAAAAAGTAAAAGAAAGAATTCTTGAACATTTGGCTGTGCTTAAATTGAAAGATGATATGCGCGCTCCAATCCTATGTTTATATGGGCCTCCAGGAGTTGGTAAAACGTCTTTAGGTAAGTCGATTGCAGAAGCTATTGGAAGAAACTATGTGCGTATGTCTTTAGGTGGTTTGCGTGATGAAGCAGAGGTTCGAGGACATCGTAAAACTTATATTGGGGCAATGCCGGGTCGAATATTGCAGAGTATAAAAAAAGCTAAATCGTCAAATCCAGTTTTTGTGTTAGATGAAATTGATAAGGTAGGGAACGATGGCCATGGTGATCCATCTTCCGCCTTATTGGAAGTTCTTGACCCAGAACAAAATGATACTTTTTATGATAATTTTGTTGAGTTAGATTACGATTTATCATCTGTTATGTTCATTGCTACTGCCAATTCTTTGAGCTCAATTCAGCCAGCTTTAAGAGATAGGTTAGAGATTATTGAAGTCTCGGGTTATACGATAGAAGAAAAAATAGAAATAGCAAAGAAACACCTCTTACCTAAGCAAATGATAGCCCATGGTTTATCTAAAGATCAAATTAAATTAGGTAAGGCGACTTTGGAAAAATTAATAGAAGAGTATACTGGAGAATCTGGAGTTAGAAGTTTAGAAAAGAAACTTGCAAAGTTATGCCGATCTGTTGCCCGAAAGATTGTGATGGAAGAGTATGAAAAGGCCGAAATATTGCCGAATGAGTTAAAGGCTATATTAGGTCCTGGTTATTCAAAAGATAAGTACCAATCTAATAATGTAGCTGGTGTAGTAACTGGGCTAGCATGGACGGCCGTAGGCGGTGATATTCTATTTATAGAATCTAGTATTACAAAAGGAAAAGGGAAGTTAACACTTACAGGTAATTTAGGAGACGTAATGAAAGAGTCTGCAGTAATTGCCTTAGAATACTTAAAAGTACACAGTGATAACTTAGGAATAAAACAAGAGGTTTTTGATAATTGGAACGTACATATTCATGTGCCCGAGGGCGCAACGCCAAAGGATGGACCTTCGGCGGGTATTACAATGTTAACTGCTTTAGCTTCATTGTTTACTCAGCGAAAAGTGAAGAAAAAATTGGCCATGACAGGTGAAATTACTTTAAGAGGAAAGGTATTGCCTGTTGGGGGAATAAAAGAAAAGATACTGGCCGCAAAACGAGCCGATATAAAGGAGATTATTCTTTCTGAAGAGAATAGGAAAAATATTGAAGAAATAAACCAGAAATACCTAAAAGGTTTGACATTTCATTATGTAAAAGAGATGATTGAAGTAGTTGAATTAGCTTTAATGAATCAAAAGGTAGAGAAACCAATAAGCATCTAAACACAACCTCTTATAACATGTTCGTTCTTCTTTTGTATCTTTATTTTTTAAAGGATATAAATGAAGAAGCTTTTAATAATCTATAGTATATTATTCTTATCAGCGTTCAATGTCCAAAGCCAGGCCTGGGAATTGGGCAAGAATAGTGTAAAAGTAGATGTTTTACAATTTATTTTTTCTGGGAATATTGAAATAGACTACGAACGGTATTGGAGTAACGGGTCGTCTATTATGATTTCTGGTGGTTACACTTTTAGGGGTTTATCGGCCCAAATTAGACGATACGATAGGTGGGGAGCAAATGCCGAAATTCAATATAGAAAGTTTATTTTACCTTTTAAACTTAATGACAAATTTCGGGTATACATGGGACCTTTTATTCGATATAAGTTCTTGGAGTACACTAGAGATGAGATTATTACCGAGGGTGTGGTAGATAATAATGGTAATTGGTCTTCTGTTGAAATAAAGTATAACTCGATAGATCAATTTAGCTCCTATTATACGGGATTTGTTTTTGGATTTAGCTCATACATAGGAAAATCCATTGAATTTGATATGTTTATTGGAGCCGGCGTTAAAATAAATGGACGGGTGTTATACCCGGATGAGTATGGATTTTTACAAACTAAAAGCTTCGGAATGGCTGTTAATCCTGGGTTTTCTGGAGTGCTGCCTAGATTTGGAATTAGATTAGGAGGCTTGTTTTGAAATCATATTGGCTAACATATCTGGTACTATTTTTTTTTTCTATCTCAGGAAGTTCACAGTCGCCTCAAGAAAGCACTTATAATTTTAATAATACATTCAAGGTATCTGTGTCTCATTTTTTTGCTTCAGAGTACCGTCTTACATACGAGAGATATTTAAACAACCATCGGTTCAGTATAGCTTTTAGTCCCTCTTATGTTTTAAATAAGAAACCTAGCATTTGGCTGAATAATAATGTTTTTCAGCAGATCTCTGGGGTTGGAGCAAATCTTCAAATTAAATTGCATTTGTTTAATAAATATGGTCCTATTATAGCCAACAGAAAAGGGACAACGGTATTGGATATTTATTCCGCACCATATTTTCAATATTTTCATTTAAAACACGTTGATGAGAATGTTAGTTTTTTAACGGATGGTTTTGAAGACGATTTGTATGTTAAGGGTGAACCGATTGTTGATATTATTGATGCTTATGAAGGAGGAGTTATGTTGGGTATAGAAATAGCTATTCATCAGCGGTTTATCATGGAGTTTGCTGCAGGAGCAGGGTATCGCTATTCTCATATAGAGTCAATTCCTTATAGCTTTCCGATGATTAGAACAGGATATTGGTCGCGGGGTTTTACTGGTGTTGTGCCTAGATTAGGAATTAATTTCGGATTTACATTCTAAAATGCGAGTTCTACTAATTATTTTAATTCCGTTCTCATTATTTGCACAACTTGGCGGCAACTCAACATATCAGTTTTTAGATGTCCCAATATCTGCTCGTTCAGCATCGATTGGAGGTCATAATATTTCTGTAAAAAACGGTGACATGAATTCCGTAGAAGATAATCCTGCTTTGATTGATAGTGCATATGTTAACAATTTATCGCTGAATTATATTAACTACATAGCGGATATTAACTACGGGTATGTTGGATTTGCTAAATCAATAGAAAAGTTGGGAATAATTCATATAGGTATGCAATATCTCAATTATGGTAATTTTACAAGGGCTGATTATACAGGACAAATTCTAGGGGAATTTGGAGCTCAAGATTATTCTTTAAATTTTTCATTTGCGAAACAATGGGACTCAACTTATTCTATAGGAGGAACATTGAAACACATTTTTTCGGATTATGAGAGCTACGAATCTTTTGGTTTAGCTGCTGATATAGGAGGATATTATCACTCTAAAAGTGGTTTATTTACGGCAGGTTTGGTTTTGAATAATATGGGCGGTCAAATAGTGGGCTATACTCCAGGTAATAGAGAAAGACTTCCGTTTCATGTTAATTTTGGTTTTTCTCAAAAATTTGGATACGCGCCTATTCGTTTAAATTTAGTTATCCAGCATTTGCAAAAATGGGATTTAACATATGCTGGTAGTTTGGTTGAAGAAAAGGAATCCCTTGCTTCAGCCACTGACAAGATATTACGTCATCTAATAATTGGCGCAGAAATTCTTCCAAGTAAAAATGTATTCATCAATTTTGCTTATGATTATCATAAACGACAACAGCTAAAGTTGGCAGTGCGAACCGGTTTGTCTGGAATTTCCTTTGGTGTAGGTATTAAAATATCTAAATTTAGCCTCAGTTATGGCAGAAGTACTTATCACTTGGGAGGTGCATCCAACCATTTAACTGTTGTAACTAATTTGGGAGATTTTAAAAAGAAAGGAAAAATATCTAATGAGGAAAATTAATATTGCAGTCGATGGTTATTCTTCGTGTGGGAAAAGTACACTAGCAAAACAAATTGCAGAAATTCTTGGTTATTTATATATCGATAGTGGAGCGATGTATCGTGCGATTACGCTGCATGGAATTAAAACTGGAAGTATTATTGGCGACAAAGTTGATGCTGATGAATTAAAATCCCAACTAACAGATGTACATGTAATTCTGCAATATGACCCAGAAAGTAAACGATCCTATCCTATATTGAATGGAGAGAATGTTGATAAAGAGATACATTCGATGGAAGTAGCTAATGCGGTTAGTAGAGTAAGTGAAATAAAGGAGGTAAGGGAAAAGTTAATCAACTTGCAGAAAAAAGCAGCCGAAAGCAAAGGTGTTGTAATGGATGGTAGAGATATTGGAACTGTTGTAATTCCGAGCGCAGAACTAAAGCTATTTATGACTGCAGATGCAAATATCAGAGCTGAACGCAGATTCGAGCAACTAAAAAATAAAGGTACAAAAGTTGGTTATTTAGAAATACTAAATAATATCAAATCACGAGACGAGCGTGATTCTAAAAGAACCCTTAGTCCACTTATTCAAGCAGAAGATGCCATTATTTTAGATAATACTCACCTCACACTAGAAGAACAATTGACTTTTGCAATAGGTCTTATTAATAACTTAGTTTCAAAGCAAGAAGCTTAATTTCAATTCATGAAGCTTAATATCTTAGTTTTTGCTGCACATCCCGATGATGCTGAGTTATCATGCTCAGGAACAATTCTGAAGCATATTTCGTTAGGATATAAAGTTGGAATTATTGATTTAACGAGGGGAGAATTAGGAAGCAGGGGAAGTGCTGAAATTAGAGATAGTGAAGCGAAGAAAGCCGCAAGTGTTCTTGGCCTAACAATTAGAGATAATTTAGACTTAGGTGACGGGTTTTTCGAAATTGATCAAACTAGTTTAGTAGCTTTAATAAAAAAGATTAGAGAATATAGGCCAGACATCGTGTTTTGTAATGCTCCAAATGACAGGCACCCGGACCATGGTCGTGCATCAAAATTAGCTTCGAGAGCTTGTTTTCTATCGGGGTTATCAAAAATAGATACAAATCAAGAAGTGTGGAGACCTAGAGCAGTTTATCATTATATACAAGATAGATACATTAAACCTGATTTCTCGGTAGATATAACTGAGTTTTGGGATAAAAAATTAGAATCAATACATGCGTTTTCTTCGCAATTTTTTGACCCCAATTCAGATGAGCCAGAAACTCCAATTTCTTCGAAAGAATACTTGCAGTACATAGAAGGAAGAGCAGTTCAGTTTGGACGAGAAATAAACGTCAAATATGCTGAGGGATTTACAGTTGAAAGAGTTATTGGTGTTGATGATGTTCTTGCCTTAAGATAGGAGGGCCTTGAGTAATTTGCAATAGTGTAAATTGTTATACAGCTTCTTTATATGTGTTTGCCTTGTAGCCAAAGGCATATTTTATTTCTTATGTTTAGTTAACGAAAAGATCTTAATAATTTTCAGATTCTTCGGTTTGATACAATTCATCTAATTCAGAATACTTTCCAGTGAGATGCTTTAAATACAAAGATATTTAAGGGGGTCTGTTTTATATATTAAGGTCTTTACTGGTTCTTGCTGTCTTTAAAGAATTGAAAAACGGTTTTACTATAGAAAAAAAATATATAGCAAAAAAAAAGGCTCTCCGAAACGGAGAGCCTTTCTATATAGTTGTATTCTAAAGTTATTTGATAACTACTTTTTCAGTAGTTTCAAATGAATCGTTAGAAATATTTACAAAGTAAACACCTTTATTCACGTTTGAAAGATCGAAGCTCATAGTAGAAACATTCATCATTCCAGTGTAAATAGTTTGTCCTAACATGTTACGAATAGTAATGTTATAGTTACTCTGACCTTCAATAGTGAAGATACCATTGTTCGGGTTAGGGTAGAGGCTAACAGCTGAAGCAGAAGCTTCATCGATACCTACTTCAACAGCGACTATACCAGCAGAAGCAGGAGAAGAACAACCATTACCATCAACTGCAACAGCAGTTACTTCCGCACCTTCAGTAAAATTATTCCAATTAGAAGAATAACTACCACCTGATGCTTGAACTAAAGAACCATCAACGTACCAAGCATTATCAGCAGCATCTGATGTAAATACCAAATCACCACCAGAAGTCGATGGAGTAAGTGTTGGTGCTGCAGGGTTAGCAAAGATAGTTACAGTAACCGCAGTTGCAGCAGCCATATCTCCACAAGCGTTACTTGCAGTAACATTCATTTCAACTGAACCAACAGCAGAGACTGAAGTTGATTGACCAGTAGATCCATCAGACCATAAGTAAGAATCACCACCAAAAGCAACTAGGTTAGCTGTAGGTCCTTCACAGAAGTCGTTAGCAGAAACGGTAAATGTCGCAGTAGGAGCAGGGGTAAAATCGATTGCATAATCAGTTGTATCAGATCCAGTACAGTTTTGAACTACCATTTCATAAGTACCTGCAGTATCGATATCAAATACTTGCGTAGTATCTGATCCTTCCCAAATGTAAATTGCCCCTGGCTCAGAACCAGCAGTTAAAGAAACGGTGTCGCCTGAACAGAAGTCGCTAGCTCCAGTAATCAGTGCAACAGGTAAAGCAGGAAGCTCAATAGTTATAGTGTCAGAACCAATACCACCACAGTTAGAAACAGTTACAATAAACATTGCAGCAGTATCAACTCCAATATACTGACCAGATTGACCATTAGACCACGCATAAGTTGCACCAGAAACATTAGTAGCTGACAACCAAGTTGAATCTCCATTACAAATGATATCATCAGTAGCGCTTAATTCAAACATCGGAGGAACAGTACCTGTGGCATCTGTTAATGTGATTGTGTGCGTATCTGTTATTGAACAAGCATTAGTTATTGAAACAGTATGAACACCAATGGTTTCATATACCATATCGGTTGTTTCGCCGTTAGACCAAGAATAAGATAGCCCACAAGAAGTTGACATCCAAACAGAATCTCCAGGGCACATTGCCGTGTACTCAGGCTCG
>CAJQPE010000057.1 GCA_905480125.1 uncultured Flavobacteriales bacterium | reverse complement strand
GGCAAATCAAATATTGAAATATGGCGGGTTCAAGTTAGGTTTGGGAGGGGTATTAACTTTTAAAAACTCAGGTTTAGATAAAACTATTTCTCAAATAGATATGGAACATTTAGTACTAGAAACTGACTCCCCTTATCTAGCACCTGTGCCCTATCGAGGAAAAAGAAATGAAAGTGTGTATTTAAAGCTTGTTGCAGAAAAGTTAGCCGAAATAAAAAATTTACCTTTGAGCGAAGTAGCAAAAATAACTACAGAGAACGCAAATCAAGTGTTTTATGGAAAATAAATCGAAAGTCTTATTAATATATACAGGGGGAACCATCGGTATGGTCCAAGATCCTGCCACAAGACAGTATAAACCATTCGATTTTGATACGCTGTTGCAACACGTTCCTGAAATCTCTCTTCTGAACGTGGAGTTGCATACGAGCTCTTTTGACAAGCCAATTGATTCTTCCAATATGTCTCCTAAAAGATGGGGAGAAATAGCTTCGAAAATTGAACAGAATTATGATTTACACGATGGATTTGTAATTCTTCATGGCACTGACACGATGTCGTACACTGCGTCTGCACTAAGTTTTATGTTATCAGGTCTAAATAAACCCGTCATTCTTACTGGTTCCCAATTGCCAATCGGAGTTGTAAGGACTGATGGCAAGGAGAATTTAATAACTGCAATTGAAATTGCAGCAAAAAAAGAAGATGGAAAGCCCGTTGTTCCAGAAGTAGGGGTTTATTTTGAATACCAGCTGTTAAGAGGTAATCGATCTTATAAATCAAGCGCAGCTTATTTTGATGCATTTCGTTCAGAAAATCATCCAAAGCTTGCAGAGGCAGGAGTGCACTTATCTTTTAATTATTCTGCTATTAAAGAGTTTAATGAAACGAATTTGAGTATCCAGACAGCAATGGCTGAAAATGTTGCTCTATTAAAGCTGCATCCAGGTATAGGACAAGAGGTTGTTCATGCTATGCTAAGCCAGAATGCGGTCGAAGCTGTGGTAATGGAGAGCTATGGCTCGGGAAACGCTTTAACTGAAAAATGGTTTTTAGATGAATTAAGTGCGGCACTAGAACGAGGACTAATAATATTAAATGTCACTCAATGTAATGGTGGAAGTGTTGATCAGGGGAGATACGAAACAAGTTCATCATTTAATTCGATGGGTGTTATTTCGGGATACGATATTACAACGGAAGCAGCAATTACTAAATTGATGTATTTATTAGCTCATGGAATTAGTAAAGATGAGGTTATTTCCAATCTAAACAATTCGTTAGCTGGGGAAGTAACGATTCCAGTATAGTTTCAAAACAAACTTTATATTTGAGCCTTCAAAATGGCAAAAAAGAAAAAATACACAGTTGTAGAGTCTTCTGAAGAAGATGTTGTTCGACAAGAACAAGCACCACCGGCAAGTGTAGTTCCTGACAATACGGTTATTGACGATAAAATGGAGCAGCGAATCCATGATCAGTTTTTTCGTTGGCCAATGCTTATTGTTTTTTTACTGGGGTTGGGTTTATATATTCAAACAGCCAACTACGAATACGCACTTGATGATAAATTGGTAATTACTCATAATTATATAACCAAGAAAGGATTCGCAGGAATTGGGGAACACTTTCAAACAGATTTTTTGGTTGGCTTTTTTGGAAAACAAAAGAACTTATTAGAAGGAGGTCGTTATCGACCACTTTCTTTAGTTTCTTTTGCTATTGAGAATGAGGTTTTTGGGAAGAAGCAACAAAATGCAAAGGGTCAATACATTGTAGACAAAGATGGAGATCAATTATATACCTATAACGCAGCCGTAGGTCATGTTTTTAATGCCATTTACTATGCTTTTATAGGCTTGGTGTTATTCTTAATTTTATACAAGCTATTCCCTCCCGAAAAAATTAGACCATGGTATTTATCATTCCCCTTAGTTGCAACCTTAATTTTTGTTACACATCCATTGCATACTGAGGCGATTGCAAACATTAAAGGGAGAGATGAATTAATGAGTTTATTGGCGGGTTTAGGCACATTATATTTTAGTGTTCTTTACATTCAAGACAATACTAGAAGCATGAAGAATTTAATTTTATCTGGTCTATGTTTTATTTTGGCGATGTTATCTAAAGAAGGAATCATCACTTTTATCGCTGTTGTTCCGTTAACACTTTTATATTTTTCCAATGAAAAATACAAAACTATTTTCATTGCAACTTCCCCTTTGTTAATAGGTACAGTCCTATATTTCATATTTATGAGAATCCCTGTTCTGGGGCAATTTGATATGCATTATGAAAGTAATGGTAGCATACTAGAAGCGTGGAAATTAGCAGCAAAATCTTCGACACGTTCTGCAGATCAGCTAACACCAGAGCTGATGAATATGCCTTTTATGTATTTGGAGAAGTATAGCGGTGACTGGTGGGCAACAATATTCTATACTCTAGGGTTGTATATTAAATTACTTTTTGTGCCACATCCTTTAACTCATGATTATTACCCTTGGTATCCATTGGGGGAGTTCATGTATAACAGCAACGTTAATGTGAAAACTCAAGCATACCCATATTTAAAAATGGCAAACCCTAAAGCCTTTTTACCGATGCTATTATATATTGGCTTGATTGGTTATGCGCTGAGAGATTTCTTTCGAATACTTATGGATAAGACAAAAAAAAATATCGTTTCGTATTCAATTTTGTTCTACATGGGAACACTTTTCTTAGTTTCAAATATTCCAATTCAAGTGGGAACATTCCTTAATGAACGTTTTATGTTTGTTCCTTCAATTGCTTATGCGCTCTTGGCGGCACATTTTCTGCTGAATTGGCTGCCAACAAAAATAAAATCGACCGGTACTTACCAAAAGACGGTTACGGGAGTATTGGCTATTCTGCTGTTAAGTTTTTCCTTTAAAACCGTATCTAGAAATCAATCCTGGAAAAATGACTTTGCACTATCAGTTGGTGATGTTGAAGTTTCAGGAAACAGTGCCAAATCGAACATGTCTGCAGGTTTAGCATTGGTTGATGAATCAAAAAAGTATCGAACGGATAATCCAAAAGAAGCAATTCAAATGTTGAATAAAGCGGAGAAACATTTGGCAAGAGCGCTTAATATTTACCCTCGCTATATTCAGCCAATGTTAATTATGGGCAACTGCTATTATGAAATGGCTAATTATTATGAAACCGTTGGCGATAAACCGATGACGATAACGAGTTATGAAAATGCCATTTTGTATTTTGAAAAATGCTTGAAATTAAATCCTCAATATGAATACTCGGTAAAGAACTTAGAACACGTTGGAGATTTATGTATCACAAAGAAGTATTTCGCAACGGCAGCCAAAAGTTATGAAACGCTAATAAGCTATGACAAAACTAATATTAAAAGAGTTTACGTAAAGCTAGGTGAGTTATATGGAAAGAATATGGGTGATTTACAAAAATCTAAACTTTATCTAGTAGAAGCATATAAATTGGATTCTGAAAGCTCTGAAATCCTTCAGAAATTAGGAGTTGTTTATGCTATGTTAGGCGAGCACCAAAATTCGATTGATATTTTTACGAAAGCGTTAGAAAAGCATCCAGAGAATCCCCATGTATTAATGAACATGGGGATTGCATACAAGAACATGGGACAAGTTGAAGTTGGTCAATCATACTTAGATAGAGCTTTTGCGCTCGAGCCTAAGCTGCGAGGAGGCCAACCTCAATCAAAATAGTTTTGGCTTAATAAATGTTAAATTTCACTATGAAAAGGTCTTTACTTGAATTATTATCTAGTGACATTGAAAACTATATGCAGATAAAGTTTTTTTTGTATTTTGCACGCCCATTGTCAAGGAGGTCACTCCTTCAATAAAAAGGAGAGGTGGCCGAGTGGCTTAAGGCGCACGCTTGGAAAGCGTGTGTGCAGCAATGTACCGGGGGTTCGAATCCCTTCCTCTCCGCGTTGACTGATTCAAATGTTTACATTTGAATTTAGTCTAAAACAAGGAGAACAGGGTTGTGAAATAATCCTTTCCTCTCGGCAGGAAAAAGTTCTTTTAAATGCAATTGAATAAATTAAACTATTATATAAAATCAATAAATTATTAAGATGAAAAAGTTTTTTACACTAGTAGCTGTTATCGGAATGTTCACCTTTTGTGCTTCAAACTTATATGCTCAACCTGAAGGAGAAGCTGAACAAACAGAAGAAGTTACTGAAACTGTTGAGGGGGATTCTTCAACCACAACGGAAGAACCAATAGTCGAGGAAGTCGAAGCTCCAGTTGAAGAGGTCGCGACCCCTCCAGCACCAGCAGAAGAAGTTGAAAAGACATTTCACCAAGTTGTTAAGCAAAAGTTTATTGAAGGTGGGCCAACTTTCATGGCAGTTGTGCTTGTATGTTTAATCTTCGGATTAGCTATTGCAATTGAACGGGTTATTTATTTAAGTATGGCTACAACTAATACGAAGAAATTAGTAAGCGATGTTGAAGATGCACTTTCTTCAGGTGGTGTTGAAGCTGCAAAAGAAGTTTGTAGAAATACGCCAGGTCCAATTGCAAGTATATACTATCAAGGATTAGATAGATCAAGCGAAGGTATTGATATGGTTGAAAAATCAGTTGAAGCTTATGGTGGTGTTCAAATGGGATTACTAGAAAAAGGACTTTCGTGGATTTCATTAGCTATTGCTCTAGCTCCCATGCTAGGTTTCATGGGAACAGTAATTGGTATGATTGGCGCATTCGATAAAATTGCTGCGGCTAATAATATTTCACCAGCAATTGTTGCTGAAGGCATCGGTATGGCTCTTATTACTACAGTATCGGGGCTTATTGTAGCTATGATTCTACAATTTTTCTACAATTTAATAGTTGCGAAAATTGATGGAATTGTAAACGATATGGAAGATGCTTCGATTACTTTAATTGACTTGGTATTAAAGCACAATGTTTCATCTAAATAATTGATACTATGTTAAACAGAATTCTTCAAATATTTATGATTGTATCCATTTCCATTGGATTGCTATTAGCTTTGCTAACCGTACTAGATTTTACTGAAAATGTTTGTACTGATTGTTGGCCATTTGAGAACTTGATTGTTTATAGTTACATATTGACAGGAGTTCTTGTTCTAGCCGCGTTATCAGGTGCAGGAATAGGAATTAGAAAAAACCCCGAATCATTAAAAATGATGTTGGTAGGAATTGGTGGAACAATTTTATTGTTTGGGATTAGTTATGGAATGGCTTCAAGTGAAATCACACCTAATCTTGCGGCACTTGGTGGAGACTTATCCGAGGGAACTGTAAAGATGGCTGATACCGGATTAATAGCAATGTATATTATGATGTTTTTGTCTATTGCTGCAGTCGTATTCTCTTCAATTATGAAAATTGTAAGAAGATAGTATGCCACGTAAAAGAGAAGCCCAAAATGAGATTAATGCTGGTTCAATGGCCGACATTGCTTTCTTGTTACTGGTATTTTTCTTGGTAACAACTACAATGGATAGTAGCTGGGGAATTCAACGTAAGTTGCCACCGCCACCAGAGCCAAATCAAGAGAATATCGACATCAAACAACGTAACGTATTTGTTGTATTAGCTAATGCTAACGACCAATTATTAGTTGAAGGAGAATTGCTTTTGATAGACCAGGTTCGTGAAAAAGCAAAAGAGTTTATTGTAAACCCCGCACGAAAAGAATCGCTTCCCGAATGGGAGGATGTATCAGTTTCAATTGCGAAGCAAAAAATATCCGATTATACCGCAGCAGGTAATGCGGAAAAAGTTACTGTTTGGGAAAAAAGATTAGCTGCTGCTGAATTGATTGGTGAGTATACAATTACTAAACAAGTTATTTCGCTTCAAAACGATAGAGGAACTTCTTACAAGTTATACATTCAAGTACAAAATGAATTAGCTGCTGCATATCGCGAGTTAAGAGATGAGCTATGTATGAGTGAATTTAGGATGACTTTTACTGAATTGGAAGAGGCTTCTAAAGCTAATAAAGAAGATGATTCTTTAAAGAAGAAGCTTAAAGCGATTAAAACTGTTTATCCTCAGAAAATTTCTGAAGCTGAACCTAAAAACTTAGGAGGATAGTATGTCAAAGTTCAAAAAAGATGGAGGCCGTGCTTTACCGCCAGTATCTACTGCTGCATTACCCGATATTGTATTTATGCTACTGTTCTTCTTCATGGTTACTACAGTGATGAGGGAAGTGGATTTGAAAGTAAAGCAAACTAGTCCTGCGGCTACTGAGATACAAAAACTTGAAAACAAGTCGTTAGTGCATTACATATACATTGGAGAACCAGTAGATACTGAAAAATTCGGTACTGAACCTAGATTACAATTAGCAGATGATTTTGGAACTGTTGCAGATGTTGGGCCTTACATTATTCAAAAAAGAACTGAAGTTGTTGAAGGGCTAATACCAAAGTTGACTACATCTCTAAAAGTTGATAGAGACGTTAAAATGGGTGTTATTACTGATGTAAAGCAAGAGCTTAGAAAAGTATCTGCACTTAAGCTTAACTATGCAACTGTGGAAGGCGGTCTAGATAAATAGAATAAAAGAAAAAATATTTCAAAAACTTTAAGGCGGTCTTTGACCGCCTTTTTTGTCACTCAAAAATTGATTTCAGCTCAGTAGCTTCACTGGGTTTCATTTTGCCACCAAGTATCAAGCTAAGCTCTCTTCTTCTTAGTGCAGATGCAAATCTCTCCTTTTCTAAATCAGTTTCAGGAATAAGGCCAGGTACTTCAATAGGTGTTCCGATTTGGTCGATCGCTACAAATGTATAAATGGCCTCGTTACACTTAATTTTCTTTCCAGATGACGGGTGTTCAACGTTAACATCGATAAAGATCTCCATAGAAGTACTAAAAGCTCTAGATACTTGCGCCTCTAGAGTAACAATATCGCCTACTTTAATGGGGTAATTGAATGAGATGTTGTTTACAGAAGCGGTTACCACTATTCTATTACTGTGTCTATGAGCAGATATTGCAGCTATTTCATCCATCCACGCCATAAGCTGACCACCAAATAAATTACCTAATTGGTTACCTTCATTAGGTAGTACTAATTTAGTTGTTGTAGTTCTCGATTCTTGTGATTTTTTATGTTTCAAACTTCTGTTTTTGATTGCCCCAAAATTATAAATAATACCTTTACACTATGGATTTACTTAGTGCTATAAAGGCACTACATATAATTTTTGTGGTTAATTGGTTTGCAGGCTTGTTTTATATCGTGCGACTGTTTATATATTTTGTGGAGGCGGAAGAAAAGGATCATATGGAAAGGAATATCCTCCAAACTCAATATAAATTGATGCAAAAAAGGCTTTGGTATATTATCACTTGGCCATCGGCTGTAATTGTAATTATTACAGGACTATATCTTGCATACGAGTTGAATTATTGGTTTCAACCCTGGATGCAGCTTAAGCTAGGGATGGTTTTTCTACTTTTTTTTTATCATCTAAAATGTGGGCAGATATATTCTCAGCTGCAAAATGATTTAATAACATGGAGGTCAACAAAACTTCGCCTTTGGAACGAAGTAGCCACTTTATTTTTAATCTCAATTGTTTTTGTTATAGTGATGAAACACCTACTTAATTGGATCTGGGGCGTAGCTGGAATTATGGGTATTGCCGTGACTATAATGATAGCCGTTAAATGGTATAAGAAGAAGAGAAAAAATTAAGCGTGCCTATAAATGGGTAAAAGCGACTTTAGATATTTCAATCGAAAGAACGGCTCAAAGTTTAGAAAAAATAAATGGCCCATCCTAATAGGTTGGGTAAATGTTGCACCAAAAAGCTATTAATTTATTTCAATGTTATTGTTGTTTTACCAATATCTGCTCCCGCGCAATAGATTTCACAGATGTATTTTCCCGAGGGAATAGGGCCAATTACTTCATAATAAAAACATTGGTCTAATTCAACGTTATTATATTTTACTTCTCGTTTTAGACTATAAAAGGCAGAAGTACCGCCTCCAAATTCGAATTTACCGTCAGTGTCGTCATTCGCAGGTAAAATAGTCGCATCAGGCGCAATTAGTCTAACATGCACGACTTTTGCACCAGCATCGGCAATTTCGTTTTTATTTAGTGTAAAACAGACTTTCAATTTATCAGTTTTAGAAGCTTTAGATGTCTCACGGTGTACATTGTTAGATTTTACTCGCTGAGCAATAACCATAACATCTAAAGCCTCCATTCGCTGACCGATTCTAACCATAGTAGATAGCTCTTCTTTTTCTTTTGTAAGATTTGTTGTTTTATTTTTTTCTTCGCCTAATTTCTTATTTATCTCAGCTTTTTCTACAATTAGAGTTTCATTTAGTGTATTAAGAGAATCTATCGTTTGAACGTATCCTTGCATAATTACTCTTAGTGTTTGGGTCTCTTTTCTCAATTTGGCAATAGTCCAGTTTTTGTTTTTGGCTTCCTGAATAAGCTCTTCAATTTTTTCCCTTTCGGCTAAAAGTTCCTCACTAAGATGATCATTATTCGCATAAAGCGTATCATATTGTACTTTCATAGCTTCCAATTCTGAAATAACTCGCGTCTTTTCTTCTTGAATTTCAGTTGATGTATTCTCGCAATTTTGTAATTGCTTTTCTAAATCACCCTTTTCTGTAAAGAGCATTCCTGCATATCCAGCAGCGAGTAGGAGAAGCAGTAATACTATAATTAACGGAATTTTACTGTTTCCTTTTTTTACTTCTGGTGGTGCTGGTTTATCTTCCATGATTTTAGCCTTTATTCAACAAATGTATTTACTTTGAAAATGATGTTAGGATGGTTAAAAGATTTTATTTCACTTATTTATCCACATTTATGTGCTTCATGTGGTAAAACGTTGTACCGAAAGGAAAATTGTATATGTAGTTTTTGTAAAATTTCTTTTCCAAAAACTAATTTCCATAACGAGAAGGATAATCCGATTTCTAAAATATTTTGGGGCAGGGCGGAAGTTCACAGTGCTGCCGCATATTGTTTTTTCAATAAAGGCGATAAAATTCAACACGTAATTCATGAATTAAAGTACAAAGGAAATGATCAAGTAGGAGCTGAAATGGGGAAGCTCTATGGATCTGACTTGGAAAAATCTGACTTATTTTCGAATGCCGACTTCCTAGTTCCCGTCCCTTTGCATAAGACTCGGCAAACGAAACGTGGATATAATCAAGCAGAAGTCATTGCCGATGGATTGTCTATAACAATGAAAATTCCGGTTGATAATACAACGCTTATAAGAGGACAATATAATGAAACGCAAACCAAAAAGTCACATTACGAACGATGGAAAAATGTTGATTCAATTTTTCAAATTACCGATTTTAATAGATTTTTAAATAAACACGTAATTATTGTTGATGACGTTATAACAACTGGCTCAACAATGGAAGCTTGCGTGCAAACATTATTGCTTGTCGAAGGAATAAAAGTAAGTGTGGTCACTTTAGCTTACGCTTAACTAATATATTTGTAGAATGGTACAGGAAATAACAATATCTAGAACTACTAGAGATGAGAAATACAAGGAGTTATTGCCACAAATTAAAGGCTTAGTTACTGGAGAGTCTGACCTTATAGCGAATCTAGCTAATATTATGGCTGCCCTTAAATCCTCAATGGGGTTTTTATGGATCGGCATTTATTTGGTAAAAGATGGGGAATTAGTATTGGGACCATTTCAAGGTCCAGTTGCATGTACTCGTATTCAAAAAGGAAATGGTGTTTCAGGCACAGTTTGGCAAGAGAAACAAACAATTATTGTTGCTGATGTAGATAAGTTTCCAGGGCATATTATTTGTAGCTCCGAATCGCGATCGGAAATAGTTTTGCCTATATTAAAGGATAATGAAGTAGCAATGATAATGGATTTAGACAGCAGTTCTCTCAATGATTTTGATGCTATTGATGAAAAGCATTTGCAAGAAGTGGTTACGATTATAGAAGGATTAATTTGACTCAATATCGTTCATATTTGCAAATTTTCACCTTACTATTTTTGGTAAGTTGTGCGCAACAATCATCTCCAACTGGGGGAGCTAAAGATATAGAACCGCCCAAAGTATTAGAATCTGTGCCACCTAATTTTTCGCTTAACTACATAGGGAATTCAATTGAATTAAAGTTCGATGAATATGTTCAGATTAATAACTTGAAAGAGCAATTGTTGGTCACACCTTCACTTAAATTTCCTCTAGAATTTCAGCTTGTTGGAAAAAAGCTCAAGATAACTTTTATTGATAGTCTTCAGCCTAAAACAACATATCAGTTCAATTTCGGAGAGGGTATAAAGGATATTACAGAAAGCAACCCTCTTGATAGTAACCTATTTCTTTTTTCGACCGGGAATTATATTGATTCTTTAAGCATTAAAGGAAGCTTAAAAGATGCATTTACGCTAGCGCCATTAGAAAACACATTGGTAATGCTATATGAGGATTTCGCAGATTCAATTCCATATAATGAACGTCCAACTTATGTATCCAAGACAGACAAATCGGGATTTTTTAATATTTCTTATTTACCGAGAGGTAAGTTTAAGTTAGTAGCCTTTAAAGATGAGAACGCCAACTATTTATTTGATCCTTTGTCTGAATTAGTTGGTTTTACAGATGATTTAGTGTCGGCAAACGATACAAATCAGTGCCTCATACATCTTTTTAAAGAGAAACACGCAAATCAATATGTGAAGAGTGCTTCTAGCCCTGAATTTGGTAAAGTAATATTTGAATTTAATGACCCAACGGTAAATCCTTCTGCAAAGTTGCTTGGTCAGAGTTTTAAAAAACAGTGGTACATTGCTGATTTGAATCATACAAAAGATACATTGGTTTATTGGATAACAGAGACAGTTGATACATTGCAGTTCCAAGTAAGGGATGAAGAAAAAATTATTGACACGGTTGATATAATAATGCGTTCAAAGCCTAAAGAAAAGGAGTGGAGTAGCCAAAAATTAAAGATAAAGATTAATGGAAAATCTTCTCGTAATATGGATTTATTCGCTCCGTTAGTTTTTAGCAGCCCACATCCAGTAACGGGATATGATGAAAAAATGATTCTTTTGGTAGAGAACGAAAAAGACACAATTTCAGTTAAACTGAAATCGGAGGACAAAGCATTACGTAATTATTTTTTCGAATATGAATGGAAAGAAGACGCATCATACTCTTTAAGTATTTTGCCAGGAGCTTTTTTAGATTGTTTTGGGTTAAAGAACGACACGATTCAGAGAAATTTTAGTACTCCAACATGGAATAAATATGCTGATGTGAATTTATCTGTGGAGCTACCAAAAAGTTGTACATCTGGATTGATTCAATTACTCACTCTAAAGCAAGAAGTGCTCCAGGAGAATAGTTTGTTAATGAATGGAACAATAATCTATAAGCATCTGCAGCCCGGAAAATACCTAGTTAAAATGGTATATGACGAGAATGAAAATGGAAAGTGGGATACTGGCAATCTACTAGAGAAACTGCAGCCCGAAAAGGTAATTTATTACTCAGGAAGTATTGAAGTAAGGAGCGGTTGGGATGCCGATCTTATTTGGAAAATTGAGGACTAAGAAGTAATTTTAAAATTATCAGCGTCTTCTGATACCGGGAATTTTTTTCGGTAATTATCCAAATTAACCCACGATAAATTAACAGTTTCAGTGCGCTGTTCGTTGGGTTGTATGGTACTTATAACATCTCCTTTAGGTTCAATAATCTCCGAATCTCCTGAATATGGTATTTGGTTTCCATCATTTCCAATTCTATTAACACCAATTACATAACACTGATTTTCATGCGCTCGTGCTTGCAATAGCGTATTCCATGCAGAAGAACGAACCGCAGGCCAATTTGCTACATATATTAGGCAATCATATTCTTGATTTAAGTTTCTACTCCAAACAGGAAATCGTAAATCGAAACAAATTAGAGGACAAATTTTCCAGCCTTTTAGCTTAACGATAAGTTTTTTAGATCCTGCACTGTATTGTTGGTGCTCCCCTGCGAAGCGGAAAAGGTGACGTTTATCGTAGGTTTCGTAGGTGCCATTGGGACGAACCCAAATGAGCCGATTGAAATATGAGTTTTTTTCTTTTACAATAATGCTACCTGTAATAACACAATTTTTATAAGAAGCCCAACTAAGCATCCTTTTCAGGGTTTCACTTTCTGTTACCTCAGCAAATTGTGAGGGTTTCATTGTGAAACCAGTGGTAAACATTTCCGGTAGAATTATTAAGTCTGTTTCTTCAGTTATAGCATTTATTTTTTGAGAGAACATCTTCAGATTTTCGTCCTTTTGTTCCCAAAAAATAGGTGTTTGAATGATAGAAACTTTTAAATCTTGCATAATATTTCAGCAGCTTTTTCAAGTGTTTCATTGTCTTTGGCAAAACAAAAGCGCAACACTTTGCTATCTGGAGGGCTGTTGTAAAAAACGGACACAGGAATAGATGCTATTTTATTGTCTTCCGTTAACTGAATAGCAAATTCTGTATCTTTCATATCAGTAATTTCGGAGTAATCTAGGAGTTGAAAATAAGTCCCACCTGCAGGAATTATGTTAAATCTACTTTCTTCCAGTAAATCACAAAATACATCTCGTTTCTCTTGATAGAAGTTAGGCAGAGAAAGGAAGTTATTTTCGTTTTTAAGGTATTCTGCAAGCGCATATTGTGTAGGTGTATTTGCAGAAAACACATTAAATTGATGAACTTTTCTAAATTCTGCCATTAAGTTTTCGGGAGCAATGCAGTAGCCAATTTTCCAACCTGTATTATGAAAAGTCTTCCCAAAAGAATATACTGCAAAACTATGCTCTGCAAGTGTTGGATAAAGAGCAACACTTTGGTGCTTTTTGCCGTCATAAATAATATGCTCGTATACTTCATCGCTCAAAACAATAATATTACTTGCTTTAACAATTTTCTCTAAACTCAACATATCGTGAGTTGTAAGCAAGGTGCCAGAAGGATTATGGGGGCTATTGATAATAATCATTCGTGTTTTTCGTGTGATCATTTTTTGAACCTGGCTCCAATCTATAAGAAAATTTGGTGCTGTAAGTTGAATAAAAACAGGTTTACCACCATTTAGTTCAATTGCAGGAGAGTAGCAGTCGTATGCTGGCGTAAAGATAATAACCTCATCTTCTTCTTCTATTACGGCGGTTATTGCGGTGAAAATTGCTTGAGTAGCTCCGGCAGTTATCGTAATTTCTGTATCGGAATTATATTTAATTGAATATAACTTTTCAATCTTTTTGGAGAGCTCATCTCTTAATTCCGGAATTCCAGGCATCGGTGCGTATTGGTTCTTACCTTTTTTCATGTTCTCGAAAACAAGTTCTGATAACTCAGGAGAAATTTTAAAATCAGGAAAACCTTGCGAAAGATTAATTGCATTGTGGTCTTTAGCTAATTTACTCATTACTGAGAAAATTGTAGTTCCTACCTTTGGTAGTTTCGACTTTAATGTATTAGGATAATGCATGGACTTTAGACCAAAATGCCCCCATCGGAACGGCAGAATTCTGTCAAAATATTTTTATTTAATTATTTATCTGAAGTAATTGATGCGCTCATAAACTCACGATTCATTCGGGCTATATTGTCTAAAGAAATTCCCTTTGGACATTCTACTTCACAGGCCCCGGTATTAGTGCAGCTCCCAAAACCTTCTGCATCCATTTGCCCTACCATATTTAACACACGATCTTTAGCTTCTATTTTCCCTTGCGGAAGAAGTGCTAATTGTGACACTTTAGCTGACACGAAAAGCATTGCCGATGCATTTTTACATGTGGCAACGCATGCACCACAGCCGATGCAGGTTGCAGCATCAAAAGCATGGTCCGCATCATCTTTAGGGATAGGAATAGAGTTAGCGTCTTGTGTATTCCCCGAAGTATTCACTGAAATAAATCCACCTGCATTCATTATTCTATCAAACCCTGTTCTGTCAACTACCAAATCTTTAATTACAGGGAAGGCTTTAGATCTCCATGGCTCAATATATATTGTGTCTCCGTCTTTAAATTTACGCATGTGCAACTGACAAGTAGTAACACCTCTATCAGGCCCATGGGCTTCTCCGTTGATGAACAAAGAGCAACTTCCACAAATACCTTCTCTACAATCATGGTCAAAAGCAACAGGTTCTTTTCCTGCTGTGATAAGTTGCTCATTCATAGTATCCATCATTTCTAAAAATGACATGTGCTCTGAAATATCTTTTACCTGATAAGTCTCAATTTGACCTTTATCTTTATCGCTTTTTTGTCTCCAGACTTTAAGCGTTAAGTTCATCCCGTTTTCAGTCATGTTATATTATTTGTATGAACGTTGTTTTAATTCGATATCGTTAAATGTAAGTTCTTCTTTATGAAGCTCGGCATCTTTAGGGTCTCCTTTCCATTCCCAAGCTGCGGCATACTTGAAGTTAACATCGTCCCGTTTGGCTTCTCCTTTTTGTTCGCCATCTGGCTCGACAGACTCTTCTCTAAAGTGTCCACCGCAGGATTCGTTACGGTCCAAGGCATCTTTTGCGAAAAGCTCTCCTAGTTCTAAAAAGTCTGCAACTCTGCCAGCTTTTTCAAGTTCTTGGTTCAATTCATTTAGTTCTCCGGGAACCATAACGTCTTTCCAAAATTCTTCCTTAATAACACGAATTTCATCAGCTGCTTCTTTTAAGCCTTGCGTATTTCTCGACATCCCTACTTTATCCCACATTACTTTACCTAAACGCTTATGGAAATGGTCTACCGATTTAGTTCCTTTATTGTTAATGAAGAAATTTAAACGTTCTTTTACTACTTGTTCAGCTTCATCAAATTCAGCACTGCTTGTAGAAACTTCACCTGTTCTAATGTCATTTGCTAAATAATCTCCAATGGTATATGGCAGTACAAAGTAACCATCAGCTAAGCCTTGCATTAATGCGGAAGCTCCAAGCCTATTGGCACCATGATCAGAGAAATTAGCTTCCCCTGCAGCATAACATCCAGGAATTGTTGTCATTAAGTTATAATCAACCCAAACTCCACCCATTGTGTAATGTACGGCAGGATAAATCTGCATTGGTGTTTCATAAGGATTATCATTTGTAATTTTTTCGTACATCTGGAAAAGGTTACCGTATTTATCTTCTATAACTTTCTTTCCTAATTCTTGAATTCTTGCCTCACTAGCATTAGGCTCGTGAATAATAATAGCTTTTTCTTTTCCATAGCGCATTATTGCTGAGGCGAAATCTAAATAAACGGCCTCACCAGTAGCATTAACTCCGTAGCCCGCATCACAGCGTTCTTTGGCAGCACGCGAGGCTACGTCTCTAGGCACTAGGTTTCCGAAAGCGGGGTATCTTCTTTCTAAATAATAATCGCGGTCTTCAGCTTTGATTTCCACTGGCTTCATACTTCCAGCTCGAATAGCTTCGACATCTTTCATGTTTTTTGGAACCCAAATACGACCATCATTTCTTAATGATTCTGACATTAAAGTCAGTTTAGATTGGTATTCGCCAGATCGTGGAATACAAGTTGGATGAATTTGGGTATAACATGGGTTAGCGAAAAATGCTCCTTTTTTATGAATTTTCCATGCAGCTGAGGTGTTGGACCCCATGGCATTAGTAGAAAGGAAGAAGACATTTCCATATCCCCCCGAAGCAATAACAACAGCGTGAGCCGAATGCCTTGCTATTTCTCCGGTAATTAAATTTCTTGAGATAATTCCTCTTGCTTTGCCACCAACAATTACAAGGTCCATCATTTCATGACGGTTGAACATTTTTATTTTTCCTTTACCAATTTGACGAGACATGGCAGAATACGCGCCCAATAAAAGTTGTTGACCGGTTTGTCCTTTAGCATAAAATGTTCTTGAAACTAAAACTCCACCAAACGAACGATTATCTAATAATCCACCATATTCTCTGGCAAAAGGGACTCCTTGTGCAACGCATTGGTCAATTATATTCGTAGAAACTTCGGCTAAACGGTAGACGTTTGCTTCCCTTGATCGATAATCACCACCTTTAACAGTATCATAGAATAACCTATAGGTGGAATCACCATCATTCTGGTAATTTTTAGCGGCATTAATTCCACCTTGCGCTGCAATTGAGTGAGCTCTTCGAGGGGAATCTTGAAAGCAGAATGATTTAACATTATACCCTAATTCAGCCAAAGAAGCTGCCGCCGAACCGCCAGCAAGTCCTGTTCCTACCACGATAACATCAATTAATCTTTTGTTTGCAGGGTTAACAACATTAATGTTGTTTTTATGATTAGTCCACTTATCTTTAATTGGACCTTCAGGTATTTTAGCGTCTAGTTTTGCCATCTCTTCTTAGTGATTAATGAAATGAAACAATGCGATGAAAACAAATCCAGCAGGAATTGCAATAGCATAAAGCATTCCCAATTTTTTAATTATTGGAGTGTATTTGTTATGTCTGAATCCTACAGATTGGAAAGCAGAATGAAAACCATGCATCAAGTGCAGTGACAAGAAAAGGAAAGAAACTACATAAAGACCTACCCTTGTTGGATCAATAAATTTATGTTTTAATTCTTCATAGTATCTAAATTCGCCACCAGCGTTAAGGCCAGACATATCACCTATTATAAATTTGGTGTTAAGCTCAGGAAACCAGAAGTCATAAAAGTGAAGGCCGAAGAATAATAAAATCATTACACCGGTAATTATCATATTTCTACTCATCCAAGTTGCGTTTTCAGCAGCTTTCTCCATTTCATATTTAATTGGTCTCGATAATCTATTTTGAAACTCTAACCTTATACCCATGCCTAAATGAAATATGACACCAAAAGCCAAAATAGGTTGAAGCGCGAACTGTACTAAAGGGTTCGTGCCCATAAAATGAGAAACATTGTTAAACGATTCGGGATTTATAACCGAAAGAAAGTTGATTGTACAGTGCTGCAGTAAAAACACAAGCAGAAAAAAGCCCGATAATGCCATGGCTATTTTTCTCGCGATAGATGATTGAATCATAACTATATTGCTAGTAATTTTGATAAATGGTTCGGCGCGAATATACAACGAAATTAGTAATATTGTTACAGGGAATTAGGGTTGGAACTATTCCATTTAACCAAATAATTAGTTTCTCTAACACTTATTTTACTTAGAACATCTAAGACATTGTTTCCCTTTTTTGGTTAACTACCTTAAAAACATACATTTGTTGGTCTGATTGAAAAAAAATGAGTGGGTACGTTTCAAAACAACAAGTGTTTAAAGAATATTTCGATTCCATTGCGGGAAAGAAAAAGACATTAAAATCATATTACTGGAAATCAATTTCAGAACATTGTGATTACTTTATCCATGAAGATGATAAAGTATTAGAAATTGGCAGCGGAACAGGCAATTTACTTGGTTATGCCAAAGCAAAATATAAAGTCGGGGTAGATTTTAGTGAGAAGATGCTTGAGGTTTCACGAGCGAATCACCCTGAGATAGATTTCCGCTATGGAACAGCTGAAAATCTTGATTTAGGCGAAAAATTTGATGTAATTGTCTTATCAAATATTGTTGGATGTCTAGATGATATACAATCTGTTTTTAATGAGTTACATAAGGTGTGTCATGCACGCACTCGAATTATTGTTACTTATTACAACTATATTTGGGAGCCAATAATCAAATTTTGGGAGTCACTTGGTTTTAAGAAGAAGATGCCAATACAAAATTGGCTATCTCACCATGATATTATCAATTTACTTTATCTATCAGGTTTCGAAACTTATAAAAT
>CAJQPE010000056.1 GCA_905480125.1 uncultured Flavobacteriales bacterium | reverse complement strand
CGGTAAGATGGTCTGCATCATATTGTGAGATGTCAAAATGTTTGGTAGATAGGAGATTCCCATTTTTGTATTGCCCGTATATTTCAATTAGTTTATCCTTCATTGAATTAGGCGTTAGTGCATATCCAATTTCATTTTGTTCAATGAATTCAGCTGTTTTCCCGAGATTAGAAAATACAGCAATTGGCTTATCATTGGCTATATACTCATAAAATTTCGTGCTAAATGAAAAGGTAAGGTCGTCTGTTAAGAACAACATACACAAATCTGCATTACCAATTTGATTGTAAGCTTCTTTCAAGGATACCTGGCCTTTATATTGAATGCAATCATGCGTCTTTGTTATTGTTAGAAACGGCCTAGGTATGCTTCCATAAAAATGGAATTCTAATTTGTTGTAGATTTCTAAATTCGATTTTTTTAATAATGAAAGTGAATCAACTAATTCTTCGAGAATGTGAAGAGATTTGTCATAGAGTGTTCCTGTTAAAATGAATTTAAGTTTGTCTGACTTAGTTTTTGCCACGACAGCGCTGATGAAATCATCTTTGTCATATCCATTAGGAATGGTTATAAATTTCGTTTCTGGTTTAGCAGTTGTTAAATTCCTAAAATAATTTGTCATTTCATTGGCAACTGTAATTATAACATCAGCTCTGCTTATAGAAAGGTATTCGGCATGAATTTCAAATTCTTGTCGTTCTTTGGATAAAGAAGCAAAACCATAAGCGGTCCTATTTGTGACCCAGGGGTCCCTAAAATCGATTATGTAGTTTATTTCAGGATATTTTAACTTTAACTCACTGATGTGAAATGCGTGAATAAATGGGGCACAAGTAACTATGATATTTTTGTAGCCGTTTTCAATTTCCTGCTCTATAAGAGGGATAACTTTATCAACCCATTGTCCGCTTTTATCATAATAGTTACCCTTTTGAGTTTTTCTGGCGTAAAACCTTGCTAAGCGATATAGTATTTTTTCTTTAATCGTATTAGGTTGTGTTGCTATTAAATGTTTAATAAAACCTAGATTAATATATGAAGTCTTGTCATTTAGATCGTTAATGTCATTATTCCAATTTGAGGTTGAATTTATTTCATTTTTTGCGGCAATAACTTTTGTTTCAATATTTTTTCTAGTCAGGTATTTAGCAAATTTCGCCCATCTCCGCCCTCCAATTCCAGCAGCAGGAGGAAAGGTGTAGGCAATGATTAATACTTTTTTGATGGGGTTACTCATTTAACAGATTCTTTGCTGCCTGATAAGAGCTCAGTTGATTATTGAGCAAAGCTTTTTCCATGTTAGCCAACTTATCTTTCTTTATCGGATTTTGATAAAATTGATTTTCTAGCTGCTCTTTTATTGTTTGGTGCATCCAATAAACGGCTTGATTCTGCCTTTTGCTTTTAAAGACGCCATGTAGTTTAGTGCTATTCTCAAAACTTTTAATTTCATCCCATATAGTGTCGAGTCCAATATTTTCGAATGCAGAGCATGTTTCAATTTGCGTAATCCAGCCATTATCTGTCGGGGGGAATAGATGAATTGCATTTTTCACTTGAGCAGCGGCTCTTTGAGCAGATTTAATATTATCACCGTCTGCTTTGTTGATGGTTATGATGTCTGCCATTTCCATAATACCGCGCTTAATGCCTTGAAGTTCGTCTCCTGCACCGGCAAGAAGTAACAACAGAAAACAATCGACCATAGAATGTACTGTGGTTTCGGACTGACCTACACCCACAGTTTCAACAATAATAGTATCGTAACCGGCGGTTTCAAAAAGAATTATTGTTTCTCTGGTTGAACGGGCAACACCACCTAAAGATCCAGACGATGCCGTTGGTCTAATGAATGCATTTGGATTTGATGAAAGCTCTTCCATTCGAGTTTTGTCTCCCAAAATACTACCCCCGCTTTTTTGACTACTCGGGTCTATTGCCAGGACAGCCAGTTTATGACCTTGCATAGTAATATGCTTTCCAAACGATTCAATAAATGTACTTTTTCCAACACCTGGAACTCCTGTTATTCCAATGCGAATTGAGTTTCCTGAATGCGGTAAACACTTTTGAATTAATTTTTCTGCCAGAATTTGATGCGATTTTTTTGAACTTTCAATCAATGTAATTGCACGGCTAAGAATAGATCGGTTATTAGATTTTACTCCATTGAAATATTCTTCTATATTAAGCTCGTTTTTCATTAAATAGGCACTTATTCCTTAAAAATCCTGTTCAATACTAAACAAAATAGTTTTACGTTTGCACAAAGATATATCATGAGGTTTTTTATCCCAATATTATTGGTTTCGGTTATTGGCTATTCCAGTTGTAAAAAAGCTGTAGAAACAAGCGAAGATTTTGTTGGTGAATGGGTAGGTGCGACATCTTCTTGTAATTTGAGTATAACAATTCCGGCTTCTGGTAAAGGTCGTTACTATAAAATTTGTGATTCAATATACGTAGAGTCTGAAGGCGTTCCTTATTTGAAGTCTAAGGAAAAAGTTCTTAAAATTGGTAAACGTGAGTTTACGATATCTGGAGCCACGGTTCCGGGGGCTTCTGAAACGACCTATCAACCATACTTATCATTCGATTCTATGAGAATAACTTTAGATGGTGTTTATTTTACTAAAGTAGACTAGTCAATTATGTCCCCTTGCAGAACCTTAACAATACTTGCTAATAAAGGGTCGTTATCGGATTTCTTCCACTGCAACTGTTCCGAAATTGCCGCGATACCGTTTTCTATGTCACTTTCGGTAATATCTTCTTCAATATTTTCAATAACAGTAAGAATATCTAGGCAGGTTAAGTAATCGGTATCCAAAGCTATTTCTATTAATTCTTGCAAGTGAGAAGAAGCATCAAGACCTGATTCCCATATAGCAGCGGCAAATTTTTGTTGATAAGCCTTATATTCTTTGTTTTTTAAAGCCTGCATTAGGTAATCGATTGACTGGGATTCTTTAAGTTGATTCAAAATACTTTCAATTCCCAAAGTAACTTGATCGTTTGTTGTATTCACATAAACTTCGATAAGCTCGGGAATAAGAGATGCTGTACCAAGTTTCTTAATGTCAAGAAGTGCTTTGTTAACAATTTTAGGTTCTGGTGAATGCAGACTTGCAATCATTTCTTTTTTTCTCAATTTTGGTAACGCCAATGCCATCTCAATAGTTTTTGCAAAAGTATGGTAACTTTATTATTTGGAATAATTTCTGGCTCCAAAAATTGAACTGCCGACTCGAATCATGTTGCTTCCTTCATCAATAGCTAGTTTATAATCCCCACTCATGCCCATAGACAATATTTGAAAAGTCGGGTTCAAATTTTTTATGCGATTATAAAGCAAGAGTAATTGACTAAATTCATTCTTTACCTGGACCTTATCTTCAGTATTCGAGGCCATACCCATTAGCCCATTAATGGAAATATTTGATAAAGAATTTACTTCATTATTGGTGATAAAACTTTCTAATTCATCTGGATATATTCCGAATTTAGCATCTTCTTGTGCGATTTTTACTTGTAAAAGACAGTTTATCGTTCTATCGTTTTGTTTTGCTCTTTTGTTAACCTCTCTTAATAGCTTAATGCTATCTATTGCATGAATAAGAGAGACAAATGGAGCTATATATTTGACTTTGTTAGTTTGCAAATGACCAATAAAGTGCCATTCAATATCTTTTGGAAGCGTTTCTTGCTTTAGAACTAAATCCTGGATTTTATTCTCCCCAAAAATTCTCTGTCCGGCATTATAGGCCTGCAGAATGTCTTCGTTAGGTTTTGTTTTAGAAACCGCTACAAGATCAACGTTGGATGGAATTGAGCTCTTAAATCTGAGAAGAGCACTCTCAATAGCAGATGAACTCATAACTCTTCAAGTTGCTTAATAATGTATCTTTTTCTATTTCTCGCAAAGTCACGCATCATATCATTTTTTTCTAACCAATTTTTATAACTTTTAGGATGATTCCACCTTAAGATATGCGCTTGAATTTCATCTTTATAATTATCTTCGACATCATTAATTATCATAAGAATATTTTCTGCTGATAAGTTCTGATTCAAGAGTTCTTTATATCTTTTTTTGAACTTAGCTTTAAATTCTTTATTTTCCATAAGTTTTGTAAACAATACTTTTTGCCATATTGTTTTCTCTGAATTGTAATTCTTTTGTAGTGCTTTTTCAAAGTAATTTTTTTTGGTGTTATTTATAGTAGCATCCATATCAATTACAATATATTTCCATTTAGAATTTTTGCCAGCTGACCACATTTTATGGTTATTAGTTGGCCAATCGGCATTTCCAAAATAGGTTTCAATGATATAGTAATCTATTAGATTATTTAAATCTATTTTTTCTGAAACACAATTGAAATTTTTGCTATTGGAAAGGTCACTAGTTTTAGCAAATTCCAGCAAATTAATCAACTCCGAAATTGTACCCTCCTTTTCTTTGAAGATTCCTTCGCTAATGTTTACACTATCAGGGTTTACATTGAACCGATTAGCGAAATGATGTCTATCGATACGTTCTCTTAAATTGTGTATTCCCCAATATTCTCCGTTTATGTAGACAACAACAGGCGTTCCTTTCATCGTTTCTAAACCGATTTCATCCGCAACTCGGCAGGAAATTAAGTCAGCATTTATGCGGTCGTTCCAGCTTGAATGCAGTGTTCTCAAAATTAAACGTTTAAATATGTTACTATTATCCCCTTCAAAAAAAGAATAATTAAAAT
The DNA here is from genome assembly GCA_905480125.1 of uncultured Flavobacteriales bacterium. Lineage (GTDB taxonomy): Bacteria > Bacteroidota > Bacteroidia > Flavobacteriales_G > NORP312 > NORP312. The sequence goes on along the minus strand of CAJQPE010000056.1, from coordinate 15,378 downwards.
TCTTTTGACCATATTTCTTTTTTGCATATAATCTAATCGATTTTTGCGGGGCAGCTGGTGTTTTTAGACCGTGAATTTTGACGTCTATGTTCTGATGCAACACGCGCTCTCGTGAAGTATCGAAGAATTCAAAATGACAAGTTCTTATCCAATCCTGAAAACTATTTCCAGTCCATACTAAATTGTCTTGATTAGAATTAACTCCTGGAACATATATCCCTTGTTGATATGAGAAAAGCCCACCACTATCTGTTACTAAAGAAATAATTGGGAATCTGTGTTCAATAGAAGTCTTGGGAATAATAAAATAACTGAAAGCTTCAGGAAGAGCAAGTGCAGAATCGCCTTTAAAAGGAAGAAAGGTTATTGTTGTGCATTTGGTAATATTTCCCCTTGGCTTGCTCCAAACGTAATAGTCAGGATAATCATTTGGGGTAGTGGGAATGTTAGAAATTGAATTTGCAGAATTTGTTTTGTTTGTAATTTCTATGGGTTTGTTGTAAAGATAAGTGGTTGTTGAATCTGGGTGCGGGGTACTTCCGTTTAAAGTGTAATAGATCTCTGCATTTGATTTAATTGAAAGTTGAAATGCTTCTTTGTATACTCCGCCGTTTCTAGACAGTTCGAAGAAATCTGTTTGGTAAGATGCGATGCGCGTATATGTATTTGGTTTCTGCTTAAAAGATTTGGTCTTACTTGCATTATTGCAACTAAAGAGTAAGGCACCTAGGCAAACAATGAGCCAACGCATTATTTCAGTTCAAAAATAGTTAATCCACTTCTTAATTTGGGTTCAATCCAAGTCGTTTTTGGTGGCATAATATTACCAGTATCTGCAATTGTTTTAAGTTGTTCAATACCCACGGGATAAAGCCCAAAAGCGATTTTAGCCTTCCCTTTGTCTACTTCTTTTTGTAAGCCTTCCATGCCTTTTAACCCCCCTAAAAAGCTAATTCTTGAATTAGTTTTTAGATCGGATATTCCAAGTATTGGGGTAAGGATATACCGTGTTAAGATACTAGAATCTAATCCCTCTACCGGGTTAGATACAGTAACCTCTCGGGATTTTAAATTCAATTTATACCATTCATTTTCGAGATACATACTAAACTCGTGACGGCAAGTAGGTTTGTAAATAGAGCTCTGTTTTTCTACTTTAAAATGTACCGATATTTTAGATATTAAGTCTGTTACATTTTTATTATTCAGGTCTTTAACTAATCTGTTATAATCGTAAATTGCTAATTGACTTTCTGGAATAAAGTAGGCGAGGAGGTAATTATAACCTTCCTTTCCTGTATAGCTTGGGTTTTCTTTACGTTTGCCCTTACCTAATAAAGCCGAAGAAGCAGAGCGATGGTGTCCATCGGCAATATAAACAGAATCGACCTCACCAAAGGCCTCTATAAGTTCCGTAATGTTATGGTAGTTATCTACACTCCATAGCTGATGGCGAAGTTTATCCGGTGTGGAGTAATCAAAAAGTGGTTCTTTTTCGGTAACTGTTTCAACAACTTGTTCTATCCGACTCTGATCAGGATAGGTTAGTAAAACCGGTTCAGCATTAAAATCACAAATTCTAAGGTACTTTTCGAATATTTTTTCTCGCTTGGTTAGTGTTTGTTCGTGTACTTTTATTTTTCCATTGATGTAATCATCAATAGAGACACCTGCAATAATACCTGTATAAGTTCCTTCCGGTTTTATTTGGCGATAAACATAGAATGATTCATTGTCGTCCTTGACTATAATCTCCTCATCGCAAAAATTTTCAAATTTAGCCCTAACTTTTTTGAATAATTGACTAGATTTCGACCTCTTTTTATCAAAATGGTCTGGTTTAATGACGTGAAGAAAAGAATAGGGATTTGTCTCTAATTTAGCATTTAGAATCCTTCTTGAATATACCGCAATAGAGCGAGAAACTACCATATGAACTTTGTCCTTGGCCGGTCTGATCGCTCTAAATGGGATAATATTCGCCATTCGTATTGATTACAAATATTTACGCTGAAGCAAAGCTTTTAGCAAATTTTATGATATTGTCGGCTAGTTCTAATCCAATTCTAGTTTGCGCTTCTGCAGTAGCAGCACCTATGTGCGGAGTTAACGAAATATTTCGATGATTTAATAAGTCACTAGATGGGTTTGGTTCGTTTTCATAAACGTCAAGGGCAGCATGCATAACTTTGCCAGAATTTAAAGCAGATAAAAGTGCAGACTCTTCTATAACCCCACCTCTAGATGCATTTACAATACAAACCCCATCTTTCATTTGAGCAAATTGAGCTTCTCCAATAACAGCACTTCCATCAGTTTGTTTTGGCACATGTAATGTAATGAAATCACTTTGTTTGAGTAAATCATCCATAGACATTGTACTCAGCCCAATTTGAACATTAGCATTTCCGTTTATTTTGAGCTCGATAGTTATTTTGTCAATGTAAGGGTCATGCGTTATAACTTTCATGCCGCAACCTAAAGCGTAACTAGCTACACTTTGGCCAATTCTTCCTATTCCAATAATTCCTAAAGTTTTACCTCTCAATTCTATTCCTTTACCATACCTTTTTTTCAAATCTTTGAAATTTGATTTACCAATAACAGGCATCTGACGATTAGAGTCATATAATGAACGCGAAATACTAAACAAGTGTGCAAAAACCAATTCTGCAACAGATTGAGATGAAGCTCCGGGAGTGTTCTGAACCTCTAGTCCTTTGCCTCTAGCATACTCGACATCGATGTTGTCCATTCCAACTCCACCACGACCGATAAACTTTAAATTTGGACATGCGTCAATAAGTTCTTTCCGTGCAGTAGTTGCACTTCTGACTAAAAGAACATCATAACCTTCAGTATTTATTGCATCAACAAGGTTTTCTTGATCTACGTTTTCAGTAACACAGGTAAAACCCTTCTCTTCTAATCTTTCTTTTCCTTCGGCGGAAATACCATCGTTCGCTAGAATTTTCATTTTTTAATTAGGTATAATTATATGTTCTTTTTATTGAATTCGAATGTCGCGTTTTCATTCACTTTTGGAATTGAAAACCAAATTTGGTTTACTCCGGAAGCAAGTCCAGACTTATCGGCTCCTTCAACAAATACGTCTATAATGTATGCAGAGCCATCATTGTTTTTGTAGATTTTAACATTTGAAGTTCCATTTTTAGCCGAATTATCTAATAGATATTGATAGCCAACACCTATTAGTGTCCTAGACGAAAAATCAACATTAACAAAGTTAAATTGACTCCAGCAAAAATCCACAACACTGCTATCTTGAATTGAAGAGAAAGTTGTTGAGTCTTCCAATTCAGTAAGTTCATTAATTATCACTTCTGAAATCATTCCTCTGCCAAGGCAATCAAGTAAATCTGAATTTACTGTTTCACCATCGTTCATTTTCTCGAAACCACTATGCTTGTTGCACCCGCTATTCAAAATTACGACTATGGTAATCGCGAAAATTGATAATATTTTGAGTTTAATTTTCAAAGATCAAGCAGGTTGAGTAGCAAATTCTTTCATAGTATTAACCAAAACTTGAACACTTTCTTTTGGCATTGCATTATAGATTGAGGCACGATATCCTCCAACATCTCTATGTCCTTTTACTCCGCTAATTCCTACGGAAGTACACATTTTATCGAACTCTTCTTTGTTCGCCTCATCTTTTAACACAAAAGTAACATTCATGTTTGATCGATCTTCCCGAGCTGCAGTTCCCTCAAACATTGGATTAGAATCAATTTCAGAATATAGCAATTGAGCTTTTTCTTCATTTCTTTTTTCCATTGCTTCAATACCACCATTCTCTTTTACCCATTTAAGCGTGAGCATACAGGTATAGATAGCAAAGACAGGCGGTGTGTTGAACATTGAGCCTTTTTCAGTATGAATACTTAAATTAAGCATTGATGGAATATTTCTACCTGATTTGCCTAAGCAATCATTATTAATAATATATAAGGTTGTTCCTGCTGGACCCAAATTTTTTTGAGCACCGGCATATATCATATCAAAATCAGAAATATTGATTTTACGACTTAATATATCTGAAGACATATCACAAATCACAGGAATACGGCTAACAGGAAAGTTCTTGATTTGTGTGCCGAAAATAGTGTTATTAGAGGTTAAATGAAGATAATCCCAGTTAGTAGATACAGCATATTCTTTCGGTATATAGTTAAAGTTTGCATCTTCAGAAGAAGCAACAATTTTAACGTTACCAACTATTTTTGCCTCCTTTATAGCTTTTTTGGACCAAGCCCCAGTATTAACGTAAGCTCCAATTCCACCTTCTTTCATAAAGTTAAGGGCAGTCATATGGAAGCCTAAACTTGCACCGCCTTGTAAAAATAGTATGGAATAATTGTCTGGAACGTCTAATATTTCACGAACTAAGCTTTGAGCTTCATCCATGATGGAAATAAATTCCTTGCTTCTATGCGAAATTTCAATTAAAGAAAGACCAATATTGTCTAATTCATTTACTGCATTTGCGGCACCTTCAATTACTTCTGGCGCAAGGATAGAAGGACCAGCGTTGAAATTATGTACTTTACTCATAAAATGTTAATGGGGTTTAAATTTCATGCAAAGTTGAGAATATTTTTTCATTCCAAACTAGTGATTCTTGACTTTTTTATGCAATACGTTCTAAACGGTTCGATTCAATAAATTTGAAATTAGTTGAATACAACAAATTGTTTTATTCTTCAATCCGTTTGAGTTCTTTTGGATTGTTATATTGTTGGTCGTATTTTCCTTTAGTCACTCTAATGTCAACGTCTTTTAAATATATCCAAGTCCCCTTCTTAAGCTCGAGAGCATCAAAACTCATATCAGGCACATAATATTGTTTTAGTCCCCTTAGATCTTCCTCAGTTGGCGCAAGGTGATCGAAGACTATTTGCTTTCGCTTTGCTTCCCACTTTAAACTCATGGTAACTTTTTCTGAATATTCAAAAATTATTCTTCTTGGAGAACTTTTGGAAAGTTTAAAAATTTGAGCACCAAACTTTGGTTTATTTGAGCTTGTAAAATGCAGTACATCAATGACTTTTTTTGAAGTTAATTCATTATGACCGTCCCAGCCAAGCAGAGTATAATAAGTTTTCCTTTTTTTCTTAACTAGAATAATGTCTGAATATAAAGCACCGTACCAATTAGTATGGTCTAATTGACGGTTAAGCGCGCGTGTGATTTCGTCACTCTTATCGATAAGTTCATATAAGGCATAATCTTTTGATCCTTTGATGTGAATTTGCAGCAGACAGTAGTATTTATGAGTTCTGTTATTTTGTGGCAAATTCCACGTTATCATTCTAAATACATTATCGGGAGAACGCAAATCACCTATAGAAGGGATGCTAGTAAAAAGGTATTCGTAAGATTCATCTTGTGATAGCATCGTTTTGAAAACAGTAATAAAACCTTGATTGTATTCTTCTCGTTTTGCATCGCTTTTGGCACTAAGAGTTAGCTCCCTTAAAGTCGAAAGAGAATCTTCATATTTTTGAAATATTTTGACATTTTCTTTACCTTGTCCGTATCCTGTAAGGGAAAGAATAACTATAATTATGAGTAAAATTTGTTTCACTTTCAGTAAACGAATAAATTCAAGATTTCTGATACAAAAAAAGAGGCTTAATTAATGAGCCTCCTTTCAAAGTAAAATATTTATACAAAATAGTTGTTAATTAAGCAACATGTAAGTACTCTTTTTTAGCTAATAACTCTTCTTCAGTTTCTTCTGCTTCAGGATTATCAACACAGCAATCTACTGGGCAAACAGCAGCACATTGCGGTTCGTCATGAAATCCTTTACATTCTGTACATTTATCGGTAGAAATGTAATAAATATCCATATCAATAGGTTCTTGTTCCGCATCTGCGTCCATTTGCGCACCAGAAGTTGTAGTTTGTGCGCCTTTAAGTGAGGTGCCATCTGATAACCTCCACTCTGCACCACCTTCGTAAATAGCGTTGTTTGGACATTCTGGCTCACAAGCGCCACAATTGATACATTCGTCTGTTATTATAATTGCCATTTTATTCCTTTTTAGTTATTCGTACTTTTGAAAAAGTTAGGCAAATATAGTAAACCATAAATTTCATAAACAATTAAATATAAAATGAAATTAACCCGAAGAATTGAAATTTTAGACTTTTTAAGAAAAGAAATTAGTTGTTTTCTTGAGAATCCTAAAGCTCACGAATGGAATGATCTAATAGCAGCCTCATTCATATTAAATCGTTGGTTTACGGAAGAAAGTGTATTACGGTCGTTTGCCGGGATTCAAAGTTTTCTTGAGAAAGACAAACTCGAAAAATGGATTGGAAATTATTCTCTTACTGAGGTTTTGGACAACCCAAAGCGAATAGGAGTCATTATGGCAGGTAATATACCAATGGTTGGTTTTCATGATTTACTCTGCGTTTTTATCTCGGGAAATCATTTTGTAGGTAAGTTGTCGAGTGACGATAATATTTTGATTCCAGCACTTGTTAAAAAAATGCTGAATTTTACTGAAGAAGTTGCTGAAGTAATTTCTTTTGGTGAACAATTAAAAGGTAATGTAGATGCTGTTATTGCCACCGGGAGCAACAATTCAGCTCGGTATTTTGAATACTATTTTGGCAAGTACCCAAATGTGATTCGAAAAAACAGAAACGCGGTTGCGGTTCTTACTGGTCAAGAAACGGCAGAAGAATTAGACAATTTAGGCCAAGATATTTTTGCTTATCACGGCCTGGGATGTAGAAACGTAAGCAAATTGTATCTGCCAAAAGGCTATAATATTGATTTGTTTTATGAAGGTATATACAAATATAAAAACGTAATTGAGCATAATAAATATAACAACAACTATAGCTATAATAGAACGGTATTCTTAATGCAAACGGCTAAATTCTATGATAATAATTTTCTTTTGCTAAAGGAGGATGATTCTCTTAATTCACCTATTGGCACAGTAAATTTTGAGATTTATTCAGATGTTGAAGCGGTCAAAGAGCATTTATTGGCAGAAGACGAAAACATACAATGCGTAGTGTCAAAAATAGATGTTATTCACCCTCGGCGAGTAGTTTTGGGAGAAGCTCAGAACCCAAACTTAGAAGATTATGCGGATGGTGTTGATACAATTCAATTTTTAATGAATCTATAAAAGAGTTTTGCTGCTATAAAATGGATAATTATAAGTTCTGAAAATTACTCAGTAATTCCTAACTGATCTAAAAGGAAGGTATATTCCATCGCAGATTCTTTGTATTGTTCAAATCTGCCAGAAGCTCCACCATGACCTGCATCCATATTCGTATGGAGTATTAGCAAGTTATCGTCTGTCTTTAATTCACGCAGTTTTGCCACCCACTTTGCTGGTTCCCAGTATTGAACTTGAGAGTCGTGGAGGCCCGTTGTTACAAGCATAGCTGGGTATTTTTTTGCTTCAACGTTATCGTATGGGGAGTAAGATAGCATATATTCGTAGTACTCTTTTTCGTTGGGGTTTCCCCACTCTTCGTATTCACCGGTAGTAAGAGGAATACTTTCATCTAGCATTGTCGTTACTACATCTACAAATGGCACTGCTGCTACAACAGCCCTAAACATTTCTGGTTCTTGATTAATGACCGCTCCCATTAATAGGCCACCAGCACTGCCTCCCATAATACAAAGTTTGTCTGTCGACCCAAATTTATTTTTGATAAGGTGCTTCCCACAATCAATAAAATCGTTGAAGGTATTTTGTTTCTTTAAAAACTTTCCATTTTCATACCATTGCCGTCCCATTTCTTGACCTCCACGAATATGCGCAATTGCAAATACAAATCCTCTGTCGAGCAAGCTCAATCTTGGGTAGCTGAAATACGCATCCATACTTGCGCCATAAGACCCATAGCCATATAAGAGGAGAGGGGCAGTGCCATCAAGTGGAGTGTCTTTTCTGTAAACTATCGATATCGGTACTTTAGCACCATCACGAGCTCCAGCATAGACTCTTTTTGTTTTATAATTGTTTTTGCTAAAGCCACCTAACACATCTTGTTCTTTTAGCAAGGTTTTTTCTTTGGTGTTCATGTTGTAGTCGAAAACAGAACTTGGAGTAGTCATAGATCCATACGCAAAACGCAATATTTCAGTGTCAAACTCTTTATTGGCCTGCACGTATGCTAGGTATGCTTCTTCTCCGAAATCTAAATAATGCTCTGTATTGTCTTTCGTGTTCATTATGCGAATATTCAATAAGCCCTCTTTGCGTTCTTCAACTACCAAATGGTTTTTAAACAATTCGACACTTTCAAGTAGAACATCTTCTCTATGGGGAATGAGTTCAACCCAGTTTTCTTTTGCGGTACTGTTAATGTTACATTTCATTAATCTGAAATTTTCTGCTTCCCAGTTGGTTACAATGTAAAATTCGTTTTCGTAGTTCAAAACAGAATACTCTATATTTTCTTCTCTTGCGTGAATAATTTTGAAGTCACTGTTAGGTTTGTTAGCGTCTAAATACATTGCTTCTGATGAGAGAGTGCTTGAGGTCTCGATGATGATAAATTTATTAGATTTAGATTTCCAAACATAACAATCAAACATTTCATCTTTTTCATGATAAACCAAAACGTCTTCAGAAATGGGCGTGCCCAAAACATGTTTAAATATTTTATATGAGCGAAGTGTTACCGCATCTTTTTTTGTGTAGAACACTGTTTTATTATCATTAGCCCATACTGTTCTGCCAGTAGTTTTTGGGATAATGTCTTCTATGAATTCTCCTGTTTCAAGATTTTTAAACTTGATGTCGTATTCTCTTCGACTAATAATATCAACTCCGATTGCTAATATTTTGTTATTAGGACTCACTCTAAAACCAACTGCAGAAAAGTATTCAGTGTCTTTGGCTAGTTCATTTTCGTCTAAGTATATTTCTTCTTTAGCTTCAAGGCTCCCTTTCTTTCTGCAATTTATATCATATTCTTTTCCATCTTCGTTCTTGAAGTAATAGTAATATCCATTAGACAAGTAAGGAACAGATTCGTCATCTTGCTTAATTCTTTCTGTGATTTCTTTGAAGATTTTTTCTTGCAAATTCTCTGTATGAGAAAGCATTTTTTTTGAGTATTTATTTTCATCTTCAAGGTATTTTATGACGTCAGGGTTGGTTTTTTGATTTAACCAGTAATAATTATCAGTTCTTTTATGTTCATGAATAGTTAATTCTTTTACTTTTTTTTGAGCGATCGGATATTGCATTTCTGTTGATTTATCTAATTGTTTTTCAGTGGTATAGCAGCTAAATAAGGTGGCTAAATATATTATTGTGAAAATTGACAAATGTCGTTTCATAGTTTTAATTTTAAATAATCTGGATAAAAATATAATAATTAGTGCAACAAATTCTGCGCTATTAACGTTTAAGGATTGTTAGGATGCTTTATCGTCTGTCTCAATACCAGGAGAGACAACGCTAAACCAAAAAACCCCTCATTCGAGGGGTTTTTTGTTGGCTTATGTTTTGGCTGATTATCTATTGAGAGCGATTTTCTTTGTAAACGTTTCGCTATCTGTTTGAAGGGTAATAAAATAAATTCCTGTTGGTTGATTCGATAAATCGACCTGCGTATTAAAGTTAGAAGTAGATTTCCTACTTTCTTTATAAACTAATTCTCCTAAAGTAGAGTGTATCAAAATTTCAACGTTTTGGTAGTTGTTGATAATTGCACCTAGATTTATTACCCCATTAGTTGGATTAGGGAAAATTTGTAGTTCGCTATCAACTTCTTTCGATTCGATATTGCCAGTAGAATAACCAACTGTAAACCATTGTGATATTTCGCAACCGAAATCATTTTCGAAGTTTTCAATAATAGTGAAACCCCCATCATTTTCCATAATTCTACATAAGCCGTTTCCGTCATTGTTGGCAAAAAATGATAATCCATCACAACCAGTATCGGTCATTTTGAATTGGTAGCAGCCAGGAGCTAATTCTATTGTGTCTTTATAAGTAGTATTGTTTGATCCTTCAACCGATTGAAAAACAACATTGCCTTGTTCATCTTCGATAGCATAATTTGTTTCGCTAGCGGCATTATTTGAAACATACCAAATATAGAACGAAGAAGACCATACTGGCGGTTGCTCATAATTTGATGTGCGCATATTATTTGACGTATTCTCATCACTAACACCATTGGGATTTGAGATTGTTGCTTCAAATAAACCACTTGAATCTCCTGCGGCCCAGTTAGTCCATGTGTCAACAGGTAATTCGACTTCAGTTTCTTCTAGAAACTCAAGGCTGCCTGTCCATTCGTAAGTAAGCTTAGTTGCGTTTTTTCCGCCATATGTGATAGTCGCAGAGTTCAATGTTGCAGAACCACCATTTTTAATTTTAACTACCGGTTTGCCGCAAATAGGATTATATCGATTAAAGTAACTATCCGTATTTGGAGCAACAATTCTTTCTAGTGAGGCGTCATTTTCATAGTTGATACTGCCGTACTGAACAAATTGAGATTCAATAATATATCCTGGAGTGAAGCCTGCGTTTCCATTATAATTGTAAGTATCCATATCTATATCTATATCAACTGTTGAACCCGGAGTGATAAAAGGTGATAAATTATGCTCTCTAGTAATGCAAATTTCTCCGGGACACCAGTTTGCTCTGTCGTAAATCCATGTGCCAGATTGGTGATAAAGAGGGTTCATCCCGCAATCGTCTCGCCATACTAATTGAGAAAACTGATTAAATGAATTCACTTTTACATAATAGTTTTTCTGGCAAAACTCTGCACAGTCTTCATTTCCACCAAAGCTATGACCAGAATGGGTAACTCTTAATTTTCCAGCAATAGAACCAGCATCATAATCTACTTGAACAGGAACCAATGATTCCTCTATAACATCTGGATTGCCAACTTCGCCATAAGTGTAACCACCCATACCACTGCTATAAACATTTTCGATGCTTAACACTTCTCTAGCGGGTGTGCCCTCAATAAAAGCGAAATCTAACTTCATTGTAAACCCATCTTGCCAACCGCCATAAAAAGAGCTGATTACAGTTGAATCATGCAATAAGGGTTCAAAGTCGCTAACATCAAACAGCCAAGTGTGTTTCCAATCGTCAGCATAATAGCTTCCGTAAGGCGTAATGATTCTTGCTAATTCGTAATTTTCGATAACATCGAATAAATTATAGTAGCTCAATTGAGCTGAAATGGCTGTTGAATCACCAACTACTAAATTAGAATCTACAATTGTTCCAGACCCATTATAAGAATAGTTCCAGTAGTTTGCAGGCCAAAAATACGAAGTGTCTATGGCGAATGAGCTATTTTGAGTTAAGCCAAAATTTATTACTTCAAGCAAATTATTGGCTGTTGAGTCTGTTAAACCGGTTCCAGCATTAAAGAAATAGGTGTATGTCGTGTCTGTATCGAAATTTATTGTGTCGTAATTTGCTCCGTCAATTTGAAAAGAATTAATAAATATTTCCGTTGAATCGATTTCTCCAGTGTTGTGACGTACTTCCATCTTATTAGTGTAATCCCAGCCGCTACATCCTCCAACGGGGCAACCAATTGTTGCAAACATCATTATGCGTTGGTAGGACTTACTGCCGTCAGGAAAAGTAACCTGTTGATCTTTTCTTCCATACCAATCTAGGTGTGATTCATTTAGGTTAACCCAAGTAGTGTCCCCTTCTGCCGCCATGAGAAGCAGACCGGTAACACAGAATAAAATTGCAGTAAATATTTTTTTCATAATTTTTCTGTTTGTTGCAAAGGTAAGTTAATGCTCTAAGATTGTGGGGAATCAGGGTAGATTAAAATTTAGTTATTGTAGTTCTAAACGTGTTTTTCTTAAATAAGAAGCCCAGCATATTTAATGGTCTAGTTATTCGAAGTACATTTGTACAAAATTGTCGCAGATGAAAGTTCAAAAAATTATTTTTCCTACGGTAGTTTCTCTTTTGCTTTTGTGGTCGTGTTCGTCTTCTAAGTCGACAACTACAGCCACGGGAACATCTGAAACAACTGAATCGGCTTCAGATACTACAGCGGTTCAAAAGAAAACGGAGAGTTCAAGTAAGGAGAAAGCTACTCCCAATTCTGTTAGGGGTATTCCAGTAAACTCGACAAAAAAAACTGGGAAGGGTCAAAATGCCTCCGAAGCTATTCAGAAAAAACCGCAATAGCTTAATGGATACTATTTTCCTCCAAATAAATTTGAGAAAAACCCTTTCTTTTCTTCCTTCGGCACCACTATTTTTTCTTTATCCAAGTCCATTGCTTTGTAAAACTTTTTACTCGCTTTCGGATCCTTTTTAAAGAACTCATTAATCGATTCTCCTAGGTTAATCAGCTGCTTCAATGGTTCATCAGATGTACCATGCGCTGCGCTAATTTCATTGTAGAATTCTGAGTCAGGAAAAGATTTCTTAATAGAATCTAATACTGACTGATTCCATAATTGAACTAGGATTTTACCATCTTTTATGTCTAAATCTTTTATTAGATAAAAGGTAAGATCTTTAAAGAATAAAAAATTCTGTTTAATATAATGTTTGTTGTCGAGACAAAACTCGAACAAACAAGTTTTAGACATATACGGGAATATATGGTCGTATTTGTTAAGTTGAAAGTTTACTTTATAACTATCATATTTAGACTTAGTAGCTTCGAACTTATTTCTACAATAAACATATAGTTCCTGGTCAAGTGAGTTTAGATTTAAAATATCTTGTTTAGTCTCTTCAGAAAGGTCATTTATTGATGGACGATTAAATGTCATCCGTTTTGCAGACAAATTTCTGGCCCATTCGATACTCGTTTTGTCTTTGAAATATCCAAGGCTTTCTCTAAAATATTCAAATATGCCCACATGTATGGGTAGTTTGTCTATTGCATCGATAACAGCCTCTAAATCTTTTCGAGTTGTTGGTTTTGTGTCGTATATTCTTTTACCCACCAAAAACCCAACCATATAGTTATGAGTTTGAGGCTTTTTATAATAGTCATCAAAATCAACAGGAGGCTTGTTTAACAAGTTAATGTATTCTTTTCGTTCTCGAAGAAAATAGTATTCAGACATTATTCTGTCCGCCGGTTCCCTAAGCATCATAAAAATATTATAGCCCTGATACCGATCATAATTACTGGGGTTGAATATATCAGCACTTGTAGATATTTTAGTTTTTAGTGCTAAATGCCTGTAGTTGAAATCGGGTTCAGTCTGCCAGTACACATTGTTCATGGCTGTGTTAATTGTTGTGCCTCCAGTTTTGGGGATGTGTACAAATATGTTTTTGTTTTCCATCTTTTATTTATTTGAAAAAAGCCTTGAAAAGAAACTAGACTTTACTTCTATGGTTTTTTGTATAGGTCGAATCCTCTTCACCATACTTACATCAAATTCTAAGGCTTTATAGAATTTGTCAGCACCCTTGCCTTGCTTATCGAAAAAAGTATCAATAGCTTCTCCAATATTTATTGCTGCCTGCAGTGGGTCTTCATTACTTTTGAGCGCTTCGCATATAGTTGTAGCGAAATCGGTTCCGTTAAAAGTTCTGTTAACCGCTTCTTGAAAGCTAGCGTTCCAGGTAGCCGCAAATTCGTGACCATCTGTGATTTTTAATTTACCGTGTAAAAAAGTATTTAATTTTCGAAAGAACAGGTTATTCTGTTTTAGATAATTCTTATTTTTTGTACAGAATTCGAAGAAAATTAAAGTTTTCGTGTATGATATAATATGGTTGTGCTTACTTAATTCAAATTTGATTTGTTGTTTTACTTTTTTAGGTTTTTCTCGGTTGAATTTTTCCAGACAATATTCATATAGCTTATTATCAAGATTGTTCTTTTTTAATATTATTTTTTGCAGCTCAGAGCTAATCTCTTCTTTTTTAGGTCGCTGAAATGTCATTCTTTTCACTTCAATGTCATCATTCCACTTAATATCCAGATTTTCTCCAAAATAATTCAGTGATTCACTGAACTGTTCGAAAATACCGACATATATTGGAAGGTTATCGATTGCTGAAATAACCTGCTCAAGATCAGCATTGGTTGTAGGCGTATTATCATACATTTTTTTGCCTAATAAAAAACCAACCATATAGTTAGGCGTCTGAGGGTTTAAAACATAGTCTTCAAATGATTCTGGCTTGTTAACCAGCAAATTCATAAACCCCTGTCGTTCTTTGATGAAATAGTATTCCGATATCATGCGATCGACTGGCTCCCGAACCATCATGAAAATATTGTATGCTTTGTATTTTTCTAAATTTTTTGAATCGAAAATATCAGCAGAATTCGATCGTTTTGTCTTTTTCTGAATGTGACGGTAGTTAAAGTCGACCTCTGTCTGCCAATCACTATCATTCATTGCAGTGTTTATGGTTGTTCCGCCAGTTTTTAGTACGTGAATAAATATGTTATTGTCGCTCATTAATTTTGAATTCTCATTAGCCAAATGTACATCAGATTATAAAAATTTGGTAATCAAAATCAGCTAAAAAAATAATTATATAATTTGTGATTATTTGATGTTAATTTTGATTAGGTAAGTAAGAATAACTCTGTTAAAACCCCTTTAATAGTAGTTAGTAGATGATAAGTATTGGTTAGTTAAGGTAAGGGTGGATTGATTTAGGAGTTAATTGGTTGTTTGGAGCAATAAAAAAATGTAAATTCGCGGACTATTAAAAATATTTACTAACCTATATTATTAACTAATAAATCTAAGTATGAAAAAACTTAACAAAATTTTAACGGTACTGTTATCAGTAATCGGCATGAACTATGCTTCGGCACAATGTGCGGCAGGTGAAGTGGCGGTAACAATTGATATCACCACGGATACGTGGGGGTATGAAACCTATTGGGAAATGGTTCCTTCAGGAAATGCTTGCGGTACCGGAACATTATTTTCTGGTGGAAACACTGTAGTTGGTTGTGGCGGAGAAGGTCTTCAGGTTGCTGCCGGTACTGATCCAACTGCTTACGCTAGTGGTACAACGGTTAATTTAGGACCGTTTTGTGTTGTTGATGGTACTTCAATTGACCTCATCATTGTTGATGACTGGGGGGATGGTGGTAACAATTATGAGGTGTTTGTTGACGGAACTTCTGTTGGTTCTGGAACAGATGATTTTAGTTTTATGGCAGCTTCGTCATTTGATGATTTGTCTGTTGCTAATCCATTTGGAGAATATTTTATTATTCCTTCAGCCCATGCGAATACTATCGATATGGTTGCTGATGTAACAAACGGAGGAACAAGTGATTTAACTGACGCTATTCTAACAGTAAATGTATATGAAAGTGGTACTTTAATTAACTCATATCCAAGTG
>CAJQPE010000055.1 GCA_905480125.1 uncultured Flavobacteriales bacterium | reverse complement strand
GCGGTCTGGACGGGACTCGAACCCGCGACCCCCTGCGTGACAGGCAGGTATTCTAACCAACTGAACTACCAAACCAAATTTTCCAATTCTTATTAAGAACATTGACATCAGTCAATCAAAGTGGAAATTGTGTTTCTCTTTCGAGATTGCCAAAAGTATAGTATTTTTATACTTTGCCAAGTAAATTCTTAATATTTAATTCATCTTTGTTCGCTTGATCAAATAACCTCGTAATACCTGATCAAAACCCTCGCTAATATCAGCTTCAACAAAGTCTATTCTGTATTGCGAACACTTAAATTTAAGCTCTTTTTGGTAGTCTGTCATTTGAGAAATATAAGACTCCTTAATTGAAGATGGATGAGCTTTTACTTCCTTGCCCGTTTCAGTGTCGATAAAGGTATATGGGCGATTTTCGAATTGGAAATCTATCTCCGTTTTTTTATCAACTACATGGAATAGCACAACTTCATGTTTGTTATGTTTTAAATGCTGCAATGCAGAAAAAAGCTCATCATTTCCTGTTGAGGAGTTATCCATCATGTCACTAAAAACCATAACCAAAGACCGCTTATGAATACTTTCTGCTATTTGATGAAGCGCATCAACGACAAAAGTTTTTGACGATTTTTCACTTGCAATTACTTTTTCTAAATGGTTGTACAACATTTTATGATGCACCACACTAGACTTAGCTGGGGTATGTATGTCTAATTTTTCAGAAAAGACACTTAAACCGACTGCGTCTCGCTGCCTTTTAAGTAATTGGATTAATGCAGCGCAACAATAAGCGGAAAAAGAAATTTTATTAAAATTATTCGATGCATCAGGATAATACATCGATGAAGAATTATCAATTACCAATTGGCATCGGAGATTCGTTTCTTCCTCATACCGTTTTATAAATAGTTTGTCGGTTCTACCATATAGTTTCCAGTCGATATGTCGTGTTGTTTCACCAGGATTATATAACCTGTGTTCAGCAAATTCAACAGAAAAACCATGAAATGGACTTTTATGTAATCCCGTTATAAACCCTTCCACTACTTGCTTTGCAAGAAGCTCTATTGATTCAAATTTCTTTACCTGATTAAAATCTAATGTTTCCATACAAAAAAGAGGGCGCAAAGCCCTCTTTCAATAACGTTAAGAATACAATTAAAGTGCTGCGTCTAACTTTTCAGCTAACTGAGATTTAGGAACGGCGCCAACAGACTTGTCCACTACCTCTCCGTTTTTAAGGAAAATAATAGTAGGAATACTTCTAATTCCATACTTCGCTGAAATATTCGGATGCTGATCTACATTAACTTTTCCAACTATTGCTTTTCCATCATATTCATTTGCAATCTCTTCAACTAATGGTCCAACCATTCTACATGGTCCACACCATTCTGCCCAAAAATCAACTAAAACAGGTTTATCTGATTTCAATGCTAACTCTTCAAAATTAGCGTCTGTAAATTCCACTGCCATCTCTATAAATTTTATCTTGTTACTATTAATCTTATTTTATCAATTGTTCTGCCAAACGATATTCAGTGCCAGTTTGACAGAATCAAATGTAATTAATTCAATTTAAATCCAATGTTTGCCTCCGCCAAAGTATCAAAAAAATCATTCGTAGGACTAATTGCCATCTTGCGCGATGGCATAGTTACCGACAGGTTTTCTACCTCATCTACAACATGCAAAATTACACGACATTGCCCTTCATGATTTGCGACTAGTTTTTCTATCCTATCTAAAGTATTTTCAGTCAGCATTGAAAGTTGTAATTTTAATGTTATCGTCTTCGCCAATTTATCTCTTAAATCATTTAATATTTCTATTGAAGTAACATTAAATTGTGGCTCCGAATTTTTCCATTTCGGTTGGAAATTTCCTTTGAGATGCAAAAACCATCCAGTATTTAAGTATGATTTAAAATTGACGTAATCTTTTGAGAAAAACATTATCTCTCGCGAATCTGTATAATCTTCAATCATCAACTTTCCGAAGGGGTTTCCGCTTTTTGCAATGCGGTGCTGTGCATCGGTGACCATTCCTGCTATAGATATTTCTCCTGAAACTGGCTTATCCAAGGAATTAACATGCGCAATAGTAGAATTACAGAAGTATTTCATTTCCAGCTTAAATTCATCAAGCGGATGACCAGAAATGTAAACACCAACCACTTCTTTTTCTTTAGCCAATTGCTCTAGTGTTCCCCAATCTTCAATTTCTGGTGGAATTGGTTCTTGAAATTCAACAACTATAGTATCACCAAACAAATCTGGAGGTGCGTTCACTTGCTGTTTACATGCGTTGCCATATTTAATTAACTGTTCCAGGTAGGTTAC
This sequence comes from uncultured Flavobacteriales bacterium, assembly GCA_905480125.1. GTDB lineage: Bacteria > Bacteroidota > Bacteroidia > Flavobacteriales_G > NORP312 > NORP312. The sequence goes on along the minus strand of CAJQPE010000055.1, from coordinate 10,460 downwards.
TCCACGGTCATCATGTCCAAAATATTTAGCTCTAGATATTTCGAAAGAATCGAAGCCTCCGCCAAAAACAAGCCCTTCAATGGTCCTTTTATTAGCACTTTTTTGATCGACACGCGTCATAAACCCCCCTATGGTCTTATATTTTCCATTCTTCTTCCGTTCTTCAATTATAGTTTTAACAGCTCCCTCTCCTACCCCTTTAATGGCGCCCATTCCAAATCGAACATTGCCATCATCATTTACAGCAAACTTATGGTAAGACTCGTTAACATCAGGACCTAAAACTTGGAGTCCCATTCTTTTACATTCTTCCATGAAGAATGTAATCGATTTGATGTCGTTCATGTTATTACTTAAAACTGCGGCCATATATTCCGCTGGATGGTGCGCCTTCAAATAAGCAGTTTGATATGCAATCCAAGCATAGCAAGTTGAGTGAGATTTATTAAATGCATAAGATGCAAACGCCTCCCAATCTGTCCATATTTTTTCTAAAGCCTTTTTATTATGTCCGCGTTCTTCTCCTCCAGCAATAAAGGTTGATTTCATTTTATCAATCAAATCCTTCTTCTTTTTCCCCATTGCCTTGCGCAATGAATCGGCTTCACCTTTGGTGAAACCAGCTAGTTTCTGGGATAAAAGCATCACTTGCTCTTGATAGACTGTTATACCGTATGTTTCATCTAAATATTCTTCACAAGCATCTAAATCGTATTCAATTTCTTCGTCACCATGCTTTCGCTTAATAAACGAAGGAATATACTCCATTGGGCCCGGCCTATACAGTGCGTTCATTGCAATTAAATCAGCGAAAACTGTTGGTTTTAGCGCCCTTAAATGTTTTTGCATTCCGCCAGATTCATATTGAAAAACTCCAACCGTTTCTCCACGTTGAAAAAGCTCATAAGTCAGTTTGTCATCAAGGGGAATATTGTCAATATCAATTTCTAGGCCTTCGCGAGCTTTGAGAATGGCAAGCGTATCTTTGATTAGAGTTAAGGTTTTGAGTCCTAAAAAATCCATTTTCAATAAGCCTGCATCTTCTGCCACAGAATTATCGAACTGAGTGCACCACATCTCCGAATCCTTAGCTGTACTTACCGGAACAAATTCACGAATATCAGCCGGTGTAATTATTACACCGCATGCATGTATTCCAGTATTACGAATCGAACCTTCCAAACTTTTAGCAGAACGCAGCACCTCACCTTCGGCTGATTGCTGTCCATAAATACTAATTAGCTCTTTCGCTAAAGCCACTTGATCTTGGTTCAGCTTTTCGTTCATGGTTTCTTCATCCCAAGCAAATAGTTTATTAAGCTTAGTCTCTGGTACGAGTTTGGCAATTCGATCGGTATCAGACAGGGGTAAATCAAGTACCCTACCGCAATCTCGAATTGAAGATTTTGCTGCCATTGTGCCATAAGTAATAATTTGAGCTACTTGACTCGAACCATATTTATCGATTACGTATTGCATTACCCTACTTCGACCTTCATCATCAAAATCAATATCGATATCGGGCATCGATACCCTTTCGGGATTAAGAAATCGCTCAAAAAGTAGGTCATACTTTATCGGATCAATATTAGTAATCCAAGTACAATAAGCCACAACAGAACCAGCCGCTGAACCACGGCCAGGGCCAACAGATACGTTCATTTTTCGTGCCTCACGAATGAAATCTTCAACAATTAAAAAGTAACCTGGATATCCAGTATTTCGAATAGTATCTAATTCAAAATCGATTCGCTCTTCCATTTCTGGAGAAATTTTTCCATAACGCTTTTTTGCTCCTTCATAGGTAATATGACGCAGATAAGCATTTTCACCATTTTTTAATTTCGGATCTTCTTTATCTTTTGGATCTTGAAATTCTTCTGGAATATCAAATTCTGGCAGTAAGACCTCACGTGCCAAACCATATATCTCAATTTTATTAACTATTTCATTAGTTGTGGCTATTGAATCAGGCAAATCTTTGAACAGTTCCTTCATCACCTCTTGCGACTTGAAGTAGAATTCGTTATTTGGAAATCCAAAACGAAAACCCCGACCTCTGCCTATTGGAGTAGACTTTAACTCTCCTTCTTTTACACATAGTAAAATATCATGTGCCTCAGAATCGACTTGATCTAGATAAAAAGAGTTATTGGCCGCAATATATTTTACTCCATATTTTTTAGCAAAACGAAGTAAGGTTTCGTTTACTAATTGCTCTTCTTCTAGGCCATGACGGCATAGTTCTACGTAAAAATCTTCTCCAAATTGTTCATGCCACCATTTAAAAGCTGCTTCAGCTTTTTCTTCTCCTTCGTTCAATATTTTTGCAGGAATTTCACCTAACAATCCTCCCGTTAGAGCAATCAAATTGTCCTTGTGAGCAAGAATAACATCTCTGTCAATTCGAGGCACATAATAAAAGCCATTTACATGAGCTTCGGAGGACATCTTAGCTAAATTATGGTATCCCGATTTATTTTTTGCTAATAAAGGAACAGAGAAGCCATTGTCCTTAAAGGACTTATCGAGGTGGTCTTTGCAAACGTAAAAATCAACCCCTAAAACAGGTTTTACAATTTTATTTTCTAGTTGTTCAACCTCCTGCCCCCAATCAGCAACATTATTTAAATCAGCACCTTGAACTGCCATTTTAGCCTTCAACGCTTTTATTTTTTCGTTGAACTCTTTGTTGTATGCAATACCAGCCTCAATAAAATGAAAAGCTGCCATCATATTGCCATTATCCGTTAACCCAACAGCGGGCATACCCAGTTCTGCAGCCTTCGCAATTAAGCCTTTAACTTCTGAAGTAGCTTGAAGTATCGAGAACTGACTATGGTTATGAAAATGCGAAAAGCGAACATTTGCTAGTTCTTCTAAATTCTTTTCAGCTTCTGTCTCTGATATTCCACTACCTGCAGTGGAAACATATTTTTTACTTGCCTTTTTTAGATTGATGTGCTTCAATCCAATAACCTCTATAGTCCCTGGATTGGCTAAATCGAATGCTGTGAAATAATCTTCTTCTACTTTTAATTCATCAGCCGTAAATACTCTTAAACGAACCAATTCTAAAAAGCAACGAGTTGTCGCTTCTACATCGGCTGCTGCATTGTGGGCGTCTGAAAATTCCTTACCAAATAAATGCTTATGTAATTCTGTTAATGTTGGCAACTTGAATTTGCCTCCTCGACCACCAGGAATTTCACACAACTTAGCCGTTTTTTCGGTACAAGTATCCAATACCGCCATTTCCATCAAGCTAGTTTCCACCCCAAGACGATATAGCTCGCAGCACATTACGTTATTGTCAAACTTTACATTTTGACCAACGACGAACTTTGTCTTTCCTAGTACTTCTTTAAATTTTTCTAAGACCTCAGCCAAAGGGAAACCCTCTTCTGTTGCCAACTCTGTTGAAATTCCATGAATTTTTTCTGATTGATATGGAATTGAAAAACCATCAGGTTTAACCAAATAATCTTGATGCTCAATTAAATTCCCAAGCTCGTCATGTAATTGCCATGCTATTTGGATACACCTTGGCCAATTATCTGTGTCGGTAATTGGCGCCTTAAAATTCTTCGGAAGGCCAGTTGTTTCTGTGTCAAATATTAAATACATTCTGTGTAGTTAAAAGATAAAATACGAGAGTTAAAAGACATACAAAATACAACTAGTAAAAAATATATTGGATGGTAAATTTACATCAAAAAGCAATCATTTTTTAGGGTGTTGATAAATATCCTAATCCGGTTCAAAAACTATATTTGTAGCATGCGTTTTTCACTTTTAGTAATTGTTTTTTTGAGTTTTATTTTCACTGGATGTAATGAAAACAAAACAGATTCTGACCTGACAAAGGTTGTTGAAAAGGAAACTATTGCTACTCAAAAATTTATTCGAAATAGACCGACACTTTCTTGGAATACTAATTGGAATACTAATAATTCGGTAATATTTCATATTGTCGGAGAGCCGGCATCACTTCATCCTACCAATGAGCCATCAACAATTGCCCAATTCATTTTCCAGTATACCCAAGGATTTATTGCTAGAGGTAATTTAGCAACCCTAGCAATTGAACCTGGGGTAATAATCAATAGTAATTTACCAATAAACATTGATGATTTACGGCTTCACTATGCACTAAGAAATGATATCTTTTGGGATGATGGATCCCCTTTAACTGTTAAAGACATTGAATTCACATTAAAAACGCACAAATGTCCGCTGGTTGAAAATTCACAAGCAAAAGCCTATTTCGAAAATCTAGACTCTATCTCGCTGAATATCGATAGCAACTCTTTTGCTGTTTGGATGAAAAAACCTAGTGTTTCGAATACTTTCTTTTTAATCGACTATCCAATTCTACAAAAGTCATTCTATGATCCTGATGGATTATTAGATTCATACTCTTTATCAGATTTTGATGAGGAAAACTTTAAATCAACGGAATTAATATCTAACTGGTCTACTGTATTTAACAGTGCAAAATTCGGTAGAAATATCTCAAATCTAAATGGACTAGGTGCCTATCGAGTCGATAAATGGGATTCCGGAAACAACATCAGACTAGTAAAAAAACTAAAACATTGGACTGCCAGCTTAGCCAATCCATCTAGTTACGAAACTGCATATCCTGACACCATTATTTTTCAAGTAAACACTGATCCAAATTCACAGTATTTGGAATTTAAGAATCAAAATTTTGATGGCTCAGGTTACTTATCTTCCCAAACTATGACCAAATTAATGGCAGAAGAATCATTCAATGAAAATTACCATGCCGCATTTCTTCCTTCTTTCAATTATAGCTTTGCTGCAATGAATATGCGACCTGATGGCGACAAGCATCCTTTGATTTTTAGCGATAAAAAAGTGAGACAAGCTATGGCCTATCTTACTCCTGTTAATGATATGATAGCGCTATTATTTGAAGGTAAATCGACAAGAAGATTGAGTGCAGTATCTTCTCTTAAAAACACCTTCAATAAAAATATAGAAGAGATTCCATTAGACCTAAACAAAGCAAAAGGATTACTCAATGAAGCCGGCTGGAAAGATAGTGATGGCGATGGGTATCTAGACAAAGTGGTTGATGAGAATATAGTCCCTCTAGAATTTGAATTACTTTGCATGAATAACATTAGTATTTGGGGCGATATGGCAGAGCTCATGGCTGAAACCATGAAAAAAGCTGGTGTAAATGCAAAAATTACATTAGTTGATTACACTGTTCTATATAAAAAAGCTGCCGACCATGATTTTGATATGCTTCTTCTTGCTTGGGGAGGGAGCTCTTTTCCAGATGACCACACGCAAATTTGGCATACCTCCTCTTGGCTTAATAACGGGTCGAACTTCACTGGGTTCGGCTCAACGGAATCTGACTCTTTAATAGAGCTATCAATAACCGTTTTAGATATAAAAAAGAGAATAGAACTTGAAAGCCAAATTCAACAAATAATTTATGACGAACAGCCCTATATATTTCTGCTGAATGGTTCACGAAAAGTCGTTTTGCACAAGCGCTTTAATAATTCAAATATGTATTCTGAAAAACCTGGTGTGCTGTTAAATAACCTTCAACTATCAAATACCGTAAAGCAGACTGTTAGTGTTGAGCCCTAGCCATGCTTAAGTTTATATTGAAACGGATAATTCGTGCCCTCGGCACTTTAGTTGCACTTGTTTTAGTTGCATTCTGCCTCCTTGAATATGCCCCTAGTGACCCTCTTCAAAAATATAACGGTTCAAGTGAAGTTTTAAAGACAGCTAAAGAATATAACAAAATAAAAAACAAGCTGAATAAACAGCTAGGCCTTAATCTACCGGCATTTTATATCTCCATAGTTTCACAAGTTATTCCAGATACGCTATACAAAATATCATTAGAACAAGACCAGATTGCATTAAAAAAAATGCTTTTTAAATATGGAGAATGGAGCCAAATTTCAAAATATTACAAGGCATACAACAGATTATTAGAACACAATAGAAACATAAATATTGTGGATAAAACACAGCAATTGGAGTGCCATGAAATTATTACCGCTAGTTTCTATAGACAAACCCCAACTAATCAGCTTTATCGTATCAAAGCATTATATGGCTTTTATAATAATAAAGATGGGCTTAACCTAGTTGACGAATTAATTGAATCTATGGAAACGCTTGAGGTTAGATCTAATTGGACTAAATATTTACCTAAGCTTAATTTTTACAGTCAAAACAAATTTCATCGATGGGTGTTTGGTGATAATAGATACACAAAAGGGATTATTAGAGGTGATTTTGGTATTTCGTATGTTACTGGAGAGCCCGTTGAAACAAAAGTTCGAAATAAACTATTTTGGTCGGTATTGCTATCAGTAATGGGAATAATCTTGGCCTATGGAATGGGAATTGCTACCGCTATTTATGCAGTAATCCGAAAAAATAAAATTACCGACAGAGTTATCACCGCCATAACAGTTATACTATTTTCAATTCCTACTTTTTGGTTTGCGATAATCTCGCTATTGACTTTTGCAAACCCTGATTTGCTTTCTATTCTGCCTGTTTCTGGAGTTAAACCCATTAAAGGGTTCGTATCAAATTCTAATTTAATGCTCAATTTCTTTTTAACTCTGCCCTATTTAGTGCTGCCTACAATATGTTACGCCTACTCAACCTATGCTCTAGTTACCCAAACATTTAGAAGTTCATTATTAGAGGAGATGAAATTAGATTACATCAAAACAGCAAGAGCAAAAGGCCTATCAGAAAAAGAAATTATACTACGACATGCCTTTAAAAATGCTTTGCTGCCTTTGGTAACATTATTTACAACGTCATTTCCATTGGCAATTGGAGGTTCGCTGATTATTGAAACCGTATTTAATATCCCGGGAATGGGCAATGAAATCATGAACGCAGTTTATCATCAAGATTATCCTGTACTAATTGCATTTTTTGTGCTCTCTGGCATTATAACACTGCTATCATACCTTGTGTCGGACATTGTTTATGCTTTTATTGATCCACGTATAGAAATTGAAGAATTAGCGTGAATATTAAGATATCTATACCATTAAGAGCAAAATTGTGGCTCGCATTGCTAGCTTGCCTTTCCTTAATAGGTTTGGGGTTCGATAGCTTCTTGCCAAATCAACCTTCTTTAATAAGATGGTCAAACTATAATCTGGCAATTGGAGTTTTCATAGGTGTAAAATGGTCCCTTTTTATTGCTATTCTAGCCATGTTAATTGCTTCAACAATAGGAATAACGCTTGGCCTATTGTCTGGCTATTTTCAAAATACAAAATACAAAGTAAGCTGGGTTGGTGTTATTTGGGTCGCGCTCACTTTATTTTGCTGTTGCTTTTATGGGGTATACATGAACACCTCTTTTCAAAATGCCAATGGAGGAAGCATTTTAGTAACGATACTTCTTGTTATTGCTATCTCTAGATTGTTATGGGCTCTTGTAGCAAAATACATACAGCCGAAAAAAAACAGGGCTGTTCCTATAGATAGCATGATAAGTCAAACTATTGAGATAATGAACTCGACCCCGAAAATTATTATAATTGTGGTGCTAGCAGCTGTAGTTCAACAAACGTCTGTTGGTGTCTTAATTTGGATTATTGGTCTTACCTCGTGGACAGGAATTGCCAGAATTATGAGAGCGGAAACGCTTAAATGTAAAGAAAAATTCTTCATCGAATCTGCCACAGCAATGGGTATAAAAGACAGCATGATTTTGCTTAAATACATTTTACCAAACATCATTAAACCTATTCTTGTGATAATCTCATTCGGTGTTGGGTCTGTTGTATTAATCGAGTCCAGCCTTTCATTTTTAGGAATTGGGGTTTCTCGCAACACGATTACCTTAGGAAAAATTATTGCTTATGGTCAAAATAACATTGACAATTGGGAGTTAACGCTGTTGCCAGGATTTGCAATATTTGTTATTGTATACGGTTTAAATATTATTGCAAGAGAGCTGAATTTAGACTAAACAAAATCTATTTTGTAATTAATAACTTCCCTGAATAACTTTGATTTTTATTGTCTTTGACCTCATAGAAATACATACCTGTATTTAAACTTTCAATGCGTATTTTATTATTAAAACTTTCGTTTTCGTAAACTAATTTTCCAGCTACATCAAATAATCTAATTGCACATTCTCTATTATTTGAAAATCCAATTACGACAAATGATGTTGTAGGATTAGGATAAATCATCAAGCCCTGTTCAGAGATGTTTTCAAATACACCATCGATAATGTCATTTTGAACCGATATCGTATCAGAGATAGCACAACCATTTGCATCTAGAACATCAACTTCGAAGTTATCGGCACATAAATCAATTGCTGGGTTAGAGGTTTGCGCGGCGGCATCATTCCATAGATAGGAATATGGGCTAACCCCTCCAGTAACAAAAGCAGATGCAGTGCCATTGCATTGGACAAGTGTGTTACTAGTGTTTGACATTGTTATACTTAGCGCTGCCGGTTCTGGTAAAGTAATAGAATTTACTTTATCACAGCCAAGCGTATCCGTGACAGTAACTGAATATTCTCCACTAAAAAGATTACTAAGATTTTCGGTTATCTCACCAGTAGACCATAGGTATGAATATGCCGTTGTTCCTCCAAAAACACTTGTAGTTATTGACCCCGAATTGTCATTATAACACAGTGCATTAATTGCTGTGAGAGTAACAGATAACATAGCGGGTTCTGTAATAATAATAGATTCAATATTAATACACCCTAAAGAATCAGTTACTGATACCTCGTATGTGCCAGCATTAACTCCGGTAATAGCACTATCAGTATCTCCGTTATTCCAAGCGTAGGAATAGTTGATAGTTCCTCCTGATGTTTGAGCAGAACCAGAACCAGAACTATCTCCAGCACATAACACGTTTGACCCGATAATGGAAGTAACCAGTGTATCGGCTGCTACTACAATAAAACTTAAGGTATCATAACAAGGTCTCCCATCACTAACTGATACGCTATAATTTCCCGAAGCTAATCCAGTAAGGTTAGAAGAAGTTTCACCATTATTCCAGCTATAAACAGCGGTTAACGAATCGCTTGGAAACAAATTAATTACTCCCGTTGCAAATTCTGGGCATGCAATATTTTCAACCTCGAATGAGTCAATAACAGCTGCGGGGATAGTCATATAAATTGAATCTTCAACTATACATCCATCTGTATGGGTAATAACAACATAATTCCATCCCCCTGAAAGATGAGTTGAGGTTTTTACACTATCAAGATTATCCCAATCGAACAAACAGCCATTAAACATACAAGGGCAACCTGAGCTGTTAACTGTAGCAATTCCATCATCATCTCCAATACAAGTAATGTTTGATACTCCACCCCAAGTTAATACATAGGGATTGTTAACAGAAGAACTGCCCGTTTCAAAACATCCTACCGAATCTGTTACAATTACCGAGTATGTTCCAGGCGCTAATGCGCTAATGCTTTGAGTAATTTCTCCATTAGACCACAGGTAAGTATAGGGCGTAGTGCCTCCGCCAGCGCTAGCGGCTAACAAAGCGTCATCAGCACCATTACAACTAATTGATGAAGCATTGAATCCTAAATTAATACCTCCACAATTTACCGCGCTATTAAAGTATATTCCATCGCCATTAGTACCAATATACTGCCCCCAGGCAATTCCTGAAGCTGGGACCGAAGCATTTGTTTCAATGCGATTTATCTTAACCCCATTTACAGCCGTGGGATTTGCGCTATCTGCTCTCATCACGAAAATTATATCAACCAATCCGTCTGCATCAAGATCATTAACTAGCGGAGTACTTGCTAGATTTACTCCACCTGCAGGGTCCCATAATTCAATGATGCTATCATTTTGAAAATCGATAATGTTTAGGTAGTTTACGAAATGAGAGCCCACAAAATCATTCATGGTTACCAACACTTCATCTCGCCCATCTCCGTTATAATCGAATGCGTTAGCAGAAGCGAAATGCAAATCGGAGATACTATCTCGTTTAGCAACAGCCCCTGTGGCTCCATCAATTAATATTTGGTAGAAGTCGAAAAAACTTGGTGCAGATCCTTTCGCTTGAACGGCAAATACATCTGGCGTTGCATCGCCTGTTAAATTGCCTATAACAGGTGAAGCACTTGATTCTACATTTGGTATTTGATAGCTCCAAATTTCTGCATAAGAGTTTCCATCAATTAAATATAACTTACCGTTATACCCTTGTATCACAATATCCTTTTTTACATCTGCAGTAAAATTTGCAACGCTTGCTGGAGCGATAAATCCTTTGTTTGCATCTGAGGCCAGCTGAACAGAAGAGGTTAAATCATTTGCCATGATATCGGCCAAAGTTGTCATCCACATGGAGCCTCCCTGATTCTCTCCGCCAGAACCATATACCACTCGATAAGCACCTAGACC
>CAJQPE010000054.1 GCA_905480125.1 uncultured Flavobacteriales bacterium | reverse complement strand
TACTACCGCTAAAAACATTTTAGCTGAAGCAAAAGTTGATGTCAACACGAAAGTTGAAGACTGGAATGATGATGAGTTGACTAAAATCCGTGCTATCATAGCTGACAGTATTAAAGTTGAAGGAGCTCTAAGATCCGAAGTTCAGTTAAACATCAAACGTTTAATGGATATTGGTAGTTACAGAGGTATTCGTCACAGATCAGGGCTTCCTCTCAACGGACAAAGAACTAAAAACAACAGTAGAACCAGAAAGGGGAGAAGAAAAACTGTTGCGAATAAAAAGATTGCTACTAAATAACAAATAGATCATGGCAAAGTCAACATCTAAAAAAAGAAAAGTAATTGTTGAAGCACTTGGACAAATGCATGTACAGGCTACCTTCAATAATATTATCATTTCGTTAACTAACGCAACAGGTCAAGTTATTTCTTGGTCATCTGCCGGTAAAATGGGCTTTAGAGGCTCTAAAAAGAACACACCTTACGCAGCACAAGTCGCCGCTGAAGATTGTGCAAAAGTGGCCTATGAAGCTGGTTTAAGAAAAGTTAAGGTTTATGTAAAAGGACCAGGTAACGGAAGAGAATCTGCAATAAGAAGCGTACACAACGCAGGTATTGAAGTAACAGAAATAATAGATGTTACTCCATTGCCACACAATGGTTGTCGACCTCCTAAAAGAAGAAGAGTATAATTAAATAACAATCGCTGAGATTATCGAAGGATTAAATTAAGACCTTAATTCATAATCGTTGAAGCAAAAACTACTATAAAATGGCAAGATATAGAGGTCCTAAATCAAGAATCGCAAGAAAGTTCCAAGAGCCAATTTTTGGTCCTGATAAAGCGTTAGAGAAAAAAAATTACCCGCCTGGGCAACATGGACCAAATAGAAGGAGAGGTAAAAAATCTGAGTATGCTGAGCAATTAGCAGAAAAGCAAAAAGCTAAATACACTTACGGTATTTTAGAAAAACAATTCGAAAATTTGTTTGATAAAGCATCTCGTAAGAAAGGCATTACCGGTGAAAATTTATTAAGATTTTGTGAGTCTCGTTTAGATAATACAGTTTTTAGAATGGGTATTTCTCCAACAAGAAGTGGGGCTAGACAATTAGTTTCTCACCGTCACATTACCGTTAATGGTGGTTTGGTTAACATACCATCTTACCAATTATCAGAGGGTGACGTTGTAGAAGTAAGAGAAAGATCAAAATCTTTAGAGGCTATATCGGCTTCTTTAGCAAAAGACACTGCGGCTTTCGAATGGTTAGAATTTGATAAAGCAACCTTAAAAGGAAAGTTTATTAAAGCACCAGAAAGAGAGCAAATTCCAGAGAACATTAAAGAACAGCTTATTGTTGAACTTTACTCGAAATAGTAATTAACGTATTAGACATTAAAAAAAAAAGAAATGGCAATTATAGATTTTCAGAAACCAGATAAAGTTATAATGATCGATGCGGATGATTTCCAAGGTCAATTTGAGTTTCGTCCATTAGAACCAGGATACGGTATTACTGTTGGTAATGCAATCCGAAGAATTCTTTTAGCTTCATTGGAAGGCTTTGCAATTACCTCTGTGAAAATTGATGGTGTAGATCATGAATTTTCTACGATAAAAGGAGTTGTTGAAGATATTACAGAATTAATATTAAACCTAAAACAAGTTCGGTTTAAACAACAAATTGAAGGTACTAATACTGAGAAAGTAACTGTAAGAGTTGGTGGCAAAGAGCAGTTTACTGCAGGCGACATAGGTAAAAACACTTCTGCATTTCAGGTGTTAAATCCTGATCATGTGATTTGTACTATGGACAAATCAGTTGAGTTAACCTTAGAATTAACTATTGATAAGGGTAGAGGATATGTTCCTGCTGAAGAGAATAAATCTCTTAACGCACCAATTGGAACCATTGCCATTGATTCTATTTTTACTCCGGTAAAGAATGTAAAGTATGATGTTGAAAATTTCCGTGTTGAGCAAAAAACCGATTATGAGAAATTAATTTTAGATATCGACACTGATGGTTCGATTCATCCTAAAGAAGCATTAAAAGAAGCAGCTAAAATTTTAATCCACCATTTTATGTTGTTCTCTGATGAGAGAATTACTTTGGATACTGAAGAAAAAGCAGCTGAAGAAGAATTTGACGAAACTTCTTTACACATGCGTCAATTATTAAAAACTAAGTTGGTAGACATGGACCTTTCAGTTAGAGCATTAAATTGCTTAAAAGCTGCAGACGTAGATACACTTGGTGATTTAGTATCATTTGACAAGAACGATTTGTTGAAGTTTAGAAACTTTGGAAAGAAATCACTTACTGAGTTGGAAGACTTAGTAGACGCTAAACAACTTTCTTTCGGAATGAACTTAGCAAAGTACAAATTAGATAAAGAGTAGTCATAAGAAGTCAAGTAATTGATTTCAAATTTATATTGAGATGAGACACGGTAAGAAATTTAACCATTTAGGTAGAAAAACTGCGCACAGAAAGGCAATGTTAAGCAACATGGCAAGCTCATTAATTCTTCACAAAAGAATTAATACAACTGTAGCTAAAGCCAAAGCACTTAGATTGTTTGTAGAGCCACTTTTGACGAAGTCAAAAACTGATACAACGCATTCCAGAAGAGTCGTTTTTAGTTATTTGCAAAACAAGCATTCTGTTAGTGAGTTGTTTAGAGACGTTGCTCCTAAAATTGCTGATCGTCCAGGTGGATACACAAGAATACTAAAAACAGGTAACCGTTTAGGTGATAATGCAGAAATGTGCCTCATCGAATTAGTAGACTTCAATGAAACGTATACAACTGAGAAAAAAGCAGCGGCTAAGAAAACGAGACGAAGAGGTGGTTCTGGAAAAGGCCCTGCGAAAGCAGCTCCCGCGAAAGTTGATGCAGTTGAAGACGTTGAAATAGTTGAGGAAACTATAGAAACAGAGGCTAAGGTTGAAGCACCAGTTATTGAAGACGTTAAGGAAGAAGCGAAAGCTGAGGCTAAAACAGAAGAGATATCAAAAGCTGAAGAATCTAAGGATGATAAAACTACTGAAGACGACAAAAAAAAGAGTGAATAAACTGACGAGATTAGTTAATAACTTTTAATAGTTACAATGAAAAGGATGAAGTATTTTTGCTTCATCCTTTTTTTATATATACTATTTATATGAAGTATCAAGAAAGAAAACCAGCAGTACTAGTTCTAGAAGACGGTAGTGTTTATTATGGCAAAGCAATTGGAATAACAGGAACCGCTACCGGAGAAATTTGTTTCAATACTGGTATGACTGGATATCAGGAAATATTCACAGATCCTTCATATTTCGGGCAGATATTAGTTAGTACAGTTTCTCATATAGGTAACTACGGAATTCATGATGAGGAAGTAGAATCTGAAAATTTAAACATAGCTGGACTAGTTTGCAAAAAATTTACTGACGAGCACTATTCGAGATCATCTGCGTCTAAATCTATTCAGCAATATTTCGAAGAATTAGGGTTGTCAGGTATATCTGATGTTGATACTAGAGCAATCGTACGTCATATTAGAGATAGAGGCGCCATGAATGCAATTATTAGCTCAGATGAGCTAGATGTCGAAATTCTAAAAACCAAGGTTAAAGAAATACCATCGATGGCAGGTTTAGAGTTGGCATCAAAAGTGTCAACCAAGGAGCCATATTTGTTTGGCGACGAGAATGCTGAATTTAAAGTAGCCGTTTTGGATTTGGGTGTTAAGCGAAGTATTCTCTCCTGTCTGGCGGATAGGGGATGTTACTTGAAAGTATTTCCAATGAATACGAGTATAGAAGACATGACAATATGGAACCCTGATGGATTCATGTTGTCGAATGGACCTGGTGATCCTTCTTCAATGTCTTATGTAATAGATACAGTTAGACGAATGACGGAGTTAAAAATTCCAATTTTCGGAATATGCTTGGGGCATCAAGTACTTTCTTTAGCTTCGGGTTTAACAACGAGGAAAATGCATAATGGACATAGGGGTATAAATCATCCAGTCATTAATTTACAAACAGGTAAATGCGAAGTAACGTCTCAAAATCATGGGTTTGTTGTCGAGAAAGAAGCACTATCTAATAACCCAGAAATTGAGATTACTCACACACATCTAAATGACAATACACTCGCTGGAATAAAATTTAAGAAAAAGAAAATATTTTCTGTTCAATATCACCCAGAGGCATCTGCCGGGCCGCATGATTCTCGATATTTGTTTGATGATTTTATTGCGAACATAAGCGAAATGGTTAAGCGAAATAAAGCAGTCGTTTCCTAAGATAAATCTAGGAAGCAGTATGTCAATGTTGGAACATAAACTATAAACTATTATAATGAGCTATATAGCTAAAATTGAGGCGAGACAAATTTTGGATTCAAGGGGTAATCCAACTATTGAGGTAGATGTATATACGGATGCTGGCGGTTTTGGTCGAGCAGCAGTTCCTTCGGGTGCCTCAACCGGAATTCACGAAGCTGTGGAGCTGCGAGATAACGACAATGGCATTTATATGGGCAAGGGTGTTTTGAAGGCTGTAGACAATGTAAATGCAATCCTAGCTGAAGAGCTAGATAACGCCTACATTTTTGATCAAAACCTAATTGATCGCGCTATGATTTCTATGGATGGTACGGATAATAAAAGTAAGTTTGGAGCTAATGCAATATTGGGTGTTTCATTGGCTTGTGCCAAAGCTGCCGCTGCTGAATTGAATCAACCTCTTTATAGATATGTGGGTGGCGTTAGTGCTAATACACTTCCAGTTCCTATGATGAATATTCTTAACGGAGGTTCTCATGCAGATAACAAAATTGATATTCAGGAATTTATGGTTATGCCATTTGGAGCGACAACATTTAGTGAGGCTTTAAGAATGGGAACGGAAATTTTCCATCATTTAAAGTCTGCCCTTAAAGCGAAAGGAATGTCAACCAATGTTGGTGACGAAGGTGGTTTTGCTCCTAACCTTGGATCTAATGAAGAGGCAATTGAGGTGGTTTTAGAGGCAATAGAAATGGCTGGATATAAGCCAGGCGAAGACGTTTACATCGCTCTAGATGCAGCGTCATCGGAATTCTACAACAAAGAAAGTAAGATGTACGAATTCGAATCTACTGGAGATAAAATGACATCATCTGAAATGGTATCTTTTTGGAAAACATGGGTAGACAAATACCCAATTGCTTCTATTGAAGATGGACTTGATGAAGACGATTGGACTGGTTGGAGAGAGTTAACTGCGGTTATAGGTGATAAATGTCAATTGGTTGGTGATGACTTATTTGTTACAAATACAACAAGATTATCGCGCGGAATTGAAGAAGTAATTGCGAATTCAATTTTAATCAAAGTAAATCAGATTGGTACCCTAACCGAAACAATAGACGCTGTTAATATGGCAAATAAAGCTTCTTATACATCGGTAATGAGTCACCGTTCAGGTGAGACTGAAGATAGTACAATTGCCGATTTAGCTGTCGCTTTAAACACAGGACAAATTAAAACAGGCTCAGCTTCTCGCTCTGACAGAATTTCGAAATACAATCAACTTTTAAGAATCGAGCAGCAATTGGGCAAAATGGCACATTATCCAGGTAAAGATTTCAAATTTTTATAAGGCAAATACATTCTTTTTATTATCTGAAATCACCACTTGGAATTTCATGTTCTATTATCTAATTTAGCGATACTCGAATTTCGAGAACTTTTTTTTATTAATACACTATAAACCAAGAAGTAAGATGGATAGTTTGAAGGAGAAATTTGCAAGTAAAGCCTTGCCATTTTCACAAGATGTTAAGAAGTTTTTAAAAGAACATGGAGATAAAGTTATTTCTGAGGTAACTGTGGCCCAAGTTTATGGTGGATTAAAAGGAGTTCCTGGAATGGTTTCAGAAACATCAAAATTAGATCCCGATGAAGGAATTCGATTCAGAGGTTATTCTATTCCTGAGCTAAGAGATTTATTGCCAAAGGCCCCAGGAGGAAATGAACCATTGCCAGAGGGTATTTTTTACTTAATGCTAATTGGTGAATTGCCAACAGAAGAAGACGTTGCCGATGTTAGTAATAACCTAGGGAGACGAGCAATTGTTCCTCTTCATGTTTTTAGTGTATTAGATAAATTACCGATGCAAACACACCCTATGACGCAATTTAGTATTGCTATTATGGCGATGCGTACTGAAGGTGTTTTCGCAAAAGAATACCGTGCTGGTATGAGCAAAAAAGATTATTGGTCTGCAACTTATGAAGATGCAATGAACTTAATTGCTCGTCTTCCTAGAGTAGCAGCTTATATTTATAGAAGAACATATCACGATGGTAACCACATAGAGCCTGACCCGAAATTAGATTGGGCTGCAAATTTTGCACATATGTTGGGTTACGATAGTGATGAATTCAAAAGGTTGATGCGTTTATATGCAACAATACATTCAGATCACGAGGGAGGAAATGTTTCTGCACACACTAATCACCTAGTCAGTTCTGCTTTGAGTGATGCTTATTTATCATTCTCTGCGGCAATGAATGGTTTGGCGGGTCCATTGCATGGTTTAGCAAATCAAGAAGTTGTTCGTTGGATTTTAAAAATGAGAGAAGAAATAGGAACTTCTAGCCCAACAAAAGAACAAATTGCTGATTACGTAAAGAAAACATTATCAGAAGGAAAGGTTATTCCTGGATATGGTCATGCAGTGTTAAGACAAACTGACCCTAGGTATACGGCTCAGATGGAGTTTTGTAAAAATTATATTGGAGATAAAGATGATTTAATTAACACTGTTCATGCAATTTATGAAGTCGTTCCACCGATTCTAAAGTCTTTAGGTAAAGTTAAAAATCCTTGGCCAAATGTTGATGCGCATTCAGGTGCTATTTTATTGCATTATGGGCTTAAAGAATACGATTTCTATACGGTTCTATTTGGTGTTTCTAGATCGCTAGGAGTTATGGCTAATATGATTTGGGATAGAGCACTTGGTTTACCTATCGAAAGACCAGGTTCTACTACCTTAGAATTGCTTAAAAAGAAAGTTGGGGCAACTGAGCTTGCATAAATTTGATCTGTAAATAATTCAAACAATGAATAGTAATAGATTTTGGAATTATTATTTTTTCACTTTAACATTTTTCTTTTTAAATACTAGTTTCTTATTTTCTCAAAATAAACTTCAATTAAGAGGGTTTGGGCATTTGGATTTTCAATCTGTTTTGCTCGAAGATTCTGCTTATTCAAATTTCAAATTAGGTGAACACGAATTGTTCATCAATGGAAAATTCAATAATTACTATTCATTTCTGGGTGAAGTTACAATGAATTATTCTGGTCATGGGAATTATAAGTTGAATATTGAACGATTACGCATCAAATTGAATTATTACAAAAATCATTCTTTGCTTTTTGGTAAATTTCATACACCTGTTAATTATTGGAATGATGTATATTTTCATGCGAGGTTGTTATTTCCTACCATTGATAGACCCATGATGTTTTCTAAGTGGATACCTGTTCATACTTTTGGAATGAGGTTACAGGGGCAAAATTTAGGTAAGCGAAATTTTGGATATGATTTACTGTTTGGAGGAGGGATGGGCTCGGAAGATATTTATCAACTACTCAGGGAATCATCTATTACTGCTGCGGTGCACTGGAAACCTATCGATAAGATTCGTTATGGTTTTAGCTATTACTTTACATCAATGCAGGACGCTTCTAATATGGCTGCTCATACTCATGGAAGTGATGCTCATCATGGGGTATATTTTGGCCCATTGGATTTTCAGATGCTTAATACCTCAATAGCCTACTTCGGAAAAAATGTTGAGTTATTAGATGAGTTTAGCTACAATCGAACGGAAACGGACACCTTAGGGGTTGCTAATAATTTTTCAAATTATTTGTACTTCGGTTACCGTATCAAAGATAAAAATGTTCCTTTTGTTGCTTACGATATTATATTTACTGCTAATAATGATTTGCACACCTTTCCCTATAATAGGATGAAATTCCTATTGGGTTACAAATATGACTATACGAGTAAGATAAATTTCAAGGGACAAATTGAATATTATCGAAATATTAATGAAAATCATGATGCTCTCTTATCTGACCCTAAGTTTAAATTTATGATTCAGTTATCCTATGCGATTTATTAGTTTATATATTATTCTTATTGGAGGGTTTATGTTATTCACCTGCTATAAATCTTTTGGTCAAAATTATTCTTCTAGAATAGCAATTGTTGGTAATTCTTTCGATAATAAAACATTTACTAAAAAAGAAATTCGTTCTATATTTAGAGGAAATCAAAGTAATTGGAATAATGGTAATAATATTATTATTGTATTAGCGCTAGATCTCAATGAGGCATCAGAACATATTACGGAAGAGATTTATAGCAAATCCATTTTAATGACTAAAAAATACTGGTTAGGTTTAGTTTTTCAAGGGAGGTTTGAAGCTCCAATTTTTGTCATGAGTAATGAGGAGGTTTTGGAGGTTGTAAATAGAAATAGCGGTGCAATAGGTGTATTAGTAGATTATAAAGGGGATCTAGATACTAATCTCCTTCTGGATATAGTTGAGTAGGGTCTTTTATGTTAAATTTTATCTATAGTTTTGCTTTTAGGTTTTGGGCAATTTTTACGTTTATTGGGTTAATTATATCCGTCCCAATTGGCTTTTATTATAGTGATTTACATCATAAATTATTAGAAGAACATTCCAAAAATGAATTAGCAAGCATAGCTAAAGCTGCCTCTCTCAGTATTGAATTGGCAATTAAATCTAACAATTTTGAAATTATTCAAGAGTCAATAGATAGGTTATCTTCTGGTAAAGAATTTGCATTTATTGCAATAATGGAAAAAGATTCATCACAGGAGCCACAACTATTCAAGTGTTTTCCTGATTCGTTATCAGCTCTTCAACCTTTCTATGATTCAATAAATTATCATTTAATTAGTACACCTCTTCATTCAGAAATAATTATCGGTGAAATTGTTATAGGAAAATCAAAATTTCGTGACCAAGAAATTATAGATGAGCTGAATAAACCTATCATCGAATTAACAGTTTTGATAAACGTTCTTTTATTTAGTCTGTTTACTGTTTTTCTAATTTTTGTTACTTTACCAATAAAGAAAGCAAGTGAATTTGCGCAAGAATTAAGTGAATTCAACTACTCCGCTCAGCTTACTCCGTCAAAATCAAATCATGAAATAAGCTTGCTAAAAAAGTCACTAAACACCTTGAAAAATAATTTAATTGAGCTTAATGATAAAAATATTTCACGAACAAAAGAACTTAAAGCAAATGAGATAAAATTGCAACAATCTTTAGAAAAGGAAAAAGAATTAAGCCAATTAAAATCAACCTTTGTATCTACGGCATCGCATCAATTTAGAACTCCTTTAGCCTCAATTCAATCAAATTCCGATTTACTTGATATGTTAGGTAATCGCATAGATTCTAGTTTACGTGATCAATTCCTAAAAGTAACTTCTCGTATAAATATTGAAATCGAAAAAATGACTAACTTGATGAATGATGTTTTAATTCTTGGGAAGGCTTCATCTAATGCAGATTATTATAATCCTAAAACTATTAATATAACTGAGTTTTGTCAAGCAATCGTATCGAGCTATGCGCAAGCTAAAAACGATGAAAGAACTATAGAATTTGAAGTTAAAGGTAATCCCTATAATTTTAAAATAGACCCGCAACTATTAACACATTCCTTAACCAACTTAATAGACAACGCGTTTAAATATTCTAAAGGAAGAAAAAATCCAGAATTAAAGTTGTCTTTCCATTCAGAAGAATTAAGTATAAGGGTTAAGGATTATGGTATTGGTATTCCAAAAGGTGATTTATCAAAAATGTTTCAGCCATTTTTTCGTTCAAATAATGTTTCAGAAATACAAGGTACTGGATTAGGATTAAGTATTGCTAAGGAGTTTGTTAATAAAAATAAGGGTGTAATAACAATCAGTTCGATAGAAGGTCATGGGTGTGATATTGAGATGATTTATAAAAGGGTTTGAATATAATTTTAATTCATTTTTTTCTGTCCCTTTTCGTTTTCGAGTTACGTGTTATTGAAAACTAACTCCTAAAAAATTAATAATAATGAAAAAAGGATTACTGAGTTTAGCTCTAGTTGGAATAATTGTGGTTAACAATTCCTGGTCACAATGTAATTCTGTACTTACGGTTTCAACAGATTCGATTGGAACTATAGTAGGAGGGAACAATTCTACTGGTGCATCAAATTACGATTGGGTTATCTATGATAACGGATTTAATACAGTCTATTCAGCTTCGACCGCAGCGTTATATTATACTCCGCAAGTAAGCGGAATGTATAGCGTATGCTTAAACGCTTATGGTGGCATTACTGGTGGCTGGTGCGATTCTGCCTGTACTTCTATTTACATAACTGTACCTGGCGGTGGAACAGCAACAACTTGTGATCCAGCTATGACTTTGTCAGAAGGGCCAAACGGTGAAATTATTGGAACAAATTCTTCCACAGGCGCGACATCTTACGATTGGGTAGTATACTCAGGAGGTTTTAATATTGAGACTACTGCAACTACTACTGATTTAAGCTACACTCCGCAGATAGATGGAACATACGATGTTTGTTTAACAGCTTATGATACACTTGGAAACTGGTGTGACTCTGTTTGTTCATCTATTGCTATTAACACAGATACTACAACAGGAACCACCTGTACTCCAGACATGACATTATCTGCGGGTTCAAATGGTGAAGTAATAGGAACTAATATGTCGACAGGAGCGACTTCCTATGAATGGATAATATATACAAGTGGATTTAATTTTATTGCATCAGAAACAACTACAGATTTAAATTTTCCTTTGCTATTTAGTGGTGAATATGATGTGTGTTTAACGGCCTATGATTCATTAGGTAATTGGTGCGACTCAACTTGTTCTTCAATTTATATTAATGCAGATACTACAACGGGAGCGGCTTGTGATCCAGCTATGACTTTGACAGAAGGGCCAAACGGTGAAATTATTGGAACAAATTCTTCTACAGGTGCGACATCTTACGATTGGGTAGTATACTCAGGAGGATTTAATGTTGTGGCCACGGAAAATACTACAGATTTAAGCTACACTTCGCAGATAGATGGAACATACGATGTTTGTTTAACAGCTTATGACACTCTTGGAAACTGGTGTGACTCTGTTTGTTCATCTATTGTTATTAGCACAGATACTGTAATTTTTAGTGGGCTGATTGAAGGATCCAATGCAACATCTATTGATTTATATCCAAATCCTGTAAAGGATAGATTAAACCTTGTTTTCGACTCTGAGATGAGCTCTAAAGTAACGATTATTATTGTTGATATGCTTGGAAAGCAATTGGACTATTCTGTTCACAGTTCAATCGCTGATGGTGAAATAATTGAATTTAATATGAATAATGTACCGACAGGTGTTTATTCAGTTATTATCAATAGTGAAGATGGATTAACTATAAGACGGTTTACTAAAAAGTAAATAAAAGTGAAGTGACGACAAAAAGGCCCAAGCGATTCGGCTTTTTTATGTCTAGTATTTAATTAATTTTTCAATTTCATTACCTGAAATAAGAAGGTATTGCCCGGGTGCTAATTTTGAAATGTCGATAATATTTTCACTAGAGGTAGTGATTAGCTGTCCATTCAAAGAATAAATTGACGTGATAGAGCTAATCCTCCCCTCAATAGTTATTGAGTTATTTGCTGGATTCGGATATATCGAAAATTCTTCTGTTTCATCGGTTTCTTCGATGGCGGTTACACCCCATGAGTTAGTAATATAACCAGTGAACATTCCGTCTCCATGTGTTGCTATGGCTGTAAAACCATCCGACTCCCTATGGTCTATCATATTACAAACAGCATTACCAATTGTGTTTAAGCCTTGTTTCACCCAAACAGTTGTGTCGCTATCAATATCGAACCCTAAAGCAAGTGTATTAGTTGCATAAAGTCCTACACTAGTGGCCAATAGGTATACTGTTCTATCGGTTCCAATAGGAATGATTTTACCCCACCTGCAACTTGGATACGGACCATTAGCATATAGCTGAGGTAATCCGGCGGGGTAATCTCTGCCCTCCATATTTCCGCTAATTCGCCACCAATCGGTTCCTCCATTTTCGGTATAGTGAACACTATGCACATTGTAATTTGATAAGACAACCATAATTTTTTCATCATCTCTTGGGTCTACCGAAATGGAACTAACGTATCCACCAAGAGATCCAATTTGGTTAAAATTGGGATCACCAACTATTGCTGAATCTAATTTGTAAATCCTTCCGCTTGATGTACCAATGAATAATGTTTGATTGCCAGAATATGTTGGCCCATAGGCTGTAATATCTCCAGAAGCAGTTCCGCTCAATTGCATCCAACCTTGGCTTATTGAGTCCCAATCTCCATTTAATGCGATATAATTTAAACTATCATTTCTCCATAGTTTACTTCCACCAGAAACGTAAAGTACTTCGTTGTTTAGTGGCTCAAGCATAAACGGATTTATGAAATCATAACCACCGCCACCAATTGGGTCAATTCGTCTTGTAGCCGTTGGCATGCCATTAGCATCTAATTCCATTTTCAGAATTCGGCCATTTTGAATCGACATATAGTACGTACCAGCGCCATCTTCAATTGCGCAATATGCACCATCGTAGGATAAAGACATTACCCAATCAGCCATTGGGTCTGCAGAACTGGTGTGGAATGTGCCGTTGTCTTGTAAACCACCAATAATTATATTACTTCCTTCAGTTTCGTGGTCAATGGCATTGGTGTAGAACTGTGTGGTAACATATCCGTTGTTCAATGATGTCCAGCTAACAGTATCGGCCATGATATCATCAGTACGAAATAAACCTCCATCATTACCTGAGTACATTACATTATAATTTGAGGCTGAGAAAAATGCTACATGCTGGTCGGGATGTTGGTTGGGGTATGTTTTGAAATCGGGTAGTTCAGTATCTTCAACATAGCCACCAATGTGTCTTGTATTATTAGGTGTAGCAAATGCATCTGTTGAGCGGTAAAGATTGGTGCCTCCAATAATCACTGTATTTGGATCATCTGGTTTCACGGTAACTAATAAATCATAACCACCTTGAGCGGCAAAGTCATCAAATGCATAAGGTCCAATTGGAAGATTAGGCGAACGATCTTCCCATGTTCCATTTATACCCGCCCCATTACCTGAGACATAAGTATATTTCCATAAGCTGTTCCATTCCGAATCACCTCTAAAGTTGAAAGTTTCTTTACCATAACCAGGGGTGTGTCCAAGAAAATAAACCACATTTTCGTTAGAAGGATCATATCCCGAAACTATTCGAGTATTTCCACCAAGCCAAGAACTAGATTTAACATTTGTCCAGTTGTCACCATCTGTGGAACGCCAGATACCACCGCTACCATCAGAACTAAAAGTGGCGTATAATACTCCATTAGGCGTAATCATTAAGTTAGAATAAGCATATCCTCCTGCTCCCGAAGAAAGTAGTACTTCGGTCCAAGTGTTACCACCGTCCCAACTTTTGTGAATACGAGATGGTGTAGCGATGTAAACAATATCGGCAGTATCTTCTTTAGAAACAACAATGCTCCATATTTTATCAAAATCGTTATACAGCTGTGGTGTTCCTGAAGCTGTTGCAGCTAATGTATCCCAATTTTCGCCATTGTCAGTAGATTTCCAAACCCCAGTTCCTAAAAACAGAGCTCCCCCACCATTCGCAGAATTATAACGTTCTCCTGTGCCAACGTACCAAATATTTTCTTTTCCTTCTCGGGTGTCTTGAGCAATGCAAGAAGTACCAACATTTTGGTTAGGTGAGGTAACTTTACCCCAGGTTTCACCTCCGTTGGTTGTTCTCCATATACCACCAGAAATGCTTCCTGCTATCATTATGTTTTCATCAAGTACATCTGCGGCAACAGCTCTTGTTCGGCCACCCTGGTTGTATGGTCCCATAGAGGTCCATTCATACTGGCCTCTCTGCTCAGGTAAAGCTGAAGTAAGATTTTGGGCGTATGCCAATTCTTTTTTTCTTATTCCATCTGGAATTTTACCTGTAGCAGGGTCTGCTAATCGTTTAACCTCCCAAGTTTGTCTGGCTTCTGCATTGCTCATGCCGTCCGGTAAGCTAAATCCAGTTCTCTTTTTGCTAGTATTTGTCAATGGATTTATTAGTGCTACTGCAACAATTACAACTGTTAGAATTGATGCTGAGATTATTCCTTTTTTCATGCCCCTATAGATTTGTTGCTCAAAAGTAATAAACATAGCGGTCAATAACGCTAACTTTGTAATGTCTAATGGATAAGGAAATAATCATAAAAGAGCTTATTATTAAGACATCACGAAGTGGCGGTTCTGGAGGCCAGAATGTGAATAAAACGGAAACCAGAGTTGAAGTTTTTTTCGATGTGCATCTTACGGAGGGCTTATCATGGCCAGAAAAGAAATTAGTGTTTTCTAAATTGCAATCTAAATTGGTTAAAGTGACTATGTTGCGAATTGTAGCTCAAGAATCGAGAAGTCAGTTGACCAATAAGGAAACCGCAATAGAAAAACTCTTTGACTTACTAACTAGAAGCCTTGTATTGCAAAAGAAAAGAAGAGCCACTAAAGTTCCCTATTCAAAGATTCAAAAGCGTTTATCTGATAAGAAGAACAAGTCTAATGTTAAGCAGAATAGAAGGAGAATAGACCCTGCTGACGATTAAGTTTTTTGCCTTTTTTCTAGGCTACCTTTTCACTATCTTTGCTTAGAATAGGAATACTAGGAAATGGAGCAAGCAATACCTTATCAACCCAAGAATAAAATTAGAATTGTTACCGCTGCTAGTCTGTTTGATGGACATGACGCAGCGATAAATATAATGCGAAGAATTATCCAATCTACGGGTTGTGAGGTAATTCATTTAGGGCACGATAGAAGTGTTGAAGAGGTAGTTAATTGTGCGATAGAAGAAGATGCGCAAGCTATTGCGATGACTTCATACCAAGGAGGGCATGTTGAGTACTTGAAATACATGTATGACTTATTAAAAGAGAAAGAGTCTGAACATATTAAAATTTTTGCTGGTGGTGGTGGTACTATTCTCCCTGAAGAAATAAAAGAATTGCAAGACTACGGAATCGAGCGTATTTATCATCCAGATGATGGGCGCGCAATGGGCTTGCAGGGAATGATTAATGATTTGGTTGAGAAATCTGATTTTCCGACTGGGGCCGATTTAAAAGGAAAAGTAAATCGATTAGCGGAGAAAGATGTTAAAAGTATTGCTAAGTTAATCTCTGCAGCTGAGAATTTCCCAATTGAGAGTAAAGCCGATTTAGACAAAGTACACGTTTTAGCATCAAAAGTTGCTACGCCAATATTGGGTATTACAGGAACAGGTGGTGCTGGTAAATCATCTATGGTAGATGAATTAGTGCGTAGGTTCTTGGTCGATTTTAAAGACAAGGATATTGCAATTGTATCAGTCGATCCTTCTAAAAAGAAGACCGGTGGGGCATTGCTAGGTGATAGAATTAGAATGAACTCTATCAAAAACGGTAGAGTTTATATGCGTTCGTTAGCTACTCGGCAGAGTAATCTGGCATTGAGTTTACACGTCAAAGAAGCACTTTCGATATTGAAAGCCGCAGCATACGATTTAATTGTTTTAGAGACTTCAGGTATTGGTCAGTCTGATACTGAGATTCTTGATCACTCGGATGTATCGTTATATATTATGACGCCTGAATTTGGTGCAGCTACGCAGTTAGAAAAAATTGATATGCTCGATTTTGCTGATATCGTAGCAATAAACAAGTTTGATAAGCGCGGGGCATTAGATGCTATTCGCGATGTAAAGAAACAATACCAGCGCAACCACAATTTGTGGGATGCAGATGTAGACACCATGCCGATTTACGGTACAATTGCTTCTCAATTTAACGACCCAGGAACCAACTCACTCTATAAAGCGATAATGGATAAACTGGTAGAAAAAACTAGTGCTAAGCTCGATAGTAAGTTCGAAATTACGGATGAAATGAGCGAAAAAATTTATGTAATTCCGCCAAAGCGAACACGTTATTTAAGCGAAATTGCTGAGAATAATCGTGGTTATGACGACTGGGTAAATAAGCAAGTTGAGGTTGCTGAAAAATTATATGGCTTAAATCAAGCAATCATCTTGTTTGGTGGTGATGATCAGGTGACGAACGAAAAAAGTGAGGGGCAATCTGTTAATGCAGAATTGGAATCATTAACAACGATGTTCGAAGACCTCAAAAAAGATTTAGATCCGCGTAATTGGGATATCCTGCAAGGTTGGGTTGAGAAATCAGGCAAATACAAAGCACCTGAGTATAAGTTTAAGGTCCGTGAAAAAGAGTTGAGCATTAAAACACATTCCGAGTCTTTATCGCATAACCAAATACCTAAGGTGGCATTGCCCAAATACAGAAGCTGGGGTGATATCTTAAAATGGAGCTTGCAAGAAAATGTGCCGGGAGAATTCCCATATACTGCTGGTTTGTTCCCATTTAAAAGGGAAGGAGAAGATCCAACTAGAATGTTTGCTGGTGAAGGCGGACCGGAACGTACAAACAGGCGTTTTCACTATGTGAGTCTCGGTATGCCTGCTAAGCGATTAAGTACCGCTTTTGATAGTGTAACGCTATATGGTAATAATCCAGATTTACGACCAGATATCTATGGTAAAATTGGTAATGCTGGTGTAAGTATCTGTTGTTTGGATGATGCTAAAAAACTCTATTCTGGGTTTGATTTGGTCAATTCAACGACTTCGGTTTCGATGACCATAAACGGCCCAGCACCTATGTTATTAGGATTTTTCATGAATGCTGCTGCCGACCAAAATTGCGAAAAGTATATCATTGAAAATAGACTCGAAAAGAAAGTTGAGGCAGTTAAAAAAGCTAAATACGATGACCAAGGTATCGATAGGCCAGCTTACCAAGGTGATATTCCAGAAGGTAATGATGGTTTAGGTTTAATGTTGTTAGGTGTAACGGGAGATGAGGTTCTAGAGCCATCAGTTTATGCCGCCATAAAAGCGGATACCATTGCTAAAGTTCGTGGTACAGTTCAAGCAGATATATTAAAAGAAGACCAAGCCCAAAATACGTGTATTTTTAGTACAGAGTTTGCACTTCGTTTAATGGGTGATGTGCAAGAATATTTTATTGAGAAAAACATTCGTAATTTCTACTCTGTAAGTATTTCGGGTTATCACATCGCAGAGGCAGGCGCCAACCCAATTACGCAGTTGGCGTTAACACTAAGTAATGGTTTCACCTACGTGGAATACTACCTTAGCCGTGGTATGGATATCAATAAGTTTGGCCCAAACTTGAGTTTCTTCTTCTCGAATGGAATCGATCCAGAATATGCAGTTATTGGTAGAGTAGCGCGAAGAATTTGG
>CAJQPE010000053.1 GCA_905480125.1 uncultured Flavobacteriales bacterium | reverse complement strand
ATAAAGTAAAACAGTTCAAAGTATTTATTACAAGAGATATATTATCAAAGCTAACCAATACTCAGTATTTGATGATTAACCTCCTAGAAGCGCCCGTTTTGGCAGCTGTCTTGGCATTTTTTGTTAAATTCTATCATACCGATGTTACCGCTGACGGCTACGTCTTCCGTGAGAATGAAAACTTAATTGCTTACATATTTATGGCAGTCGTAATTGCATTATTTATTGGTCTTACGGTTAGTGCGGAAGAAATTATTAAAGATCAAAAAATTAGAAAAAGAGAGTCATTTCTTAACTTAAGTAGTGGCAGCTATTTATTTTCTAAAATATCAATAATGTTTGTTTTATCAGCGCTGCAAACTTTAACATTTGTTCTGGTAGGCAATACCATTCTTGGTGTTCAAGGCATGTACCTTGATTATTGGGTTGTTCTATTTTCTGCAGCCTGCTTTGCTAATATGTTGGGTCTTAATATTAGTTCAAGCTTCAACTCTGCTGTTACAATTTACATATCAATTCCCTTCCTTTTAATCCCCCAGCTTTTGTTTAGTGGATTGATAATTAAATTTGAGAAACTTAACCCTGTAATTACCTCTCAAACCCATGTTCCTCTAATTGGAGACAGCATGGCTTCGCGATGGGCCTTTGAAGCATTAGCCGTTAATCAATTTAAGAACAATAAATTTGAAAAACACTTTTACAAGTATGACAAAGGAATGAGTATTTCGAGCTTTAAAAAAACATACTGGATTGCCAGTATCAAGTCTAAAATCGGATTAATTGACAACCACTTGGGTAAAGAAAATGAAAAACAGAAAGAATTGGCTGACGGCCTAGTCTTACTTCAGAATGAACTTCGGAAAGAAAATGAGATCTTCGGAAAGATTGATTCTAAAAGATGTTTTACTGAGCTTGACAAGCTAACTATTGCGGCGCTCATAAAAGATAAATCAATTATTAAAAAGCTGAAAGACCACCTAAAAATGCTACAGAAGTTCTATATTCATAAATACAATGATGAAACGGGTGCAAGAGATAGAGTAATTGGAATGATGCAAAAAGGCGAAAAACGAGCACAATATCTCGCTCTTAAAGATAATTACCAAAATGACAACCTGACTGATCTCCTGCGTAACAGGAATGAAATTAATTTAATTCAAGAAATCGATGGCAATCTTGTTCAAAGAACAGACCCTATTTTTTTAGATCCGCTTAATTTCAGAGCTCAATTTTTTGCTCCTAGAAAATTATTTTTCGGAAACTATATCGAAACATTTTGGTTTAACATAGCTATTCTTTGGGTTATGTCTATTACATTGATAATTGCTCTTTACTTAGATATCTTTAGAAAACTAATGGACGGCTTAGGAAAAGTCTCCTTATATAATTTCGGTAAAAGTTAAAACAAAATATATGTTGTCCTCCTCTGTTAATTCAACTTTCATAGGAAATGATATATTACTTCTCAGTGTTTTAATTTTATACTTATTCTAGTTCTTATCCAAAAAAAAGACCTTCTTTAAAAGAAGGTCTTAGTTAAATTTTAGCAAGATTAAGTATTTCTATTCTTCTTCAATTTCTACCATTTTAAATGGCACGTTGATAATTGCTTGATAGTCTTCACCAGCTTCAAGCATATCTTCATCATCTTCCTCGTAGTGCCAGTTGATCAATATATTACTATTTCCACTATTATGTATTGCTTCTAATTTTTTGAAAACATCTAATATGCATTTAGAAGAGCTAGTGTTAAAATACTCTAATTGAATAATTACAGATGTATCAGCTTTTGCACTGCCATTGTACTCATCTAACCAAGCTATTATAGGTTTGTAAAATTCAATTGAATTCTCAGGAATTGATCTTCCTTTTAATTCTATACTACCTTCTGGGTTAAAGTTAACCGTTGGTGTTTTTGGCGTTCCTTCTATATTAATTGCGTCCATAATTCTTATTTAGTTATGTTTTCCTTTTTATTCGTAGTAATTTTAATATTAAGAGTGAAGAACGAACAAGACTCATCCACTGACATAAAATTGTAATCCAGTTTTTGTCCTGATTTTCTAGAAATATCAATCATTCCTAGACCCCCACCACCTTTGGCAGACATCTCTCCATTATTTAATACTTCTTTATAATATGCCTTTAATTCATCACGATTCATACTATTTACAGTATCAATTCGATTACGAAGTTTACTCACATTCTTTGTGTACATATAATTTCCGGTTACAATTCTGTAGTTATCACCTACTTTACCGATCATGAAGATTGCTGAACGATCATTTTCATCACCATTACCGGCTTCCACAGGTACTTCATCCATATGGTGGTAAAGGTTTTGAAGACATTCAACAAGAACATTGTAAACTTTCTTCCGCATTTTAGGCGGTTCAGACAAGTTTTCCATCTTCGATTCCATAATTTGAAGGATTGAAGTCAATAACTCAGAAGAGATATCCCCCTTAAAAGAGAGCATAATATTATTACGCTCCATTTTGTCATAAAACTCGAATATATCCATCATCATGGACCCCCTCTCGTCATTCATAATAGCAAATATAAGTATTTGAAAACTACTTCCAAATCAATTTAAAATTAAATTGAATGAACAATTATTAGGCATTTATCACTCTCTAGAAGCCTTTAATCTAAAAGTGATAACAGTATGATAAATAAATAAACCTAATCTATACTTTTGCGTGGTAATAGTTAAAAAATCAAAGAAGATGATACAAAAAATTTCTATCCTTTTTGCCTTTATTCTTTCCGCTAATATTATGGTGCAAGCAGACGAAGGAATGTGGCTTCCGCTTCATATTAAAAGATTAAGCCATGTTGATATGCAAAAACATGGACTCCAACTCACCGCAGAAGAAATTTATAGTATAAATGAGGCGTGCCTTAAAGATGCAATTGTGATGTTAAATCGAGGTGGTTGTACTGCCGAAATGATTTCTAGCGAAGGGCTCATGCTTACCAATCATCACTGCGCTTATGGAGCAATTCAAAAACATAGTTCTATAGATAATGACTACTTAACTAATGGATTTTGGGCGATGTCTCGCAAGGAGGAACTTCCTGCTTATGGCTCCTCTGCCTCCTTTTTGGTAAGAATGGAAGATGTTACTAAACACATAAATAACAAATTAAATGCTGATCTATCTGAAGATCAAAGAGCTGCAAAAATTAAAGTTCTTTCAGATAGCATTGCTGAAATTGCCACTACAGATAATCAATACGATGCCAAAGTGAAAAGCTTTTTTCATGGAAATGAATTCTACTTATTTGTTTATGAAACCTTCACTGATATTCGTTTAGTTGGTGCCCCACCTTCTTCAATTGGCAAATTTGGCGGGAACACAGATAACTGGATGTGGCCTAGACATACCGGTGATTTTTCTTTACTAAGAGTCTATTGTGATAAAGATGGAAAAGGTGCTGATTACTCAACAGATAATGTTGCTTATAAGCCTAGATTCCACTTGCCAATTTCGCTCAATGGAGCCGAGAAAGGGGACTATGCAATGATTATGGGTTATCCAGGTAGTACCGACAGATACCTGACTTCATATGGAGTGAAGCAGGCTATCGAAATTGACCAACCAGCGCGTGTTATGATCCGTGGGAAAAAATTAGCGATGTATGAACAAGACATGAACGCAGACCCTGCGGTTAGAATAATGTATGCATCTAAACATGCTGGAGTAAGTAACTACTACAAGTATTTTCAAGGGCAAATGAGAGGCCTCAAACGATTGAACGTTTATGACAAAAAGAAAGCGCAAGAAGATGCACTTAAAGTTTGGATAAACGAGAATGATGCCAGAGCAAAAAAGTATGGCGATGCACTTGTGCTAATTGAGGAAGCTTATGCTGAAAAATTAAAATATTTATTGGTTCAAACTTATTTTGGAGAAGCTGTAATTGGCGTTGAAGCATTTTTATTCTCTTATTTTTCTAATTCTGTATATACCGCCATGAGTGCTGAAGGCGCCACCGAAGAAACAATTAAATCAGCCGCAGCATCTATTAAACCGCGTTTAGAAAAACGATATAAAGACTATAACTTAGCTACAGATCGAAATGTTTTCGCAGCTATGATGGAAATGTATTACAATAACATAAATATAGAGTTTCACCCAGAAGGTCTAACAAAAGCGCACAAGAAATACAAAGGTGACTTTAATAAAATGGCTTTTGATTATATGGCAAAAAGTTTAGTTACTGACAAAGCTAAAATGATGGCGTTTTTTGATGCTCCATCAAAAAAAGTATTAGATAAAGATCCTGTTTTTCAGTTATTTCTGTCGTTTTACGAAAAATACACTGGTGAAATTAAACCTGCAATGGCCCAATCTAAAGATAAAATGACCAAAGGAATGAGATTATATAGTGCTGCTTTGCGAGAAATGCAGTCAGCAAAAAATTTCGCACCAGATGCCAACTCGACGATGAGAATTACCTACGGAAATATTGAAGATTATGTACCCGCTGATGCTATTTTCTACAAACACTTCACAACACTTGCTGGCGTTATAGAAAAGGAACAACAAGTTTATGTAGAAAAAAACGGTAAAATAATAGTCGACAAAACAAGTGAGTTCTACATCCCTCAAAAGTTAATAGAACTATACAATAACAAAGATTATGGACAGTATGGTAAAGATGGACAGTTAAACGTCTGTTTCATTGCAAATCTAGACATTACCGGAGGCAACTCAGGAAGCCCTGTAATAAATGGAAAAGGAGAGTTAATTGGTTGTGCTTTTGATGGCAACTGGGAAGCCATGAGCGGAGATATCGCTTTTGAGCCAGAACTGCAAAGAACAATTGCAGTTGACATTAGATATGTATTATTTATAATTGATAAATACGCTGGCGCGACACATCTAATTGATGAAATGACTTTAGTGAAAGCTACAAAAAAAGAAGTTCTTCCTATAGCAACCCCTCCTAAAACTAACTAAGGTGCTTGAGAAGCAGTGGTTCGAAACTTGGTTTGATTCACCCTACTATCATACCTTGTACGACCACAGAGATTTCGCTGAAGCTGATAAATTTATCAATAAAATCTTATCTTATCTGTCGCCTAAACTAGGATCTACATTTTTAGATTTGGCATGCGGCGCAGGAAGACATTCTAAGTATATTAATTCGTTTGGCTACGATGTAATTGGAGTAGATCTCTCTCCAAAAAGCATTGAAACTGCGAAAGCTTTGTCGAATTCAAAATTAAATTTCTTTGTACATGATATGCGCGAAAAGCTTACAAATAAATCTTTCAATTACGTCTTTAATCTATTTACAAGTTTCGGTTATTTCGAAAGCCAAGACGACAATCTTAAAGTTCTCACATCAATAAAAAGTTACCTCGAACCGCAAGGCAAAGTTATAATCGATTTTATGAATGCCACAAAAGTTGTTAATAATCTAGTTGCATCAGAAACCGTTATTAAACAAGGGATTACATTTTCGATAGAAAGAGAGGTAATTAAAGACATAATCAATAAGCGAATATCATTTGCTGACCAGGGCAAAAAATTTTACTTCGAAGAAAGAGTTCAAGCTTTAAATTTGAAAAAAATTACCAAATTTTGTAACAAAGCTGGTTTTTCGATAGTAAAAGTCTTTGGAAATTATGAATTGGATGAATTTAATGAAGATCAGTCCGACCGACTTATCATGGTCTTGGAAGAAAAGTAATAGTTTGATTTTATTTGCTACCTTTCGCTCGTTTAAATGGTAAAAACAAAACAGATATTATCTTTATTAATTGTTGTCCTGTTTTTTATGACAGCGGAGGTTTGGGGTCAAGAACAATTCGAAGAACCCCTGCAATCTGAAACAGAAACAGAATCTCCTGTCTTAACTGATGAAAAAGAAGCTGATGTTCCAGTATTAAAAGCACCTCTAGTAATGGCAACCAAACTTTGTGTTGAAGCGGAATCTTTAAAAAAACGTGGAAAACATGATGAAGCTATTCAAATATATACTGAAGCACTAGAAAAATTACCAGACCATTATCCCGCAATTATTGGTCGTGCCGGAACAAAGTTCCTTAAACTTGACTTTCAAGGAGCTTTGGCAGATTATGATGCTGGAATTACTATGATGGTCAGTTTAAGAGAAAAATATGAAACACAAGCTAAGATTAAGAAAGTTTTTGGTGACGTAACTGGTGAAAAAATTGAACTAGATTATGCCAGCGAAATTAAACCAGCGCTTGCTGATGGATATTATCAGCGCGGCAACATTAAACAATTTATGGATGACCTAGCAGGGGCATGCGACGACATAAAAAAAGCGAAAGAGCTAGGTCATAATCAAACAGATTTTGCAATGAAAGAAATTTGCGCTGAATAACTACCCTTTTCTCCTTTAAACCGCTTCCCTATATCAATCATATTGTCTAATTTTGCAGTTAGTTAAAAAAGACAATTATAAATCAAATAAAATTATAAAAGATGTCAGTTTTAGTAGGAAGAAAAGCACCTTCATTTACTGCACAAGCAGTAATTAATGGAGGTGAGATCGTAGGAGATTTTTCATTAGACCAATTTGCAGGTAAATATGTTATGTTGTTCTTTTACCCAAAAGATTTCACATTCGTTTGCCCAACAGAATTATTCGCATTTCAAGAAAAATTAGACGAATTTAAGAACAGAGGGGTGGAATTAATTGGAATTTCGACAGATACTGAACAGTCCCACTGGGGATGGTTGCAACTAGACAAAAACAAAGGTGGAATTAATGGTGTTACGTATCCTTTAGTTGCTGACACCAACAAAACTATTTCAGCTAATTACGATGTATTAGTTGGTGATTGGGATTTTAATGATGAAGGTGAAATGATTGCCCATGGTGAGCTAATCGCATACAGAGGTCTTTTCTTAATTGATAAAAATGGCGTTGTTCGTCACCAGTTGGTTAACGATTTACCTTTAGGAAGAAACGTTGACGAAGCTTTAAGAATGATTGATGCACTTCAATTCTTCGAAGACAATGGCGAAGTTTGTCCAGCTAACTGGAGTAAAGGAGATGCGGGTCTAACTGCTACTCACGATGGTATTGCTGAGTATTTAACAAACAACTAGAATATAAATTATAACTCAAGAAAAAGCACCTCGAAGATTCGAGGTGCTTTTTTAATTATCAAAAAGATCGTGCTGCTTCAAAAGCACGATTATTTCATTGGCACTTTTGCTGTTACTCAAGAAGTTAATTCAATAGAACTGGTTCGGTAAATAGTTAATGAACGCATAATTATTCCATTAAAAAACCCACACTTAAGATAGGTTTACTCAATGTAGTTTATGGTTTGTTGTTTCTCGTTTTAATGGGATTGAACAATTCAATCAAAGAAACAATCAATGAAACGCTCTAATAATAGAAACAATTGAACGAAACAAATCATAATTTAGGACAAATATGACTTCTAGTATTCATATCGATTTAGCTTCTTCCCAGTATACATCCATTTCTGCTAAGGTCATTTCGGAAAGCTCTTTACTAATTGCTTTTGCTTTAGCTTCAAGGTACTGAAATCGTTTTATGAATTTTTTATTGGTTCTCTCTAATGCATCCTCAGGGTTTACGCCAATAAAGCGAGCATAGTTTATCATTGAAAATAGCACATCACCCAGCTCAGATTCAATTCGGTCTAGGTTACCCTTTGCTACTTCTTCTTTTAGCTCAACAATTTCTTCCTCTACCTTTTCCCAAACCTGATGAGGTTCTTCCCAATCGAATCCAACACCTTTAACTTTGTCTTGTATACGATTAGCTTTAACAACTGCCGGCAATGATTTTGGAACACCTTCTAGCACACTAGTTTTACCCTCTTTTAGTTTAAGCTTTTCCCAATTTTGTTTTACTTCTTCCTCGTTAGCAACTTCAACATCGCCATAAATGTGTGGATGTCGATGAATCAGCTTTTCACAAACTCCATTCAGCACATCTGCAACATTAAAAGCACCTTTCTCCTCTCCTATTTTTGAATAAAACACCAAATGCAGCATTAAGTCGCCAAGCTCTCCTTTTATCTCTTTTAAGTTATTGTCAAGTATAGCATCACCTAGCTCATAAGTCTCTTCAATGGTTAAATGACGAAGTGTTTCCATAGTTTGCTTTTTATCCCAAGGGCATTTCTCTCGTAACTCATCCATAATAATGAGCAACCGTTCAAAGGCAGCTAACTTCTCTTTCATTGAATTAATTTTGGCCTAAAGGTAAAAAGTTGAATGGTTATTTCGAATCGTGTATTGTATTTTCGCATTATGTTAAAAAAATGGGGCATTATTTTTTTCCTGCTTACGATAATGAGCGAAGGATACTCATCTGGAGATTCCCTCGAAACTCAGCCCTTTTCTATCATAGAAAGAACTCACTATGGATTTATTGTGCCACATAGAGACGGGCTAAGTAACTTGGTTACGAACCACACAAAAATCATCGAAATTTGTTTGGATAAAAAAACTTTTGGTGCTAAACAATGGGAAAAAGATTACGCGAATCCGTCATACGGAATTTCAGTTCTTTTCTTAGATATGGGTAATCCTCAGCACCTAGGGTATGGGTACGGTATATTACCCTATATTAATTATCCGATTTTCACAAAAGAGAAAACACAATTTAATATCCGTGTTGGTTTTGGCGCCATATACGCTTCTACTCCCTTTAGGCAGGGTGAGAATAAAAATATTATCTATGGATCGAATATTAATGCGCTGATAAGTTTTACGGGAGAAGCCAAATTTCAGGTAAATGACAAGTTAAACATTCACCCGGGAATTGCTTTTACGCATTTTTCAAACGGAGCTTATAATCTACCAAACCTTGGTCTTAATAATGCTTCTATTAACTTAGGTCTAAGTTATCGTATAAATCATTT
Source organism: uncultured Flavobacteriales bacterium (assembly GCA_905480125.1). Lineage (GTDB taxonomy): Bacteria > Bacteroidota > Bacteroidia > Flavobacteriales_G > NORP312 > NORP312. The sequence goes on along the minus strand of CAJQPE010000053.1, from coordinate 5,514 downwards.
TTGTACAGAATTCATTCCAGATACTTTTTCAACATTCAAGCCATATTTAGAAATTAATGCCTCGGGTGGGGTTGGTTCTCGAAAAATTGAACCCGGTGGTAGCCGCTTTTATTTAGGGGCAGGAAATATTGAGCTTGCTGGACGTATTAGCACAATGTCTCAATTTTCTATTGGGATCGATGAATTTTACAATACTTCGGTTAAACCTAGAATGGAGAATCAATTAGGTACAACGTTATCAAATTCAGCTATTTTTCAAACCGGTGTTGTTGTGGCCTATTGTTTGAAAATGAATCGTCTTCAAATTGGAGTGGCCTGGGGGACTTACGCTCATACTGAAACGATTGTCGATAAACGTTTTTACCACAAATTAACAAACAGATACTACATTACCGATAAGGTTTTCGCAAAGTTGGTTCTTAAAACTCATTTTGCTAGAGCCGATTATTTCGAATTTGGCTTAGGTTTCAAACTATGGAAAAGCAGGTAGCTATAATCACCTTATCTCTACTGATCTTATTTTCTTGCAAAAAGGAAAATAAATCGAACTGTATAAAATCGCATGGCCAAGAAATAACCGAAACAATTGAAATTGATTCGTACTCGGTAATTGATATTAGCGGTCACGTTAATATCGAGATTAACCCAAACCAAAAATCAATAGCAGAACTAACTGGTGGCAAAAATGTACTGCCTCTTATCCAGTGTAAAGTAATTAATGATACCCTATATATAAACAACAATAACACCTGCAATTGGGCAAGATCTTATGATCGAGAAATTAATATTACTCTATATTGTGATTCATTGGAAGGTATAGTAAATCGTTCAACTGGTAATCTTCTATCTACTGACACTATAAAAAACAAAAACACTTTTACTCTAAAAGGAACAGCTATGAACGGAGAAACAAATCTTACTCTTTCTGCAAATCGAATGGACTTTAATTATCTTGATGGAACAAGCACTGTGTACCTAAGCGGAAAGGTTGAAATAGCAAGTTTCTATTGTAAAAGTATCGGCTATATAGAAGCTAGTAATTTATTCTCAAGCGAAACAATCATTAATCATTACGGAACTGGAGAACTAAATGTTTATAGCTCAATATACCTCCGAGGGTGGATTAACCATACTGGAAACGTTTACTACAATGGCTCACCGACAACCATTGATGTATATGAATTCAATTCTGGTGAGTTAATTGAAAAATAAGTATCTTCGTAACATGGAATTAGCTTTACTCTCAATCGGGCTATTAGGTCTTAGTGTTGCAGGAATCGCAATAAAGATTTTGATTAAAAAAGATGGGAAATTTCAAGGCACCTGTGCTAGTAATAGTCCCTTTTTAAATAAAGAAGGAGAAGCATGCGGATTTTGCGGTGCCATGCCTAGTGAACAATGCAAAAACGAAGACGCTTAGTTTAATTGTTCATCTATATTATCTTCTAACTCTCTGGAAATATAAGATACAAAATCACCTTTATCGTCTGAGTAAATTAGATATCCTTGAATTTCAGTTTTGTGTTCTTGTAAGTATTTGATAGCCTTTTTATGACCCATCACCATAAATGCAGTAGCAAATGCATCGGCCGTCATACAGTCATCGGCAATAACTGTTGCGCTAAGAATTTGCTGCGTCACTGGGTATCCCGTTTTAGCTGAAATCGTATGCGAATACTTAATCCCATCCTTAATATTAAATTTTCTATAATTTCCAGAGGTGGCAATCGATTTGTTTTCTAGCGTTAATGCGGCTTGCAAGGGTCTCCTTCCTCTATTATCTTCAATAGGTTTATCAACGCCTACTTTCCAATAATTACCTTTTCCATTTTTACCTTTCACTCTTACCTCTCCTCCTACTTCAACCAGATAGTTTAACACTCCTTTACTCTCAAGTAATTCGCAAATAACATCAACAGTATAGCCTTGCGCGATAGCATTAAAATCTAGCTGTGTCGGTCCATCTTTTAATAATCCATAAGAAATAGATTGATCAAAATCTCTCGCAGACATATACTCTATAACTGCTCCACTTTCCGTGTTGTACAATTTTAAATGTTCTAATCCAACATATTTCAATAACGAATCAACCAAACTAGAATCTATAGACCCATGAGGTGTGATTTTGCCAGCACCAAATCCCCAGAAATCAATTAACGGTTTTACCGTTGGATCAAATTCACCATCAGTAAGATAAAACACCTCATACGATTTCCATAAAACCTTTGACATATGATTGTCTAAAAAACAATTTGACTCTGAATTATTACATAAGCTAACTCTGGAATTATCTATATAGGTAGACATAGATAAGTCTATAATCTCTATCAAAGAATCGAATTGTAACTGAAAATCACGGTTCTTCAAATCGCTAAATGTAATGTGATAGCTTGTCCCTTGAGCAAGCCCTTCAATCATTTGATAAGATGACTCCTCTATTTTTTTTTTGTCATTATCAACACATGAACCAATAAAAATAAGAGCAAAAAAAAGCAAAGGGAATAGTTTTTTCATAAAGCTAACGTACAAAAAACCCAAAGTCACAAGCTAGGTTTTTCATTTATCAATACTAATCTTAAATCAATCGGACTTTACAATTTTCGTACTACTAAATATCCCTTCATCGTTAAACGTTTGTATAAAATACATTCCCTTGCTAAAATTACCTAGGTTGAGCTCTAGTGTCTGTATTCCCTTCTTTAAATGCAATCTATCTGAAATAACTAACTGTCCAATACTATTTAACACAAGGATTTCTAATTCTTGCACCGAATAATTATTCAAAATCATAACAAATTCTCCTGTTGTTGGATTGGGATATACATTCAATATTTCTGGAGTTGCTTGTTCTTCGTGCAAACTACCAAAGGTTTGCTCGCAAAACGAAATTTCAAACCTAGGCGACTGAGTTGTATCATCTATCGTAAAAACATAATTTGAATCTATTGAAAGATTAATGGACGCCTCCAAATATCTGTCATAAAGCATAACACAATTAATTGAATCGGAAATATCAACTACCTTAATACTATAAATACCTGATGTATTAATAAGCGTTTTTAAAGGTATTACCATATCTTGATCAAAAGATAAAGAGTTTATCGAAAAATCATCTGTGCCATTAGTTGAACTAAAATTAGGGGCAGGAAACATGTTATTAAATTTTCTAGCGTCTTTGTCTTCTTCAAATGCAATACTTGCATTAGTTTTAAATGCAATTGTGGTTTGGTCTCGGTAACCTGCTCCCTCTAATTCTAGCCTTAACACATTGATCGATTCTTTTCTCCAGAAAGTATGATCTGTTGATGATTTAACCCCCTCCTTGACAGTCAATACGGGTGAGACGTCATTGGCTTGAACAGCAAAGCCTTGAGAAGAGGCGATTAACGGTCCACCACCATTATTTGTTACCCCATCTACATAACTTGCGTTTACTCCATTAAGGTGATCCCAAATAAAAACTGCATTATTCATTTTCGTTTTAACCCAATCAGCATCGTCCCAATCAATGGTAGACATATAGGGGTTCGCTACTAAAGTCCAGCCATCATCAGTAGCCGAACCACTATTTGTATAACTCACGTTTAAGCTAATATCTCCAGTGTTCAATGGACCTGTTACGTCAATAGTAGTATCAATATTATGTATGTAAGCCTCATATCCTTCTCCTACATTTATTGGGTCGGTAATAGCTGTTGGTGCTTCCCAGCCTTCTGCATCAGCATCACCCGCCATTGTTTCATTATAGGAATATAAAGATATCCAATTAAATGAAGGATCATCACTTCCTGTGAATCCTGATGTTAGGAAGTCATCGTTCCAAGCTGCTAAAGTAACTCCAGAAATAGGAGAACCAAGTATTCTCCAGCCCGCTTGATTGCTTGATGGCAAGTACCTTTCACAAGTTACATCTCCTGAAATGGAACCTCCTGTTATTTCAGCAACACGCGCTGTACCAGTAGATGTTGAGGATAACAATAAAGAATCATTTGTTGTAAATAAACCATTTGTCAAAGTAAGTGTTCCTGATATTGTTTGCTGACCAGAGCTCACTGTAACTCCTCCGGAGGTATTATTGATTGTTAAGTTCGTAAAATCATTTGTTCCATCAATTGTTTGAATATCTGTACCGGTAAAGCTAATTGTTCCAGTACCACTTAGCAGAGTACCATTATTATTCCAACTATTTACTACAGATAAAGTACTCGTCCCTAAAGAAATCGAGCTATTTGTTTCAATATAGACGTTGCCAACCGACCTATCTGCATCTAATAGTGGTTTATTCGTTACATCAGGAATCGTAATGTGATCGGCAGATACTGGCACAGTGCCGGACGTCCAATTAGTTATTGTGCCCCAATCGCTATCAGTAGTCCCTGTCCAAATTACTCTATCCAAATGCAAAATATATTCATTTGAAGTAGAAGAAACTCCGGTTACCTCTAACGTATTTGCTGTCGTATTTAAAGATGCCGTTTCGTCTAACCAAGTAGATACAAAATTATCTTGTCGGCCAAATAAGAGCAAACTTGCTTCCGTAGAGGCTACTCCATATGTATGCCCATCATAATTATACGTACCTGTATAATTCGCTCCAGAACCCGAAATGTATACCCCAAAGTATCTATCATTATCAGTTCCTTCTATCCCAATAGTACTATTTGGCATATTATCTACTCTATATACTTGCACTCCATTTGGCACTCCCGAAGTAATATTCACATTAAAATCATCTCCATCTCCGTGGGCTAAATTAACCATACTGCTAGCTCCGTTATAATCAAAATCACTATCATCACCAATAGCCGCACCTGAAAGTACATAATTAGGTGAACCTACAAAGGTTCCATTATTGGATCCAATCCAGTCTTTAAGTATTGTCCCAGAGTTTTCATCAAAACGATAGTAAGCCAATAAATCACAAACTGAGGCATGAGAAAAAGTAATTTTCTTACACATATCCGTGCGAACATCTGTTTGTGTCAACTGCTTTTTCCATAAACCTACCTCATCTATTTCTCCATCAAAATTATTTACTCCAATTGGAAATGAAGCAATAGTAATATTGTTTGTTGTCATTGAAAATGAAATTGCATTAGGTGTTTCAACATTTGTATCTAGAACACCATCTATATAAATATTTAAGTTATCTCCAGCTGCATCGTATGTAAATGCAATATGATGCCAGTTCCCATCATTAACTAAGCCCGTAGATGCATATATTTTTGTCAATGGTGTCGCATCAGTCAATCTCGCCTTTACTTTACCTGATTCAATGTAGAGAATTATTTTTTCATCGATACCCTCAGATGCGCCAATAACCGTTATAAAACTAACGCTGGTTGTCTTTACCCATGCAGTTGCACTTATATCTGTAAAGGAACTTGTAACGGATGTGGAAATATATTCTGACCCTGAGAAAGACAATGCATATCCCGATCCAACTTTTGCATCAGCTGACGAATAATTGACCAACAATGGTATAAACTCTGTAATAGTTGTTAAATCAATATT
>CAJQPE010000052.1 GCA_905480125.1 uncultured Flavobacteriales bacterium | reverse complement strand
AATTGAACTAATAGAATCTTTTAATCCTATCACAAATGAAGGAATTGAAACTTTTGACTCAGTAATCATTTACCCCGCAAATCTCAATGTAACATCAAAAGAAACATTGCGAAATGCAATGCATCTTATTCAAGATGATTTAGTAAAACATATAGAGTATTTTAAAGAAATTGGGAAACCGCAAGAAGCTAAACGAATTGAAGATCGTGTAAATTATGATTTAGAGATGATGCGTGAACTAGGTTATTGCTCGGGAATAGAGAATTACTCGCGCTACCTTGATGGCAGAAAACCAGGAACACGACCATTCTGCTTATTGGATTATTTCGCTGATGATTTTCTTACAGTAATTGATGAGAGCCATGTAACAGTTTCGCAAGTTAAAGCAATGTATGGCGGTGATCGTTCGCGTAAAGAAAACTTAGTCGAATATGGTTTCAGATTACCGGCCGCAATGGACAATAGGCCCTTAAAGTTTGAAGAATTTGAAATGTTACAAGGTCAGACTATATATTTGAGTGCAACTCCTGCAGATTATGAGTTAGAAAAATCTGAAGGAGTTTTAGTTGATCAAATTATTCGCCCAACTGGACTGCTAGATCCAATTATTGAAGTAAAACCTAGTATCAATCAAATTGATGATTTACTGGAACAAATTCAATCAAGAATAGAAATAAAAGAAAGAATTTTAGTTACGACGTTAACCAAGCGAATGGCAGAAGAATTATCTAAATACTTGGCGAACGTAAACATCAAATGTCGTTATATTCATTCCGATGTAGATACAATTGAACGTGTGGAAATTTTACGTGATCTCAGACTTGGATTATTCGATGTACTAATAGGCATTAATCTTCTTCGGGAGGGCTTAGATTTACCTGAAGTTTCACTTGTTGCAATTCTCGATGCTGATAAAGAAGGTTTTCTCCGTTCTGCTCGTTCATTAACCCAAACAACTGGGCGAGCTGCGCGTAATGTCAACGGTAAAGTGATTATGTATGCAGATAAAATTACTGACTCAATGCAGCGAACAATTGAAGAAACAGAAAGGCGAAGAGAAAAGCAGATTAAGCATAATATAGATAATAGTTTAATCCCAATGCCTTTGCCCAAAAACAAAAAAGATATACTGAAGCAATCTGCGGTAGTTCCAGGTCAAAAAATAAGACCAACAGTATATTTAGAAAATGAATCTTTTGGCTTGGCTGCAGATCCTGTTGTTCGGTATATGTCTGCAGAAGATTTATCAAAATCAATAGAACGAACAAGAAAAGCTATGCAAAAAGCTGGTAAACAACTCGACTTTATGGAAGCAGCTCGATTACGAGATGAGATTGCAGAACTAGAGAAGTTTCTGCAAAAAAAATGATTTTACTCGATTTCATTAGCTTTCCAATTAATATATGATTTGTTGATTCAAAGACTTTTCTCTTACTAAAAAAATAACGAAATTTACATTTATGAAATTAAAATTTACATTCAACTTATTCACTCTTGTTTTTCTTTTATTTGGCTGCGCAGGAATAAAAAAAACAACAGAGAACAAAAAGATTGAATCCGAAATTAAGTCTGATGCGATTATAAAAGTTGAAAGCTTTAAGGATTTTGATTTAAGCAGAGACTTTAAGATTGAAGAATTGCTGATTCAAAATGAAATTTTGGAAATCCGCCTTACATATAGTGGTGGATGTGCACAACACCAATTTAAATTATATACCTGCCAACAATATCAGAAATCTCTTCCACCTAAACTTCCTTTAATGTTGATACATGATACTGGCGGTGACGCATGTCGAGAAATTAAACAGGAAACCGTGTTGTTTAACATTGAAGACTTAAAATATGAAGGTCAAAATACCGTCCAATTTATTATCAACCAAGAATATACAGTTAATTATACTTATTAGATATTATGAAAAACATATTAATTCTTAGCCTTTTTGTTACTTTTTTTAGCCACTCTCAAGCTCAAATTTCTTACGGTGGAGAGCCGATTAGTAACAAACTTGGTGTATCCATTAATAAAGCAATTCCAACTTTAATGATGCCTAGTTTCGATCAAAATGTTTTAGATATAGAAGATGCTGTAAACGATCTTCAGAAAGACATCCCTTGGCGGTTTGGTTTCAACCATATGGTTAATATTAATCCCCAAAATTCTGGACTGTGGGAAGATTTAGGGAAAGGAGGAAAATTATGGCGCTTGAGAATCGAATCACCAGGGGCAAAGACGATTAATCTAACCTTTAATAAATATTATTTGCCAGAAGGAGCGAAACTATTTATTTACAATGATGATAAATCTGAAGTTCTTGGAGCACTAACAAATCAAAACAATAAAGCAACTATGGATTTAGGAACTACCCTGCTTTCAGGTGATGCTATTATCCTAGAATATTTTGAGCCGAAAAATGTATCATTCGAAGCCCAATTGAATATCTCAAAAGTAACACATGGCTATCGCAAGTTGTTGAATTCGCCAAACATAGAAAAAGGGTTTGGAAGTTCAGGGAGCTGCAATAATAACGTGATTTGTCCTGAAGGCCTGCCTTGGGATAAACAAATAAGATCTGTTGCTGTTATTGTAGTTAACGGAAACGAAAATTGCACTGGTGCATTGTTAAACAATACCTGCGAAGATGAAACCCCATACTTCTTAACAGCCGATCATTGCCTCGGAGGAAGCGTATCCACCTGGGTATTTCGGTTTAATTGGGATAGTCCAGATTGTTCACCATCAGTTAACGGCCCATACAATTATACAATTTCTGGTGCAACTCAATTAGCAAAAAATGGGGGTTCTGACTTTGCATTGTTAGAGCTTAGTTCTAGTCCGCCATTGAGTTATAATGTTTACTATGCTGGTTGGGATAATTCTGGTACTACTCCAACAAATTCAATTGCAATTCATCATCCTAGTGGAGATGTAAAAAAAATTAGTTTTGATTATGATCCTGCATCAACTGCTTCCTGGGGTGGTGCCGCTACTTGGCATATTTCTAATTGGGAAGATGGCACAACTGAACCTGGTTCGTCTGGAAGTCCATTGTTTAATCAAGATGGAAGAGTTATAGGTCAATTATATGGTGGCACTGCTAATTGTTCAAACAATATTGACGATTACTACGGTCGTTTTGATGTTTCTTGGGCTGCAGGTGGCTCTGCAAATAATCAATTGGTTGATTGGCTCGATGGATGTAGTTCTGGGGCAGCTACTATAGATGGTTATGACCCAAATCAACCTTCAGTTGCGATTGATGCAAATCTTTTATCTATTGAATCTCCGACAAACGGTCTAGTTAGCTGTAACAATTCAATAATACCCGAATTCGCTTTTAAAAACAAAGGACTTACAGACTTAACTGAGGTTACCATTAGCTATCAGCTGGATGGAGGCATAATTCAAAACGCAATATGGTTAGGAACGCTTATAACAAATTCATCAGATGTCCTAGTTTTTCCTAGCATTAATGTTTCAGCAGGAATGCATGAAATAAAAGCTTGGACCTCTAACCCAAATCAGTCAACAGATTTAAATTTAACTAATGACTCTGCTATTGCGTATTTTGAAATTCTTGCACCAAACGCTTTATCCTTGCCCCTCACTGAGGGATATGAAGGAGGTGCGTTTCCTTCTGCTAATTGGTCATTAGATAATCCTGATGGATTAGTTGAATGGCAAACAACAACTGATGTAAACGGTTTTGGCAATAGTACTACTAGTATTATTTTTGACAACTATACCGATAATCACGTGGGGGAAAGAGATGGTCTATTAACACCATTTCTCAATTTTAGCCCGGCAATAGGCGGCACCATCACCTTGGATTTTAATGTCGCATACGCAAGATATAGCAATAATAATCATGATTCATTATTAGTTAAAGCAACTACTGATTGTGGTTTGTCTTGGGAAACGATTTATGCTAAAGGAAACAATGATTTATCGACTAATGGTGGTTTTGACGAATTAGGACCTTTTGTTCCAACGGATGGTAATTGGCGGACAGAATCTTTAAATATAGATGGTTATGCTGGTGAATCAAGAGTGCAGTTTAGTTTTGAAAACTACTCGGGCTTCGGAAATAATGTTTATATAGATGACATTAACATTTATTATATCGCACCAAATGTTGCCCCTGTTGCCGATTTATCTTTCGAAAACAATAATAATTGTGAAGGAAGTCCGATCCAATTTAACGATCAAAGTTTGTATGGACCAACCGAATGGGCTTGGACTTTTGCAAATGGAACCCCTGCTACTTCCACGGGACAAAACCCAACGGTTACTTATAACACTTCTGGAACATTCAATATTGGTTTGATTTGCAGCAATAATAACGGAACAGACACTGCAGAAACTATAATTACAATAGGCAGTTCACCAATAGTTTCGGCAAGCGGAACCGACGAATCTACTTTTGGCGCATCTGATGGCTCTGTATATGCAAGTGTTACAGGCGGTGTTCCGCCTTACAGTTATTTATGGAGCAATGGTCAGATTACAGAAAACATAGGAGATTTGACTAGCGGTGAGTATATTGTTACGGTTACTGATGCAAATGGCTGCTTAAACTCCGCGCAAGCATATGTATCACCTGTGGCAATAAGTGAAAAAGAAAATGATAAATATTTTTTATTATACCCCAACCCATCTAACGGAAACATTACGTTTGAGTTGTCTTCACAAACTGCTTCAAATGTTTATTTAGAAATATATAATGTTCTAGGAGAAATTATTATTTCAACATACTTAGAAAAAGAAAAATCTAAGATAGACCTTGATTTAAAGAATTACTCAAAAGGAGTTTACGTTGTAATTATTGAATCTAACAACCAAAAACATTCAGAAAAGCTGATAATAAAATAATGCATACACTTGAGCCATATTTTAATTGGAGAAATCTTTATGTTGCATCTGAAGATAAGCGTTCTCCATTTTATGGCAAGGAATATAGCGAACTTAAGTATACCGATCAAATTTATAATCATCTCATTCACCCTCAATGGGATAATATTGGCTCTACTACCCTCTTCGCTAAAATATTATTTACCGATTATGATGACGGATACTGTATTATGGAGTTCATTGGAGAATGGAATGACTGCTTATACAATGATGTTATGATATTGAAACGTCAAATTATTGACCCGTTAATTTATGAAGGGGTAGATAAATTTATTTTAATAACCGAAAATGTGCTGAACTTTCATAGTTCTGATGATTGTTATTATGAAGAATGGATTGAAGAAGTCGAAGATGGATGGGTTTGTATGTTAAACGCTCGTGAGCATATAATTGATGAAATGAGTAAGGTTGGTATTGATCAGTTTTTTTTAATGGGGGGGAATTTAGAAGATATTTCATGGAGAACAAATCGCCCGATTCAATTGTTTCAGAAAATTGAAAAAAAAATCGACATGCGACTTGCTAATCCGTGCATTTAAGTAAATGAAAGAATTCGATATTACAATTCTTACTGACCACAGGTACTTGTCTCCCACACATATAGACCAGTATATTCAAAATGTTTTAGATGAAGACCGAATCATTCAGGAAGCCTTAATTCGAAAGGGATTAAGAGTAAACAGAATTAACTGGGATAATCCTAATTTTGATTGGGAGTCAACAGAATATATTATTTTCAGATCCACTTGGGATTATTTCGAAAGATTCTCTGAATTTGATATTTGGCTCAATAAAGTGAGCGAACAAACAAAACTTATAAATCCTGGAAGTCTAATTCGTTGGAGTCTTGACAAGCATTATTTAAAAGATTTAGAACAAAAAAACATCAGTATACCCCCTACTATATTTATAGAACCAAAAGATCACAGAACACTTCAATCACTATTCGATGAATCTGGTTGGAATGAGGCTATTGTTAAACCAGCAATTTCTGGTGCGGCCAGACATACATATAGGTTATCTGCAAATAACATTTCAAATTATGAAGAAATATATTTTAAGTTGATTCAAGAAGAGGCAATGCTTCTTCAAGAATTTCAAAACAATGTTATTAGTAAAGGTGAAGTTTCTTTTGTTGTATTTGGAGGTAAGTTTAGCCACGCAATACTGAAAAAAGCAAAACCTGGAGATTTTAGAGTACAAGATGATTTTGGTGGCACTTTACACGATTATAATCCCTCAAAAGAAGAAATTGAATTTGCAGAAAAGACCGCCATTAGTTGTTCACCGGTTCCAATCTATGCGAGGATTGATGCCATCTGGGACAATTCGAATAAACTATGTATATCTGAGTTAGAACTTATTGAACCTGAACTTTGGTTTAGGAAAAATGAAAGTGCTGCAACTAAAATGGCAGAGGTAATTTACAACTACATCAGTACAGAACAGAAACAATAAAGGAGGGCAAAACCTCCTTATAACCAATACTTTAATGTATATCTCTTAGATTTTCTTAACCCGAACAGCATTCATTCCTTTAGCTCCTCTTTCTAAATCGTAGGTTACTTTATCATTTTCTTGAATTTCATCAATCAACCCACTAACATGAACAAAATATTTGTCACCGGAGTTCAAATCGTTAATAAATCCATATCCTTTTGACGAATCGAAGAATGCGACTTTACCTTCATTAGGTAAGTCTTCAAAATCTTCTTTCTTAGGTATACCTATTACAATATCTTCGGCATCAATTTCAGCCTTAAGAGATGGATCTGGTGGCGTATCAACCAAGTGACCATTTTCATCAACATAAGAAATCATATCTTCAAAAGCAGCACCTTTTTGATTATTTTCTTTGCGCATCTCTTTTTTTTCTAATTTCTCTTTACGTTTTTTTGCACGTTTTTTCTCTTTTTCTTTCTTCCCGAAGGTTTCTTGTGATTTTCCCATTAAATCTCTTCTTTACTTATATTATTGAGCCAAAGTTACTATAATTTTTTTCTCGTTCTATTCCCCCTAATCTTTTTAACAACCTAGTGTGGGAGGCTAAAGCCCCTGCAAAGGTCTTATTTTCAATAAAGGGCACACCAAATTCCTTAGCTGTTTTCTCTACAATTGGTGAAAGATGTTTGTAGTGCACGTGACAAATTAGGGGAAACAAGTGATGTTCTATCTGAAAATTAAGACCCCCACAAAACCAATTAGCTATTGGGCTTTTTCTTGAAAAATCTGCAGTAGTATGCATCTGATGGATTGCAAATGAATTCTCAATACTTCCTTTTACGTTTGGAACGGGATAATCAGTTCCTTCAACTAAATGCGCCATATGAAAAACTAAAGCTAAGTTTAATCCTTCAAAAATGTGGGCAAAATAAAACCCAAATAAAATTTGATACCAAGTAAAATCAACAAGTAACATTGGTATAACCAATACAATTATATAATGAAGCGCTTTATAAAAAAACAACCTAAAATATTCCTTTGTCGGATGTTTTTTATTGTCCTCTGCCCCAAGCTTCTTTGCAAAAAACTTTTTATAGTCTTTCATCATCACCCAGCTTAAAGAAGATAATGTATAAAGAAAATAAACGTAAATATGCTGATACTTGTGAATCCACTTCAATTTTTTATCAGGGCTTACTCGCATAATTCCTGGCTGATTTAAATCATCATCATGATCTGGAATATTAGTGTAAGTATGGTGCAACATATTATGGGTTATGGTCCACACATAATCATTAGCCCCAGCTAAGTTAAAAATTATAGATAACCATTTGTTTACTTTAATTTTAGAGGAGTAAGATCCGTGAACAGCATCGTGTCCAATATTTAATCCTATTTGAGCAGTATAAATACCATTTATGGCACAAAGCATCAGTATTAGGCATGGCATACTGACAAATATATTTGATAAAATTAGTCCATAAGTCACTCCCCAAATCAATAATATTGAAATGGTTTTTGTTACCATTACCCAATTAGCATGTTTGCTGATATTATTTTCAGTGAAATAATCATTAACTCTTTCCCTTAATACGGGAAAGAAATCAGACGTAGGTCTAGTAAATTTAACTTTAGCTGCTTCCAATTTATTAAATAAAAAGGCTTTTGACTTAGCCATTAATGAAAGAATAATGCAAATTTAACATTTGCAATAGAACAAAAAAAAGCAATTCATCAACTTGTTAACAAACAAGTAAATAAAACTACTTGTATTCATGGACAATTTCGTAATCAGGTAATTTTTATTAAAAGAGTCTTTGTAGATAAATTGACTTCGTTTATTGTATTTAAAGTAATAAATTTATTTGAGGTATCAGTTGAACAAAAACTAGATCTCTTGCCGGTAAGATGTTTGCTTCTATCAAATTCAAAAACAGACCATAATGCTTTTATAGGAGATATTTATCATTTAAGAAACTTCATATAGAGGCCGTTTATCGATATTATTGTTACCTATTTACTAGATTAGGTAAGTCAGTTTGTGCTAGAATTTGAAGTTTAAAAATACGCTTGGGGTGAACGGGGTTGCTTCGATGTATTCGATGTTGCTATCATGAAAAGCTGAAAAATTATTGTACCGAACATTAGCTGTATTTAGCAAATTTAGAATGGATACTCCCGTTTCTAGCTTTACCTTTTTCAAATTTAGCTGGCACATCGCGGCAATATCAAGCCTGCTATAAAACCTCTCTGTTTCATCTATAATACTTTGACTTATGTTTGGAATTCCAGACCCATATACATAATTCAAGGAAACATAAACTGGCGAAAAATCTAATAGAAGAGCAGATTTTAATTCATGTAATTGGTCGTGAGACGCTCGCTGATACTCCTTGCTTTCAAAATAATCAAAGAACTCTTCTGTTCTGCCTAATGTATATGCTAACCAAAACTCATGTTTATAAAATTGGCGTTTTACAAAAAGATCTAGGCCATAACTTCTAGATATACCATACTCGCTAAACTGCACTTCTTGGTTCTCATAATCGAAAAAATATCGACTCTGATTGTTAGTTACTTTATGAAACCCCTCTACATTAACATTTAGTCTTCCGTGATTGTAGGACAATCCTCCAGCTTTATGAACTGCATTAAGAGCGTTAGTCCTAAAACCATCAGCTATCGACCAAAAGTATATTTGATTCCCAAATTCATCAACCGCAGTATTTTCGACAACAAATTGATTGTAAACTCCCCAAGCCAAATTCACTCTCCATCCGTCACCTATTAAATATGACGCATTTAATCGTGGTTGAATAAATGGTTTTGGGCTTCCTATGGGTAAATCAATTTTGAGACCAGGTTCAAAGTGTAACTTTTTTGTGATGAACATTTTATCTTTTGCGAAGGTTGTAACTCTGCTTATGTTTGACCAATTAGTCTTAAGGTTATCACTAATAGAATCTAAACTGTAAGATGCTTTATTTTCTAATAGATTAATACCAAACGAGAAATTATGGTTTCTTGTAATAGGTAAAACATGATTTATCTTAAACGAAGTTTCCGATATTTCATTTTTGGTTGCCAGTTTACCTTGCGGGCCGAGCGTCTCTTCTGTTTTTCTGTCAATAAAAGATAACCTGTTCACAATTCTAGAATCTAGAAATGAACTAGCGAGTGTAAGGTGTGTTACTCCGGCTTTTTTCCAGTGTTTTCCATAATATCCTGCAACTCCAAATTGATTTTTGATTTGCGAATTAAAACGACTATAAAATTTAAAATCCTTATTCTTAATAATATCTAAATCACGCTTATCTCCGCTTGCAATTAGACTTATTGAAAAAGAACTTCCTTTTTTTGCTTCCCCTGAGTATTTAAGATTTATATCAGTGAAATTGGTGTTTATTAAGCTCTCATCCCCAATCAATTTTCCGAAAGCATAGTATGTTTTTCTATATGCTCCTTGTATCGAAGATCTTTTAGAGATGGGAACGTTCAATATCCCTGCAACGGTTTCATTAGTTAACTTAACGTTTGTTCCAATTTTTTGATAATTCCCATCTGTTCCTGTAATATTTACAAGACCTCCAACTCTATCACCTAAATGAACATTGTAACCACCTTTGTGAACTTCTATGTCCTTAACCATTAATGGGTTTATAGCTCCAATATTGTCATTTTCGCCACTAACACTAAATAGGGTTATTCCATCAAAAACAATTTGAGTCTGTCCTTTATAAGATCCCCAAGTTATGTAATCTTTAGTCTGTTCCCCTGCCGCTAGTATTCCTGGCTGGAGTCGTACCAAATTAAAAATCGTATTATCACTACTTCCTGGAAGTAAACTGGCAACACGAGTATTTAACTTCAATAAACCCACTTGACTTCCCATCGGGGGAACGGTACCGCATATATGTTTTAAAGATGAATCTGAAGAAACAACAACCTCCTTAAGCTTAGTTGATTGTGGTGATAATTTTAGAGTATGAATTATTGAGCTGGATACCAAAATGGTATCTAGTATTTGGTAACCTACGTACGAAATCATAATTGCTATTGTGCTATCCATACTAGCGTAGGTAAAGTGACCGTCAACATCTGAAATAACACCGCTTTTATTAATGCGAATGGCCGCAAAAGGCAAAGTTTCAAAGCTTTCAATATCTACTATTTTTCCTCTTAACGAATATTCATGCGATGTTTTTATTTCAGGAGGGCTTTCCTCTGGTTTTCTTTCATAAATCACAAAGACATTATGTTTGATTTCTAATTCAAAATCGCACCGTTTGGCTAGTGAAATTACGGCCTCTTTAGGATTATTATATGTTGCGGAATCACTGATCAAGCATTCTTCTAGAAGTTTATCATTGAATGAAAATTGAACGCCATGTGCATCTCGCAATTCAAGCAGCACTTTATTGAGAGGTTCATTATCTACGTGTAAATGCAACGATTGCCCAATTGTCGCCCAGGATATAACTAACAATAATGAGGTAATAAATATTTTAGTAATTGAGCCTGGCAAAGTCTTAGTTCTGTGAAACGATATACTTTTTGTTAGATTGTTTCACAAAGCTAACACCAAAACTTTGACAAATTAAATTAAGTGTCTCATCAACTGATTGAGATTTAGAAAAATATCCTGAGTATTTTAACCTACCTGATAGGCTAATTTCATTGACAATTTCAACATTATATTGACGCTCAACTTCTTGTATTACTCTATTTAATGGTGCTGCTGTAAACATAAACTTATTATCTCTCCATTGTGGCATATTGATTTTCACGTTATCAAGCACCTCAAAATTTAAGTCTTTTTTTAATATTGCCCTCATATTTGGAGTAATTACAACTTCACTTTTAGACTTCGGATTCATTACTTTCACTTTCCCCGTAACACAATACACATGATACTCGTCGTATCGCGAAGAAATATTAAAACTAGTACCTAAGACTTTGGTAATGCCGTTGAGAGAATTTACGATAAACGAGCTTCCTTTCTCTACTTCATAAAACGCTTCACCTTCAAAGCTTAATTCACGATTAATACTCCACCAATATGGTTGGTAGCTAAGTGTTGATTGTGCGTTTAATGTTACCACAGAACCACCTGGTAATTCGTGAACAAGATGTTCTCCTTTATTTGCAACTATGGAGGTTGTGTACAGTTTGCAAAATAAGGTAGAGCAAATACACATGACAATTGTTGCTGCTGCAGCGAACTTAAACCATTTGAGCTGAAAAACTTTTGTCTCTACATTCTCTCTTTCTGGTTTTGCTAATTTAGTTCCGAACACAGCATTCCAAACATCGTCTTTAGATTTACCATATACTGGTTTCAATGTTTTTAGAATATCATGCTCTGAATTATCGATATTTTTGTTAGAAGTAGTCATTTTACATATAGTTGTTCTTTTAATACATTTAATGCGATACTCATTCTTTTTTCAACCGCTTTAACACTTAATTCTAACCTTTCGGCAATTTCTTTATAAGTAAGTTCTTCCATTCTGCTCATTAAGAATACAGATCGTTGTTTTTCTGGGAGCTTAGCTAACACCTTTTCATAGGTCTCTTTAAGTTCCTCGTATTCCATCTCTGCATGAGCATCTCGTTGCTTAAATTCGAGATGGAATTTCTCGTTATCAACATATTTATTCGCCACATCATTTCTTCGAAAGTGAGAAATCAGTTGATCATTAGCCATTTTATAAAGGAGAGATTTAATGTTATCGGCGGTTAGACTTTCTCTTTTCTCCCAAACTTTAAGAAACACATCTTGAGCTATATCTGTTGCCAATTCTGTATCGCTGCATTTAAAGTAAATATGATTCCTAATCGAATCAAAATACATATCAAAACATCTCTTAAACTCCTCTCTTGTCATAAGAATCAAAGGCCTCTAGTTTCCTAGAGACCTTGGCATCTTTTAATAAACCCTTACTTATTTTTCCACTCGTCTATGCTAAATGTGTAAACACCTTCAGCAGTTGTTTTTGTTGCTTGATCATCGCACGTTCCATCACCAAAATCGATAGTAGCAACCCAAGTTCCTTCTTTAAGGAATTCAATTGTACCTGCAACAGGATATTCACAATCGTTAGTTTTTACGATAGGCTCAACAATTACTTTTTCGTAATCACCTTTTTTACCCTTCTTGCCTTTCTTTTTACCGAATTTATGTTTTCCTTTTTTGTCCATGTCTCCATCCATTTCTGGTCTTGGTCCATCATGGTTTCCGCATCTTCTTGTATCGCGATCCATTTCTCTTTCGCTTACTAGTTCACCGTTCTCATAAACTTCAACTTTATCATCATCAAAAGATACTACGGATTGTAATTCACCGTCAACCCAATATTCAATTGCTCCACTAGAGAAAGCTTGATGTTCTTCAATTTGTTCTAATGAACTCACTTCTCTTCTTTCGTACTCAGAAGATTTAAGTTGAACTGTTGCTTCCTCTTCAGAAGCTTGTTGACCTATACTTTTAGGGTTGTCAATACCCATTTTTTCACACGATGTAAGAGCTGCAGCAGCTAAAACTAATACGCTAATTACTGTTTTTTTCATTTTGTTGGTTTTAGTTATTAATGATTTATACATGTAAACCGAACTAAACACCACCTACCCTACTTTTATTTTGAAAAAAATAATTTTTAGCGTAAAAGATCATTAGTCATTGGGATACTGGGATTAATCATTTTTAAATAAATTTAAGTAAATCGAAGGTAAGGATTATCTACTAAGCATAACAAAATCCTATACATTTGTAAAGACCTTAATCAGTTATATGCGTATTGATAAGTTTATTTGGTGTGTGCGGTTGTCCAAAACCAGAAGTTTGGCCAGTAAAATTTGTATTTCAGATAAAGTCAAATTGAATGATGAGCTTGTTAAGCCAAGTAAAACAGCTGTTACTGGCGGGCTTGTCTCAATAAAGGTAGTTCCTATTTGGAGGACTTTCAAAATAGTTGATATTCCTAAGAGCCGAGTTGGTGCCAAGATAGTTGGTCAGTACATAAAAGAAATTACTTTGAGTGAAAATCTTGACTTACTTTCAGCAACTAATCTAGCAAATAAACAAAAAAAAATACTTGGTTTAAAAGGCAGACCAACTAAAAAAGATAGAAGAGATATAGATAAGTTTTCTAGTTAATTTCTTTCAACGCTTTTTCTACCATCTTTTCACTATAACCGTGTAATTTTTGATGATTTGGCATCCATCCCATTAAAAACCGGTTAAAATCTGCCCAGGCAAATGGATACATCTGCCTCCATTCCTTTTCAAGTTCGTTAAAGTCAATTTGAATACCTATTGTTGATTCCTTGAGACTTTTAAAGTAGAAATTGAGTAGTTCGACTTCTAGCATTTCACATTCATTTTCAGACAAACAACTTCCTAAAAAATAAGCTACATCTTTCATTCCACAACCCCCGCCAACGTATTGAAAATCTAGAACGGCGACTTTTGACTCATCTGCTGAAAAACAGAAATTTGCTAATTTAGCATCTCCGTGCACTATTGTCATGAATTTGCATTGATTTAGTGTTTTATCAATCTGATTTGCCGCTTGTTTTAGCGCACTTTTTGCCATTAACTTAAATTCATCCGGCCTTGTTTCTAAATGCCAATAGGTTCCGATTGGCCAAAGCCCATTTGGTGACTTACCCATATGAATAGCATGAAAATGAGCTAACCATGTTAAACAACTTTTTATTTCAGTTAATGAGATAGTTAATTTTCTTTGATCAAAACCACGAGCGTCCAAGTCTTCCAAAAGAATAATTTGATTGTTTCCGGCTGATGCCACACCATAACATTCTGGGATACGAGACTTCTTGTTTATCTTAGAAGTCCAGTTTTTGTACCAATTAGTTTCCACCATATAAGATCTTAACTTTCTTTGATGAGAGTTATCTGTATTCCAACCCCTTGGATGATTAGATTTGCTCGGTGGAACAATATGTTTAACAATTGCTGTTTTTCGATGAAAGTTGTATAGTTTAACTCTTGCAATTTTACCATATCCACTCCATAAAGATTGGATAATTTCAATTTCTTCAAGTGAAGACGCACCAGTCAATTTTAGTACTTGCTTAGAATATAACGGTTGTTTCAATAACTTTATAATAATTTATTATAGAACTTAATTAACTTATTGTTAAAATCAAAAACTAATTCATCATCATCTCGATGAACGCAAGTTAGTGAGTAGTGCCTTCTTAAATAATATGGAAAGGGTTTCTTTAACATTGAATAGGAGCTATCATACAACACTAAACCATCCATTGCATTGCCAAATGTATCAAAATATATATCCCCTATTCTACAGAAATAAATAGATGAATACTTAATCTGTAATTTGATGTCGTATTCTAAAGAATCATTAAGTAACACATCATTGAGGTTTCCTGCTTTGGCTTTTTGCACATCTGAATTAAAAATGAAATAAACCTTACAAAAAGTAAAATTCTTTTTAAAAACTTGAATTAGCTCCAATTGCTTGCGGCGATTTTCTTTCTTTATTTTGTCTGCTCTATCCGTATTATTGGTCTCTATATATGCTTTAATTTGATTATTTCCGGTATTAAGCACAACAATGATTGCAGATTCTTTAAGTTGAACAATGTGTTTATTGGCAAGTTCTTTTTTCCCTTTTTGAGCAAGTAATTTGTTTTGATTAAACAACAGAAAAAGAATAATTATGTATATAATGAGATTTTTCATCTTACTCAAATATAATATGGTATGAGCTAAGAGCTATATGCATCATGGAATATTAATTTACTTTTGTTTTTAAATTTAAGTTGATTGATGCGAGAAAAAATCGATAATAGTTTAAGAAATGATGAAATCAACCAATGCATTTCTATTTTAGAAAAATTAGTCGATAACACCAACCAAATATTCGAATTACCCGAAGGGCAGCGTGTCGCATTAATGAAAGCCGCAGGGCAACTTTCTCGCCCTAACCGAGCCGAGTTCAATAAACGAAAAAAGGACAGTAAAAAAGCAGTAAAACGCAAAATGATTGAGCGAGATAAACATGCTCGTAAAGCTACTGGTATTCGCAGTGCTAGAGAATCGGTCGTTTTTGAAGCACCTAAATTGATTGCTCCTTCGATTGAGACTTCTGAACTAGAATCACCAAGAAATTGCTACGTATGTAAAGCTATATACACGAAACTTCATCACTTCTATGACACTATGTGCACCGATTGTGGTGATTTAAACTACGCCAAACGGTTCCAAACAACAGATTTAACCGGCCAGATAGCTGTAATTACGGGGTCTCGATTAAAAATAGGATATCATATAACGTTGATGCTTTTAAGATCGGGAGCAACTGTTGTTTCAACCACAAGATTCCCAAATGACTCTGCATTAAGATTTGCAAAAGAAGAAGATTTTGGAAACTGGAAACATCGATTGAAAATCCATGGATTAGATTTAAGACATATTCCTAGCGTTGAAATATTCTGCAATTACTTAGAACAAAAATATGGCAGGCTAGATATTTTAATCAATAATGCTGCTCAAACTGTTAGAAGGCCTGCTGGTTTTTATCAGCACCTGATGACTAATGAAGAATTACCTTTTAACAAACTCCCTAAAGCGGCACAAGAAGTATTAACTGACCATGATTCTTGTATACAGGAGTTAAAAACACTATCCATAGTAGCGTCTGACAAAAAAAACAACACATTATCTACAACCTGGCACGATCCAGAACCTGGTGTCGGCTTGCGCTCTTCAGCTAAATTATCTCAAATTCCTTATAGTTTCGATAATTCCTTACAAACAAAAGAGGTTTTTCCTGATGGAAAGCTAGATGCCGATTTGCAACAAGTAGATTTACGCAAAACCAATAGTTGGCGCTTAAAACTTGGAGAGATTGAAACGCCTGAAATGGTTGAAGTTCAATTAGTTAATTCCGTAGCACCTTTTGTATTATGCAATCGACTTTCAAACTTGATGCGTAAGGATAATACAGGTAAAAAGCACATTATCAATGTGTCCGCTATGGAAGGGAAATTTCATCGTTTTAAAAAAGCAGATCGACATCCTCATACAAATATGGCTAAGGCAGCTCTTAACATGCTGACACATACTTCGGCATCTGATCTTGCCAAATCTGGAATTTTCATGAATGCCGTTGATACAGGTTGGGTAACGGATGAAGACCCTGATGAGTTATCAAAACGCAAGCAAGATACTCATGACTTTCAGCCTCCACTAGACATTGTAGATGGAGCAGCAAGAGTGATGGACCCCATAATTGACGGCAGTAATTCGGGTAAATACTGGTGTGGAAAATTTTTAAAAGACTATTTCCCTATTGATTGGTAAGTTTTTTAATATTGGGGTGATAACAGAAGAAAAAAATTGTTTGTTCTTTTTAATCCTATTCCAATTAAATATTATTTAATTTAAAACTTACCCTTATGAAAAATGTTTCTTGCTTTATTATTTTAGTTTTTCTATCTGTTTTCTGCTTGGCACAAAGCACTAATATCTCAGGGGTAATTAACACTTATTCCAGCGTTAGTGGAATTTCAGGAGATACTATTACAGTAGTTTCCTCTTCTGTATTTTCTGTGGGGGATAAATTGTTAATTATACAGATGCAAGGAGCAACTATTAACGAAACTAATACTTCAGGATTTGGAGATATTACCAACATAAACGATGCGGGTAATTATGAATTTAATACGATCTGTGGCATTCCTAGTAGCACCGAAATTATCGTTAATGGAATTCAACAAACATATAATCCTACCGGGATGGTTCAGGTGGTAAATGTTCCCGTTTACAACGATGCTGTAATAACAGCATCGCTAACTGCTGCTGCATGGAATGGATTAACAGGTGGAATCCTTGCATTTGAATGTTCAGGAACTCTAACGATGAATAGTGAAATCAATTTACAAGGTGTCGGTTTTCGAGGAGGGTCTATAACAAATTCAAATTATTCGTGTTCTTGGTTGATAAATGAAACAGATTACCATTATAACATTTCCACTGGTCAAGGTGCAATGAAAGGAGAAGGGATAGCTCTCTATATTGCCGGTAAAACCGGAGGTAGAGGGGCTCAAGCAAATGGTGGTGGTGGTGGAAACGATCATAATTCAGGTGGCGGTGGCGGTGGAAATGCCAGTTTTGGTGGGTTTGGTGGAGAAAGAATTAAAGCAGGAACTTTTAACTGCCAAGGGCTTGCTGCGGGTGAAGGGGGGAAATTAAATACCTATTCCAATGCTCTTAACAAAGTTTTTCTAGGCGGAGGAGGAGGTGCTGGCCATGAAAACAATTCAAATACCGGTACAGCAGGTGCTAATGGTGGTGGAATTGTATTTATTTCGGCTAATACGATTAATGGGAATGGAAACGCTATTAATGCAAATGGGGAATTAGTTTCAGGGAATTCCGGCGATGGTGCGGGTGGCGGTGGCGCAGGTGGTTCCGTTTTACTCAATGTTTCAACTTACGTAGGTTCTTTAACCGTAAATGTAAATGGTAGCAACGGAGGGAATGTTTCTAATGTAGGTTCTTCAAATTGTAATGGACCAGGAGGTGGAGGAAGTGGTGGTGTTTTATGGGTCAATCAAAGTTCAGTTTCCGCTAATATTACGCTAAATAATAATGGTGGATCCGCCGGTACTACTATTGCAACCACACAAGGGAACTGCACTTTAAATGGAACAAATAATGCTACCGTAGGAAGCAACGGAATCACATTAACGAATCTTTCATGGGTTGAAGCTGCTTGTAACATTCCCCTCACTAGTATGTCAACCACCATTTGCAATTCAGACAGCTCCCTATATGGCGGAATATGGCAATTTTCATCTGGTATATTTTACGATACAATTACTGTGGGATGTTGCGACAGCATTATTGAAACTGTACTCACCGTATTACCGGACCTCGCGAGTACAATTAACCAGACTATTTGCGATGGAGATAGTATTGTGGTAAATGGCAATATATATAGCTCTTCTGTTGCTGGGGCTACTGAAGTATTTAATAATATTGGTCCTCACAACTGCGATTCTATTGTTACAATTAACCTAACGGTATTGAGTCCATTATCAGGAACAATAAACAAGACAATTTGTGCTGGAGATAGTATTGTGGTAAATGGCAATATATATAGCTCTTCTGTTGCTGGGGCTACTGAAGTATTTAATAATATTGGCCCGAACAACTGTGATTCTGTTGTTACAATTAACCTAACGGTATTGAGTCCATTATCAGGAACAATAAACAAGACAATTTGTGCTGGAGATAGTATTATGGTAAATGGCAATACATATAGCTCTTCTGTTGCTGGGGCTACCGAAGTATTTAATAATATTGGCCCGAACAACTGCGACTCTATTGTTACAATTAACCTAACGGTATTAAACGAAATTGATACTTCAACTACTATATCTGGAACAACAATTATTGCTAACCAAACTGGAGCAAATTTTCAATGGTTAGACTGCAATAATGGAAACATTCCAATTTCCGGAGCCACCAACGCTAATTATGTCGCCAGTTCTGATGGAAGTTATGCGGTTGTAGTTATGGTTGGTTCTTGTTCCGATACTTCTTCTTGTATAAATATTTCTACTGCTGGTTTTTTTAAAAATAATTTTGACAACAATCTTATAATCTACCCAAACCCCACAAATGGTTATTTTTCTATTGACTTAGGTGAAAAACAGAAAACCTTAATAATTACTATCGCAAATTTAAATGGAAAATCAATTCTGTCAAAAACATACAATGACAAGAAATTTTTGACCTTAAAACTAGAAGAACCAACTGGAGTTTATATACTGATAATTGAATCAGATAATAGGAAAGCTGTAGTTCGATTAGTAAAGGAATAACATTGATTTACCAACAAAAAACACTAGCAAATAACAATGCCCTTAAAAGTGCTTTAACAAAGCAAGGATAGACTAAAGCTAACCCAAACTCGAATTTATAAGAGGCTAAGAAAAATAATAGGTTGACTTCTTTTGGAAACTTGTTCTATTAATATGAAAAAAACTAAGATAATAAAAAATTAAGTCAACAGTTCTACCACTCTAAATCGTAGTTCGCATCAATCATTTTCTCTGTAACATCATTTTTTAATGCATAGTTAAATCCTGCATATACACTATATCCACCTACTTCGCCATCTTTATTTAAGGCTAAAAACCCGACTTGTAGATTTTTTAAATTTTTGTGCTTTCGTTGAATACGCTTTACTGCAATTTTACAAGCTTCTTCTGGTGAATGTCCTTGTCGCATCAGTTCAACCACGACACTACTACCTGCTATTCGAATAACCGCTTCCCCCATACCTGTTGCACAAGCAGCACCTACTTCATTGTCTACAAATAAGCCGGCTCCTATAATTGGGGAATCTCCTACTCTACCTGGCAATTTATAGGCCCAACCACTGGTAGTGCAAGCACCGGATAAGTTTCCTTCTTTGTCTATTGCCAACATACCAATAGTATCGTGATTTTCATGATTAATCAAGGGCTTTTTTGGGTCTGCTTTTTCTTTCCATTCCATCCAAGCTTTTTTAGCCTCCTCAGTTAATAAATTCTTCTTTTTAAAACCTTTCGCCAAAGCAAACTCCTGAGCCCCTATTCCAACAATCAAAACGTGCGGAGTTTCCTCCATTACCTTACGAGCCACTGAAATCGGATTCTCAATTTCTTGTAAAAAAGCCACTGCCCCGCATTCATTATCGTGATTCATGATACAAGCGTCAAGTGTTACATTCCCATCTCTGTCTGGCAAACCACCTAAGCCCACACTTCTATTATTTTCATCAGATTCAGTAATTTTAACTCCAGCCTCTACAGCATCTAAAGCTGTACCGCCTGATTCTAACTTTTTCCAAGCCGCTTTATTCGCAGCTAAACCATGATTCCATGTAGAAATTATAACAGGCTTTCTTTTAACGTGTTTAAGATTAGCTTTTTTAAGACCTGTATTTTCCTTTGCTATACTTTTGGGTATGAAAAATCCTAAAGAAGCTAAAGCAGTAAGGTTGAGAAATAATCTTCTTTTCATAGTGTTTTTCTTTAAGCATAAAGGTAACTAAAGAAAATATATCTAAATTGAATTATTTATAACTCAGATTAACCGCATAAGCCGTTATATTAAAAACTCTTTTTAGCAAGATTATTGGAAGAAGTAATTATGGAATTAAAATTCTTGAAAAATTTAGCTCTAACAAACCCTTTTGTACTTATTCTCTTCCCAATTTGTACAACATCTTTCCATGATTAAACACAGCGCCAAAAAATGTTTTGTTGGTAAAATATGGCAAACCAAATTCAGCAGCTGTTTTCTTAACTATTTTAGAAATTGGCTTATAATGAACATGGCTGATAGTAGGAAACAAGTGATGTTCGATTTGAAAATTCAATCCACCTACATACCAATTAATAATAGGGTTTTCTTGAGCGAAATCAGCGGTTGTCTGTAGCTGATGAATAGCCCAATTACCTTCTATAGACAAGTTTTCATCTGGCAAAGGATATTCGCATTCAGGCACAACATGCGCCGGCTGAAAGACAGCTCCCAACGTTACACCTGCAGTAAAGTGGGCCAATAAAAATCCACTTATATACATACCAATACTTACGCTTTCCATTTCCCCAACAGGTAAAAAAAGTAATGGTATAATTACAACATAGATATAATACAAAACTTTATTGAATATCATCTTTACCAATTCTTTTGAATAAGTCGTTCCTTTTGCTTCGATTAATCCTTTCTTATTGTATCTAGCTAATTGAACAAAGTCTTTAAACGTAATCCAAAAAATAGTCATTAAACCATATAAAAACCAGGCATAGATAAATTGAAACTTATGGCCCGCTTTCATGGGTTGATGAGGAGAAAAACGCAATGTTCCGCCTGGATCAATATCTTCATCATAGCCATCGATATTAGTAAAAGTATGATGCAACACGTTATGTTGAATCTTCCAATTTAAAGCATCGCCTCCTATAACATTGAGTAATTTACCTAACATAATATTCAATTTCATGTTTTTCGAAACAGAACCGTGATTAGCGTCATGCATAACACCAAGACCTATTCCTGCAATTCCAAAGCCGGTTATAATCCATAGGAAATAAAACATCCAAGTACTAGAAAATAAACCAAATGCAATAACACTAAGAGGTAAAAAGTACATAATTAGCATGCCAAAAACTTTAATCCAATAACGATAATCTGCATTTTTTGAGATGTTGTTAGATGTAAAATACTCATCTACTCTTTCTCGCAATACTTTGATAAATTCTTTATCATCTTTATTGACAAATCTTACCGGCGTAAAAGTCCTCATAAACAATAATTTAGCAATTTTCTTTGCAAATGTACCACTAAAAGCCCTGAAAACAATCCACAAACACCCTGTTTTATTAACAGAACTAGGTTCAACCAATGGGATATGCCATACATTTGCTAAAGATTATTAATGAAAAAAATACTTCGAAATATCGTATTTTGGGTTCTACTTATCTTAATATCAATCAGTATGGGAATGCATAGTAAACAATTTTCAAGTTCAAAAGTAGATTCTAAGACGTTCAGTGCTATGTTATACTTGATGCTTAATCATTCCATTTGCGAAATTAGTGTTGATGAACTTTCAGAAATGAAAAATGTAACTATTCTAGACACGCGGGAGCCAAAAGAATTTGAAGTAAGTCACCTAGAAAATGCTATAAACGTTGGTTATTCTAATTTCACTTTAAGTTCCATTGCCGATTTTGATAAAGACCAAAAATATGTGCTGTATTGTTCAATAGGCAAACGAAGCGAGAATATTGCAAAAAAGTTAATAGATGCCGAATTTACTGATGTAAATAATTTGTATGGAGGTATTTTTGAATGGAAAAATAGGGGCTACCCTGTTTTTTCTAATTCAACTGAAACTCAGCAAGTTCATGCATATGATAAGGTATTTGGTATTTGGCTAACCGCTGGTGTAAAGGTTTTCGACTAAGGTTTTTTAATAACTTGTTTGATATATTGAATTTCAGAGCAATAGAATGGGCACCTTCGTTTTATGGCGTTACATTACATCTTCGTTTTCTTTTTTGGAATTGCATTTTTAATTGCGTTGCTGCGCACTTTAGCTTATTATTTTAGAGCTTCTATTTTTGAGTTAACTTCTTGGGAATGGATACTAGAATCTTCCAATTCTCATGTTTTTCAAGACATTATTCAAAGTACTTTCGATATGAGTAAAGTTAGTGTTACTATTTGTATCGGCTTAATTGGAGCTATGACCTTATGGTTAGGAATTATGAAAATAGGTGAAGCGGGCGGTTCAATAAATATTCTCTCTAAATTAGTTGGACCATTTTTCAATAAGTTATTTCCAGATTTACCAAAGAACCATCCAGCTTCAGGTTCTATGCTTATGAACTTTTCTGCCAACATGCTAGGTTTAGATAATGCTGCGACTCCATTAGGCCTTAAAGCTATGAAACAACTGCAAGAAGTAAATAAAAGTGATAACACAGCATCTAATGCACAGATTATGTTTTTGGTATTAAATACATCCGGGCTTACTATTGTGCCTGTTAGTGTAATGGCAGTTCGGGCAGCAAATGGAGCTGTAAATCCCGCAGATGTTTTCTTACCAATTTTATTAGCCACTTACTTTGCAACAATTGCAGGTCTAATTGCGGTAAGTATCTTCCAGAAAATAAACCTTTTTAATAAAACCATAATAGCCTATATGAGCGGATCTGCATTTATCGTAGGAGGGATAATCTATTTCGCCATGGGATTAACAAAACTGCAATTAGAGCTGTATTCTACTTTTGGAGGGGGATTTATTTTATTCTCGATAATTACTTCATTTATCTACTTAGGTGTGCGAAACAACATTAACATTTACGACACATTTATTGAAGGTGCCAAAGAAGGGTTTCAAGTTGCCATAAATATTATACCTTTCTTAGTTGCTATGTTAGTTGCTATAGGCGTATTTAGAGCTTGTGGTGCTTTAGATTTATTACAGCAAGGACTTATTACCCTAGGTCTAAATGAAGATGTTGTTCGCTCCTTACCTACTGCAATGATGAAACCGTTAAGCGGCAGTGGCGCAAGAGGAATGATGATTGAAGCTATTGAAACTTACGGGCCAGATTCTATGACAGGTAGACTAACAAGTGTATTTCAAGGCTCGACAGAAACTACATTTTATACTTTAGCTGTTTACTTTGGTGCGGTCGGAATTCGCAAAACACGCCACGCAGTTACTTGCGGTCTAATAGCAGATGCAGCAGGTATTATTGCTGCAATTTTCATGGCGTATCTGTTTTTTGGGTAGAAATAATTAAAGGCAGAAAAAAATGTATCTTATTTAAACAAAAGAAGCCTATCATAAATGATAGGCTTCTTAATACAAAAAATTAAAAGTTTTCTATTAAGATACTTTTACATTCACTGCGTTTAATCCTTTAGGACTTTCTTCTACATCGTAGCTTACTTTATCGCCTTCTTTGATTTCATCAATTGTTCCATTCATGTGAACAAACACATCTTTTTCGCCTTCGTCTGGAGTGATGAAACCAAATCCTTTAGCGTTATTGAAAAATTTTACTGTACCGTTACTCATATCTTAATTGTTTATTATTTAATACAAAAGTAGATAATATTCTCAAAGCATCACCAAAACACTGAAATATAACTGTTTAATACAATTTTTGATAATCTTAATTACTCTTTAATTACTCGAACAGTTTCAATCAATTCTAAGCCAGAATAACCACTAATAAAGTAGATTCCAGATTCAACTTCTATTTGAATTTGAACCCTGTCACCCATAACGTTCAATTTCCTTACCTCTTTACCTAAAACATCCGTAATAACTATGTAATCGATATTGTTTGGCGAAGAAAAATCAACTGTGATTGAATTAATAAAAGGATTAGGAAATACTATCATATTGGCTAATTCTGCAATCGAATTTATTTGAATTTCTGTTGCTGCAGAGTCTACGATTTGAAATACATCAAAACCCGCTTCAACAATGTTACCTGGCTCATCGTCCGCGGCTTTAACAATCACATTCATATTGCTTGTGCTAGATATGTAATCATTTAATCTAAAGTTATGAAATGTCCACACTGACATGACTTCACTCGTGTCCCTATTCATTAACTCTACAGTAGAAGTTCCGTTGGATATAGATACAGATATATAATCATTTGGAGCACTATTCCCTCCGCTGTTCATAAACCAAGTGTAAAAACTAATGTAAGGCTCATTGTAAGCAGATAAATCTATATTAGGAGAAGTTATGATTGTGGTACCGTTATCGATATCATCGTCCCAACCATTCCCACCAGCATTTCCTGTAACGTATGCTGAGTTGCCGCAATCAGCTTCTGTTGCATCATCTTCTGAGCATGCTTCATTGCCGTCATTATCTATCGTGCCAATTGGATCACCCCTCTCCCAATTTCCCGTGCTTGCACTTCCAGACTCTATCCACCCCAAATCAGATACAAAATCATCATAATATGCTTTTTCTAAATCAAAATTTAAAGGATTTGCAGTTGGGATAATAACTCCTGCTTCACAATAAGTTTTATGTCCCCATTTAGATACTATTACATCATAGGTGCCCGCAACGACATTACATTTTCCATAAACACCTGAGCTGTTTGTTGAAATTGTATAGTCTCCCGATAGACCAACAAGGTTAACTTCTGCATTTGCAATTCCTGTTCCTGAAGATGAAACTACCCCATTAAGATTAAAGGTATTACCACTGTAAAGCTCTACGTCAATATTTGTAATAATTCCATTGGCTAAAACAACTCCTGTAATAGTTTTTGTTTGGTAACCAGCTTTTGAAAACTGGATAGTGTATGTTCCCGATGTTGGGGTTCCAAATGCATAATTTCCACTTACATTTGTAGATTCACTGTATGATGTAGAAACGATTTCAACAACAACATCATTCAAGTTATCACCACAAATGCTGTCGGATACATTGCCTTCTAACCGGCAAGCTCTTTTGTAATTAGGACCAAGAATAAATAGACCCTCTTCAATGTCAGAAACCAAAATATTACCAGATGGTAACCAAGGGTATGTCCCCCAAGCGCCATGAAATCCACCATCATCATTACCAGTATAATTAGGTGAAGTGTCATAATTACCAACCTCAACAAGGTTTGTAGGATTACTAACATCTATAATTGACAAACCATCAGCATAATAGGACGTAACTATATAATCATTTAAAAAATGTGTGTTATGAGGTATAGTTCCCGCTCCTGGGTTTGATTGCCATCTGTCCACTTCAGTAACATTTCCTAGATCTGAAATATCATATGCACCAATATAGGCATATTGTTTTTCATCCGTTGTATAAATGTAATTTCCATTATCAGACACCCAACAATTATGTGTGAAATTATTAGGTGTTGCCCAGTTAGCAATCATAATAGCATTCGATTTGTTAGAAACATCTATAACAGACTGAAACCCATCATTAATGTGGGAGCCGTACATAGTATCACCTCTAACCATTCCGTCATGCATATAAAAGTCATCATAAACACCTAGTTCAACCGGAGCCATTGGGTCTTGCGTTAGGTCTAACATGATTGCACCCCCCACACCATAATCGGCACCAAATATGTATGCTACGCCATTCTCATCAATATATAGATTATGTGATGTCTCAAATGGATAAATAATTCCAGTAAAATATGTTACATTCAAGTTCGTATTACCTGGCAGAGTGCTAAGATCGACTATTAATAAACCATCACCACCTTCAGTAGTAACATATGCGTGATTATCCCAAGTTTTGATATCCCTCCAAATCGAATTAACACCTGCCTCAAAAAACACTTCTGTTGGCGAAGAAACATTACTCAGATCTACTACCGAAAAACCATCATAAACTCCAATTAAAGCATATTCGGTTCCTGCGCCATCTACCCAACCCCAAATATCGCTCAAATCTTCACTATAACTGAGATTTCCAAGTTGTGTTGTGTTTAATTGGGCGAATCCATTTGCTGCCACAGCAACCAATAAAATTGAAAGTATTCTTTTCATTTTCAGATATTTATTTCAGAGTTGACATACACAAACAAATATTTACTGTGTATTTCTGCAGCCAAGTTAGCCTTTTGTTGCGCGAAAGCCGAACACTTTTATACTGACAGTTGCTATCCTATGATGAGCGGTGTATATAATTTATGGGGTTACTGTGCTAATATCTCTCTTAATATGTTGATTAATATATGTTTATCTTTGATAAAATATATGTAAAATGAAAGTATCAATTCACTTAACATTCTTTGCACTATTTGCTTTCTTGGCTATCTCTTTTACAAGTTCAAAACAAAAAAAATCAACTTGTTTTAGCCTAACTAATATCGACAAAAATAAAGCCATTACTAATATAATTGAAAATGGCAATTGCTCATGGAACAACATAAACTTGTACGGTAAAGTCCAAATAGTAGATGCTTTTCCAGACATTAAAGTTCAAATAGTGGATGCGTTCCCTGACATTAAGGTCAAGTGGGTAGAATCTTTTCCAGATGATTGCGGAAAATGGCAAAAAGTAGAAGCATTTCCTGATTTCAAAATTCAGTTTGTAGATGCATTTCCAGATATAAGGATCGAAAATGTGGATGCATTTCCTGGAATGCAGTAGCTTAACGTTTCAAAAGAATATTAAAACAATCCAAGCTGGCCTTCGTCTTCATCTTCTAATTTAATTCTTGAATCCTCTTTTTTTTTAGTCTTATCAGGCTGCTTGTCTGTATTCGAATGATTAATTTCAAATTCAACTTCTTGAGATGGGGAATCTGCTATAGGGGTTATTGACTCAACTGGTTCAAGTTTTTTTGAAGGCTTTATTGGCACTGTTTTTTTTTCACCCTTAGCTACCTTTCTTGTTTCTTGTATTTGGTCTTTAACTGACATACTTTCCAATTCTTCTGTTGGCTCACTATCAGCTTTAGGAAGCCCATGTTCTTGAGATTCTTCATAAGGTATAGGTTCAAGAGTATCAATGCTTTTTACCTTATGATTTGTTAATTTATTACCTAAAGCTTTAATTCCTTTAATGGATATAAAGTCCTCAACATTAATGATTTCAGATTTTTTTTCTTTTCCTTTTACTTTGGAGAAATTAATTTGAAATTGGGGCCTCCAGTCTGATGATAAAGTTTCTAAAACACTGTTTTCATGTTCAGTAATGAATAATGTTTTTTTGTCAGCACCTTCAATCAAGAAGCGTTTGATGTAATATTGCTTTTTATCTCCATCTAAATATACTGCAGAAAGTGGTTTTTTGGGGTTCCACTTTTCCATAAGGATAAGGTCTTCATCAAATCTTGTACTTAAGCCAAAACCTGAAATACGGAATGCTCCTGATTGATAAACTGTCAATATTTTATCTTCAGCTTTAAAATCACCCAAAAGCTCACCTCTTCCTTCTGAATTTAAGCGCTGAACGGTATCATCATACCAAACCTTTCGAGCACCCAATGTTGAAACGCCTGCATCTTTCATGAATATTTTATTGACTGCATGCTTTGTTAAAATATTTCCACCAGCTCCTCGACCTTTTATCGCTAATTCGCTAAAATCCAAATCTAATTTCAATTTTTTTAAGCTTGATTTCGCCCTAAGAATAACCTGTATCGTTTCTGCCTCACCATTTGGATTAGCCGATAAGTATAACACCTTTGAACCAGGAGTCCCTTTGCCTAAATGATATTCTTTATCTCGAGTTATAGAAGTAACAGCAAACCGTTTCATATAGGTTTTGCCTGACGTACCGCCATCTCTATATATTAAATTATAGATAGTACGCTCATCTTTCTTCTTCCAAACAGCAACATGCAGTATGTTTTTACCAACAAAATTTTTAGCTGCAATTTTACTGACTATTAATGTACCGTCTTCTCGAATAATAATTACGCTATCAATATCCGAACAATCGGCAACAAATTCAGAATCATTTTTCCGTAATCCATAACCTATAAATCCTTCGGTCCGATCTACATATAGTTTGGTATTTGCTACAGCAACTTTTGAAGCTACTATATTGTCAAACTGCTTGATTTCAGTTTTTCTATCTTTACCCTTTCCATATTTACGTTTAAGCTCTTTGAAATATTCTATGGCAAAATCAATTAGGTTAGCTAAGTAATCTTTAGTTTGCTTTATATCTGCCTCCAAACGCACTAATAAATCATCAGCCTTATCAGAGTCGTGTCGAGTAATCCTGCGCATCCTAATTTCCAAAAGCTTTTTTACATCATCATCTGTTACTTTTCTTATTAAGTTTTTTACATGCGGTTTCAGCAATTTGTGAGTTAATTCAATTGCCTCGTCAACCCAAACCATGTAAATCAACATAAATTTTCTTTTCGATAAAA